>NZ_JBSFJW010000027.1:0-138518 GCF_053598255.1 Streptomyces sp. NPDC001157
CGACGCGGCGCAGAAGGACGACACGGGACACTGGCGCTACCAGGACGTCGAGTTCGTCGCCGAGGTCATCTCGAAGGGAACCGCCGCCGACGACTCCCCAGTGCCGTCACGTCGTAGATATGGCATGATGGCTCCATGCGTACACGTTCTGAAGAGTGGAAGGTTCTGCTCGAGGAGTTCAAGCCACCACATGATCAAAACGGTGTATTCACGGAAGAGATGTGGAAACTCATCTCCGCGGCACATGCTGATCCGATACTGGGGTCACTGTATCCAGCGATCTCGATGTGGTCGCTGACCCTCTCTAATTCGGACGTGTTTAGTGATATTGCCGACAAATTTCCTGCCATCTCGGCGGCAGATGGAGAATATCGCGTTCTCGCGTGGCCCCATACTCAGGACATCTGCTTGTTCCTGACAAGCGATCCGGTGGAGGCCGTTCAATTCGCAGCCGAAATAATAGGCAAACAGCTGTGATCTAACCACGGTTCCGTCTCCGCACGCCGTGGCCGAAGCCGTGCCGATGAACCCCGTGAGTTCGCGAAAGGCAGTCGCAGAAGCGTCGAGCGGCAAAGTGTATATGTTGGGCCGCTAGGGATTATGGTCCCGCTGAATTTCGCATGAAAGGCGTAGAGGTGGCGCCACGGTCGTGGGAGCTGAAGAGCGGAGATACAGCTCTTGGTGTCCTCTTCCTCGTTGACATTGATCAGCCCTGGTTCCGGTGCGAATTCAAGCCAGGCGAAGGCTGGGCTGAATTCGGCCAACTCTTCGATGCGCAGGCTGCTGCTGTTGACAGCACAGACGATCAGAGAATAGTGGAAGCCGTCGGAGCTGTCAGGGATCTACCGCTCAAGCTCCACCCCCTGGGAGAAGGGGAGACCATTACCCCTTTCATCATTTAGATCCGCGACGGCGAGAAGGCAAATTTCCGCTACTGATAGCGTTGACGAAGAGGGATTGTTCCTCAGAATCCTGACGCCACCGTCGGGGCCCCTCCGATGGGCGCATCAGGGAGCCGGTTCGCGTAGCGGCCCTGCACACGCTCCGACACCACCCCGCATCTTATGGCGGCTAACACAATGAGGTGGATAGGCCACACATTTGACGCTTCTATTGCCAGCCGTCGAGGGAGACCTCCGGGCCTCCCCTAAGGTACCGGTGGAGGGCACTTGCGGTGGTGTCCACGAAGTCTTCGGGGATTGCGTCGGCGTCGATCCACTGGACCTGGGCGTGCTTGCGCGGTTCGCGGTTTTCGGGTTCGCCGGTCCAATCGTGGGCGGCGAAGACGACGGTGAGGAAGCCGTTGGGGGCTTCGACGCCCCAGGCGCCGTGGATGATGTGGGCGACTGTGAGGGACTCCGGCTTCACGGTTAGGCCGGTCTCTTCATAGAGCTCCCGTACTGCCGTCTCGGTGATGGGCTCGCCGGGTTCGCTCTTGCCGACGGGGAGGTCCCACATGCCCTGGGCGAACTTGGCGTTCTGGCTGCGCTGGAGGAGGACGACGCGGTCGGTGGCCTTGTCGTGGACGATGACGGCGGCGACCAGCAGGGTCATGGATTCGAGGGCGGGTGGCAGGGCTTTGGGCTGGTCGTCGGTTGTCCGCTGAGCCACGGCTTGTGTCCCTTCGTCGGCCGGTTGGTGGCAGCTTAGGCCAGTGCTTCGCGTGCGTGGCGGGCGAGTTCGGCGGCTCCGGGCACTTTGCGGCGCTGATAGATGGAGAGGGTGGAGCGGAGCGAGGTGATCGCTTTGCGGGTGCGGTCGGACGTCATGCCCTCCATCAGGGTCAGGGCCTGTGACCAGGCGGCGACGGCTTCGTCGACTCGGGCCTGGGCGGCGAGGCTGTCGCCGAGGTCGGCGTGCGTGAGGGCGTGGACGCGCTTGTACTTCTCGGGGTCCCAGCGCACCAGGGCGTCGCGGTGTTGTTGCTCGGTGCCGACGTGGTCGGCGAGGTCGGTCAGGGGGCGGGCGGTGTGGCTGGCGACAGTGCCGGCGGCCGGGCCGCTGACGCGGCAGTAGCTGGGCTGGGGCCCGTCGTCGCGTAGGAGGGCGTCTTCGGCGGCGAGCAGGGCGCGGGCCGCTGCAGGCTTCGCGCCGACCGCGGCGTAGGCGCGGGCGTGGGTGATGTGCAACAGCGCCTCGGTCTGGCCGTCGACGTGGCCCAGGCCGCGGGTGAGGGCGCCTTCGACGAGGTCGACGCAGTGGTGGGGCTGCTTGAGGCTCAGTGCCTGATGGGCGAGGGCGCGCATCATCCAGGCGGCGTGGCCGCGTGGGTCGGCTTCGCAGGCGAGCTGGTAGCCGACCTGGTAGTAGCGCTGGGCGGCGCCTTCCTGGCCGAGGTCGTGGTGCTTCCACCCCCCGCGAGGCGAACATCCAGAAGCGCCCCAACGGCAAATGGCGGGCCCGCTACCGAGACCTCGACGGCAAGGAGCACGCCCGCCACTTCGACCGGAAGATCGACGCCCAGCGCTGGCTCGACGAGGTCACGGCCAGCATCGTCACAGGCCAGTACGTCGACCCACAGGCCGGACGGATCACCTTCGAGAAGTACGCGAAGAAGTGGGAGGAGTCGCTCATCGCCAGCGAGGCGGGCGAGCGGATCACCGACAACGCGCTCCGGCTCCACCTCGTCCCGCCGCTTGGCGCCCGCGCCATGGCGGCCATACGCCGCAACGACCTCCAGGTGCTCTTCAAGAGCCTGTCGGAGCAGCTTGGCCTCGGCAGCGTGCGTAACGTCTACGACGTCCTCGTACGCCTCATGACCGCGGCTGTCGAGGACAAGGTCATCGCGTCCAGCCCGTGCCGCCGGATCACCCTCCCGACCATGCCGGATGACGAGGTCACTCCGCCCACGGTCGCGCAGGTCGAGGCCATGGCCCGCGTGATGCCGCCGTACATCCGCGCGGCGATCGTCACCCTCGCCGGATCAGGCTTGCGAATAGGCGAGTTGCTCGGCCTCAAGGTGTCGGACGTCGACTTCAAGGCCGGCACCATCCGCGTCGAGCGCCAGCGCCTCCAGTCCGGGAAGATCGGTCCGCCGAAGACCGCCAAGTCCCGGCGTACGGTGCCGGTCGGCGAGGTCGTCACCGACGCACTCCTCACGCACCTTGCCGCACGACCCTCCAAGGAGTGGCTGTTCACGATGGAGGAGGGGGAACCGCTCAACTACCGCCGCTGGAAGACCGAATGGAACTGCGCTCGTAAGGAGCTGCAGAAGGGGGAGAACGAGGCGGCCGAGCGCGAGGGCCGCAAGCCCGTCGAGCTGCCGCACATGGTGACCCACGACCTGCGCCACTTCTACGCCTCCGCCCTCATCGCCGGCGGAGCGAGCGTCAAGCAGGTCCAGATGGTCCTCGGCCACGCGTCCGCCGTCATCACGCTGCGGATCTACGCGCACCTGTGGCCGGGCGAAGAAGACCGCACCCGGACCGTCATGGACGCCGTTCTCGGCGGCCTGCGGACCGGGTGCGGACTGGGAGACGCTGCAACCAAAGAAATCGCAGGTCAGAAGGCATGATTAAAGATCAAGCCTTCTTGGTCTCCCAGAAGATCTTGTCGATCTGGGCGATGTAGTCCAGAGCCTTCTGGCCCGTGGCCGGGTCGGTCGAGCCCTTGGCGGCCGAGAGGGCCTTCAGGGCGTCGTTGACCAGCTGGTGCAGCTCCGGGTACTTCTCGAAGTGCGGGGGCTTGAAGTAGTCGCTCCAGAGCACGGAGACGTGGTGCTTCGCGAGCTCGGCGCGCTGCTCCTTGATGACGGTGGCGCGAGCCTGGAAGTGCGGGTCGTCGTTGGCGGCCATCTTTTCCTGGACGGCCTTCACGGACTCCGCCTCGATGCGGGCCTGGGCCGGGTCGTACACACCGCAGGGCAGGTCGCAGTGTGCGCTGACCTTGACCTTGGGGGCAAACAGGCGGGAAAGCATGGAGCGTTCCTTCCTCGTGATCGTCTTCTCAGGTGGGACATTACTCCCTGGGGGAGGGGATTTCGCGGGTGCCCCCGTGGGCTTAGGACAAAAGTCCGGGGTCAGACTGAGACTGGTGGAGGAACGTACCGGGGAGGTGCCGGGGATGCCGGAGCTGTCGCAGGAGATCGAGCGCGGGCGGGCGCTGCTGCCCTTCGGGGCGGCAGAGGTGACCGGTCCGTCCATGGTGCCCACGCTCCACCACGGGGACCGGCTCGTGGTGCAGTACGGCGCCCGGATCAGGCCAGGTGACGTGGTCGTCCTGCGGCATCCGTTCCAGCAGGACCTGCTGGTCGTGAAGCGGGCCGCCGAGCGGCGCGACGGCGGCTGGTGGGTGCTCGGCGACAACGCCTACGCGGGCGGCGACAGCACGGACTACGGGACCGTCCCGGAGGATCTGGTGCTCGGCAAGGTGCGCTTTCGGTACCGGCCGCTGAAGGCGGATCAGCGCTCGCCGTTCGCGCTCGCGCGCTGGGTGCTGTCGGCGGCGAGGCCCGTGCTGTCGGACCGGTCGGCCTCCAGGCGTTTGCGGGCGCGGTAGGCGGCCACGTTGGCGCGGGTCGCACAGCGGTCGGAGCAGTAGCGCCGGGACCGGTTCGTGGAGGTGTCCAGGTAGGAGTTGCGGCACGGCGCCGCCTCGCACAGGCCCAGCCGGTCGACGCCGTACTCCGTCAGGTGGAAGGCCAGGCCCATCGCCGCGATGGCCGCGTAGCCGGCGGTCGCGTTCGAGGGGTGGTCGGCCAGGTGCATGTGCCACAGCGGGCGGCCGTCGTCGTCCCGGAAGTCGTGGCCCGAGATCTGCGGGCTGACCGGGAACTCCAGCAGGAGTGAGTTCAGGAGGTCCACCGCGAGCGTCTCGTCACCCTGGTCGGCGGCCTCGAAGACCGCGCGGAGCCGGGCCCTGACCGAGCGGAAGCGGGTGACGTCGGCGTCGGTGGCGCGGCGGGCCGCCGACGCGTTGCCGCCGAACAGGTCGCGGACGGCCTCGACGGAGGTCAGGTTGTCCTTGCCCCGGGCCGGTTCCTCGCTGTTGACGAGTCGTACCGCATAGTCCGAGTAATAGGCCAGTTCCACTTGTGGTCCTTACGAAGGCGCTCTATGGTCGTGGGTGCGAAGAAGTAACGACTGCCTGTACTTCCAGGGTATTACGCGGGCGAGGGGAGAGGGATTCCATGACGGAAACCACTGCGACCGGAAACAGTACGACGGGGACCGACTGGCAGGCCTGGCAGGAGAGCTGGGACCGGCAGCAGGAGTGGTACATGCCGGACCGCGAGGAGCGGTTCCGCATCATGCTCGACATGGTCGAGGCCTGTGTCGGGACCGAGCCGCGCATCCTCGACCTCGCCTGCGGCACCGGCAGCATCACGGCCCGTCTGCTCGCCCGCTTCCCGAACGCCACCAGCACCGGCATCGACCTCGACCCCGCGCTCCTCGCCATCGCCCGGGGCACCTTCGAGGGCGACGACCGGGTCACCTTCGTCGAGGCCGACCTCAAGGACCCGGACTGGCCGACGCGGCTCCCGTACGAGACGTACGACGCGGTGCTCACCGCCACCGCCCTCCACTGGCTGCACAGCGCCCCCCTCGCGGCCCTGTACGGCCGGATCGCCGGGCTGGTCCGCCACGGCGGCGTCTTCATGAACGCCGACCACATGATCGACGAGACCACGCCCCGGATCAACGCGGCGGAGCGCGGCCTGCGCCACGCCCGCATGGATCAGGCCATGCGGGACGGCGCCCTGGACTGGGCGGAGTGGTGGCAGCTCGCCGCGAAGGATCCCGTCCTCGCCGGCCCGACCGCCCGCCGCTTCGAGATCTACGGCGACCACGCGGACGGCGACATGCCCTCGCCGCAGTGGCACGCGCGCGTGCTGCGGGAGAAGGGGTTCGGGGAGGCTCGGGCGGTCTGGTGTTCGCCGGCGGACACACTGTTGCTGGCGCTCAAGTAACGGCCGGTCGACGGCGCATGTGGAAGGGGCGGTACGGGAATCCCCGTACCGCCCCCGGTCGTATGCGCCGTACGGCTTACAGAACCTTCGACAGGAACGACTTGGTCCGCTCGTGCTGCGGGTTCGTCAGGACCTCGCGAGGGTGGCCGGACTCGACCACCACGCCGTCGTCCATGAAGACGAGCGAGTCGCCGACCTCGCGCGCGAAGCCCATCTCGTGGGTGACGACGATCATCGTCATGCCGTCCTGAGCGAGGTCCCGCATCACGTCGAGTACCTCGCCGACCAGCTCCGGGTCGAGGGCCGAGGTCGGCTCGTCGAAGAGCATCAGCTTGGGCTCCATCGCCAGTGCGCGGGCGATGGCGACACGCTGCTGCTGACCGCCGGAGAGCTGGGAGGGGTAGTGGCCGGTCTTGTCGCCGAGGCCGACCCGGTCGAGCAGGCGCTGTGCCCGCTCACGGGCGACCGCCTTCGACTCGCGCTTGACCTGGACCGGCGCCTCCATGACGTTCTCCAGCGCCGTCATGTGCGGGAAGAGGTTGAAGCGCTGGAACACCATGCCGATGTCCCGCCGCTGCGCGGCGACCTCCTTCTCCTTCAGCTCGTAGAGCTTGTCGCCGCTCTGCCGGTAGCCGACCAGGGTGCCGTCGACGTACAGCCGGCCGGCGCTGATCTTCTCCAGGTGGTTGATGCACCGCAGGAACGTGGACTTGCCCGAGCCGGACGGGCCGATCAGGCAGAAGACCTCGCGCGGGTTCACCTCCAGGTCGATGCCCTTGAGGATGTGGGCGAGACCGAAGGACTTGTGTACGCCCTCTGCTTTCACCATCGGGGTCATGGGTCATCGCCGCCAGTTGGAGAGGGAGAACAAGTTCATCTTGGTCACGTTCGCTCTGACCTTCTGCAACGGCGTCGCCGGCAGGTTGCGCGTCGTACCTCGGGCGTAACGGCGTTCGACGTAGTACTGCACGATGCTGAAGATCGTGGTCAGGAACAGGTACCAGATGCAGGCCACGAAGTACATCTCGACGACGGCCAGCGAGGTGCTGGAGATGTCCTGCGCCTTCTTGATCAGCTCGGGGAGCTGGACCGAGTAGGCCAGTGCCGAGGTCTTCAGCATGTTGATGAACTCGTTGCCGGTCGGCGGGACGATCACCCGCATCGCCTGCGGCAGGATCACACGCCGCAGTGTCTGGCCCTGGGTCATGCCCAGCGCGTGCGACGCCTCCGTCTGGCCCTCGTCGACCGACTGGATGCCGGCCCGGACGATCTCGGCCATGTACGCGGCCTCGTTCAGGCCGAGTCCCAGCAGGGCCGTGAGGACCGGCGTCATCACCTGGTTCATCTCGTCCTTGTAGAACCCCAGGTTCAGGATGGGGAAGACGAGCGAGATGTTGTACCAGAGCAGCAGCTGGACCAGGACCGGGGTGCCCCGGAAGAACCAGATGTAGAACCAGGACACGCTGCTGGTGACCGGGTTCGACGACAGCCGCATCACGGCGAGGAGGATGCCCAGGGCGACACCCAGCACCATGGCCAGCACGGAGATGTACAGCGTCGTCCAGGCACCCTTCACGATGCCCGCGTCGAACAGGTAGTCCGGGACGACGCTGTAGTTGATCTTCGCGTTGGAGAAGGCGACGCCGATCAGCGTCAGAAGGGCGAGGACCACGGCGCCGGCCACCCAGCGGCCGTAGTGGCGCACCGGTATGGCCTTGATCTGCTCCGGCGGCACGGACGGCGCCGGAGCCTTGTCGACAGTGTCAGTCACGGTGACTGCCTTTCAGAGGTGCGCGTGGCTCAGGAGCCGCCGTTGATCTTCGCCTCGGTCACCGCGCCGTCCGTGACATTCCACTTCTGCAGGATCTTGGTGTAGTCGCCGTTCTTGATGATCGCGCTCATCGCGGCCTGGAGGGCGTCGCGCAGCTGGGCGTTGTCCTTGCCGACGGCGATGCCGTACGGGCCCGCCTCGATCTGGTCGCCGGTGACCTCGAAGTCCTTGCCGCCACCGGAGGTCTTCGCGTTGTACGCCGCCACCGGGAAGTCGTTCAGGTCGGCGACGGACGCGCCCTGCTTCAGGCGGAGCAGCGCCTCGGGGTCGGTGTCGAAGGTCTGCAGGTCGATGGCCTTCTTGCCGTCCTTCGTACACTTCTTGCTCTGCGTCTTGGCGATGCCCTCGGACGTGGTGCCCTTCTGCAGGGCCACGACCTTGCCGCACAGGTCGTCGAGCGACTTGATGCCCTTCGGGTTGCCCTTCTGGACCAGGATCGACGTACCGGCCGTGAAGTAGTCGACGAAGTCGACTCCGTTGCCGACCTTCTGGCCGTTGTCGGAGTTGATGCCGTTCTGGCGGTCCTTCGTGTCGCTCATCGCCGACATGAGCACCTGGAAGCGCTTGGCCTGCAGGCCCACGATCAGGTTGTCGAACTTGCCGTTCTGGAACTCGAACTTCACCCCGAGCTGCTTGCCCAGGGCGTCCGCT
The DNA here is from genome assembly GCF_053598255.1 of Streptomyces sp. NPDC001157. Taxonomy (NCBI): domain Bacteria; kingdom Bacillati; phylum Actinomycetota; class Actinomycetes; order Kitasatosporales; family Streptomycetaceae; genus Streptomyces; species Streptomyces sp. NPDC001157. The sequence goes on from NZ_JBSFJW010000027.1 coordinate 8,391, forward strand.
ATGTCCGGGTCGATGCCGACGGCCTTGTCGTTCTGCATGAACTCGACCGGCGGGTACGCGATGTCCGAGCCCACCTTGATGACGCCCGCCTTCTTGATGTCGGCGGGAAGCTTGGAGGCGAGGGGAGCCGAGGACGTGCCCGCGCTGCTGCTGTCGCTGCCGCCCTTGTCCGTCTGGTCACCGCAGCCGGTGAGGATCAGGGCGCCTGCGACCGCGATCGCACCGACCGCTGCCAGACGGGTGCGTGCGGCGGTCGTACGACGGGTGGAGCTTGCGGTCATGTGGGTTCCTCCGGCGGATGGGTGGAGTTGCCGATCGGTCGACGAGAACACTCACCTTCGGGTGGTCGCGACCTCGTGGGTTCACCGCATCCTGCCATTCGGACTCACCCGTTCAGGGGACCCGTCATGTCAAAATCGGATAACGGGTGACCCCCGAACCGCATCAGGCCGGGACAACATGGCCGGACCATCTGCGGGAATCCGGCGTTCCGGCCGGAAGATCTGCGACGCATCTCGGGATGCGGACCTGCGCTCCGAGGTGTTGATCACTGTTCGACCGCCGGTCGAGGATTCGTCGAGGACGTGTCCATATATTTCAGGACGATCCTTGTAGCCGAGATGTGACCTTCGGGTTCCGCGATGTGACCTTGCACTTATTGGACTCGTCCTCGGCCCGGTGCGTCCGGTAAGAAGGTTCTTTACACCCCTCATCCGGGGCTCGGGGCGCGTGTGCGGCGCGCCCGTCGCGTATGACCCGTACGCATCAATAGATCGGGCATGCGCGGTCCCGCCCACTTCTCACCAGAAGTGGCCCACCCTCAACCATTGAAGACTTAAGGGGTAAAACAAAGTGGCAGCGGAGATCGTCAATCCTCGCAGCGACAGCAATACGGATCAGGACGGCGGGGCCGAGCCCCTCGATTCCTTCGATCCGGCGTTCGCGCTGCACCGCGGCGGCAAGATGGCCGTGCAGGCCACGGTGCCGGTCCGTGACAAGGACGACCTGTCCCTGGCGTACACGCCCGGCGTCGCGAAGGTGTGCAGCGCCATCGCCGAGCAGCCGGAGCTCGTCCACGACTACACGTGGAAGTCGTCCGTGGTGGCCGTGGTCACCGACGGCACGGCGGTGCTCGGACTCGGGGACATCGGCCCCGAGGCCTCCCTTCCGGTGATGGAGGGCAAGGCGATTCTGTTCAAGCAGTTCGGCGGCGTCGACGCCGTGCCGATCGCACTCGACTGCACGGGCGTCGACGAGATCGTCGAGACCGTGGTGCGGCTGGCGCCGTCCTTCGGTGGCGTCAATCTGGAGGACATCTCGGCGCCGCGGTGCTTCGAGATCGAGCGGAAGCTGCAGGAGCGGCTGGACATCCCGGTCTTCCACGACGACCAGCACGGTACGGCGGTCGTGACGCTGGCGGCCCTGCGGAACGCCGCGCGGCTGAGCGGGCGGGCCATCGGGGATCTGCGGGCCGTCATCTCCGGCGCCGGTGCGGCGGGTGTCGCCATCGCCAAGATGCTGGTCGAGGCCGGTATCGGGGATGTCGCGGTGGCCGACCGCAAGGGTGTCGTGTCGGCCGACCGGGACGACCTGACGTCCGTCAAGCGGGAGCTCGCCTCCTTCACCAACAAGGCGGGCATCACCGGGTCGCTGGAGGCGGCTCTGGAGGGTGCGGACGTCTTCATCGGCGTCTCCGGCGGTACGGTCGCGGAGTCCGCGGTGGCTTCGATGGCCGAGGGCGCGTTCGTGTTCGCCATGGCCAACCCGAACCCCGAGGTGCACCCCGACGTCGCGCACAAGTACGCGGCGGTCGTGGCGACCGGGCGGTCCGACTTCCCGAACCAGATCAACAACGTGCTGGCGTTCCCGGGCATCTTCGCGGGCGCGCTGCAGGTTCGTGCCTCTCGGATCACGGAGGGGATGAAGATCGCGGCGGCGGAGGCGCTGGCTGCTGTTGTCGGGGACGACCTCGCTGCCGATTACGTGATTCCGTCGCCGTTCGACGAGCGGGTGGCTCCGGCTGTTACGGCGGCTGTTGCGGCTGCGGCGCGTGCGGAGGGTGTTGCTCGGCGCTGACGTGGCGTCGGCTTTGGTGGCCCCGCCCGGTTGGGCGGGGCCATTTTTCTTTGCCCGCAGGCCGGTCCGCCCGTTCGGAGGGTGGGGGTGACGCGGTGGACGTCTGCCGTGGGTGGGGTTCGCCGTCGGCGGGTGCGGGTCCGTGGGGGCTTGTGGCCCTGGGGGCTGTGCCCCCAGACCCCCCGTCGGCCCGAAAGGCCTCGTCCTCAAACGCCGGACGGGCTTGTAGTGCAAGAGGGTGTGTGTCACAGAGCCCTGCGGTTCCGTCAGAGTGGTGTGCCGCCTATCGTCAAGGTCATGTTCGCCGTCTATGCTGCCCGAATCGACCGTGACCAGCCACTGAACGGCCTCGAGTTGGGGGACCGGCCCGCTCCCGGGGCCCGGCCCGGCTGGAGTGTCGTCGACGTCAAGGCCGCCTCCCTCAACCACCACGACCTCTGGTCCCTCAAGGGCGTGGGCCTGCCCGAGGACAAACTGCCGATGATCCTCGGCTGCGACGCCGCCGGTGTCGACGAAGACGGCAACGAGGTCGTCCTGCATTCCGTGATCGGGCAGAGCGGTCACGGCGTCGGCCCCAGGGAACCCCGTTCCATCCTCACCGAGCACTACCAGGGCACGTTCGCCGAGCAGGTCGCCGTGCCGACCTGGAACATCCTGCCCAAGCCCAAGGAGCTCTCCTTCGCGGAGGCCGCCTGTCTGCCGACCGCCTGGCTGACCGCGTACCGCATGCTCTTCACCAACGCGGGCGTGCGCCCCGGCGATTCGGTCCTCGTGCAGGGTGCCGGCGGCGGCGTCGCGACGGCCGCGATCGTGCTCGGGAAGGCGGCGGGGCTGCGGGTCTTCGCCACCAGCCGGGACGAGGCCAAGCGGAAGCGGGCCGTGGAACTGGGTGCCGTCGAGGCGCTGGAGTCGGGGGCGCGGCTGCCGCAGCGCGTGGACGCCGTCATCGAGACCGTCGGCGCCGCCACCTGGTCGCACTCGGTGAAGTCGCTGAAGCCGGGCGGCACGCTCGTCATCTCGGGTGCGACGAGCGGTGACCGGCCCTCGCATGCGGAGCTGACCCGCATCTTCTTCCTCGAACTCAAGGTCGTCGGCTCCACGATGGGCACCAAGGACGAGCTGGAGGACCTGCTGTCCTTCTGTGCCGCGACGGGGGTACGTCCCGTCATCGACGAGATTCTGCCCATGGACCGGGCCAGGGAAGGCTTCGAACGGATGGAGTCGGGGGAGCAGTTCGGGAAGATCGTGCTCACCAACGGCTGACGTTCCCTGTCAGGACATGTGACGGCCGGCCCGGCTTCGGGCCGGCCGTCGGCATTTGTCAATCAGGGTTGACAGGGTCCGATGTGTCAACGTAAGTTGACATCATGACCGAAGCAACGGATCTCGCCGAGCGCGCGGGCGACCGCGATCCACGGGTCGGACTGCGCGCCGTCGCCGCACTGCGCAGGCTGCTGGAGCAGCTGGAGGCGGTGCAGGTGCGCAGTGCGCGCAATCAGGGCTGGTCGTGGCAGGAGATCGCCGCGGAACTCGGAGTCAGCAGGCAGGCCGTGCACAAGAAGTACGGGAGGCATTGATGTTCGAACGGTTCACGAAGGACGCCCGTGCGGTGGTGCAGGCGGCGATGGAACACGCGGAACGGACAGGGGCGCCGGCCGTCGAGCCCGAGCACATACTGCTCGCGCTGCTCGACCGGGAGGGCAGCCGCGTCTCGTTCTTACTCATGTCGCTCGGGGTGACCGGTGAACGCAAGGAGTCGGTACGGGAGGCGGTGGCCGAGGCCCGTCGGCGGGCCGGGCTGTCCCGGTCCGAGGCCGATGCCCTCGCCGGACTGGGGATCGACGTCTCGGAGATCGTCGCCCGCGTCGAGGCGGTGCACGGCGTCGGGGCGATGTCCGGCGACCGCAGGAACACGGGCTCGTGGTCGGGGCGCCGCAGCTTCGGCCGGGGCGCCAAGCGGATCCTGGAGACGTCTCTGCGCACCGCCGTCGCCCACGGCGACCGGCACATCGGCGACGAGCACATACTCCTGGCGCTGACCGTCCGTCCCGGCATCTGCGCCGAGGTCCTCGCCGACCGCGGGGTGACACACGAGTCGCTGACACGGGTCCTGTTCGGCGCGGGCGGTGAGGCGAAGGCGGGCTGAGCGTGCTCCAGGCAGGGTGCGTCCGTGGGGGGTTCTAGGGTGGGGCCTGCCGAGGTTGGCCTGGTCCTTCGAAGGAGCTCTCATGGAGGTGTCCGAGCCCGTGCCGCTCGTGTTCGTCCCTGCGGACGGGGCTGTGCGTGAGGCGGTGACCAAGGTGGGCGGGCAGCCCGTGTGGCTGGAGGAGCCGCAGTGGCCGCTGTCGCGTGAGAGCGGCCGGCCGATGGAGTTCCTGGGCCAGTTCGCCCTGGAGGGCGGCCGGCTCGCCCATCTGTTCATGACCGGGGACGACGGGGAGTACGTCGACGGCACCTGGGAGCCGGAGGGCGGGGAGAACGCACTGGTGATCCAACCCAGCGGCCGCATCCCGGACTTCGTGACCGTCGAGCGACGAGCGGAGGGACCGAGCGCGGGCCCCGACCATCTGCCGCGGCACACCGACTCCGGCGAGCACTCCGGTGAGGAAGAACACTCCGGTGCGGAAGAGGACCGTCGGCCCTGGCAGTTCCTCGGCGGTCCCGGTGTCGAACCCCACTGGCTACAGGGCGACGAGACGCCCGGTGACGGATGGCAACTGGTGGTCCAGCTGGACTCCGGGAAGCTGCCCTTCGACGTCAACTTCGGTGACGCGGGCGTCGGTTATGCGTTCCTCTCGCCGGACGGCAAGGAGGGCCGCTTCCTCTGGCAGTGCACCTGACGTCTGCCTCCGCAGAGGGCGGCCCGTCGGTACTCAGGCCCTTGGTGTACGCAGTATCGCTCCGATGTGTGCCGCCGCCGTCGACAGATGGCGGCGGGCGTCGCGGAGCTGCTCGTCCGTGACGCCGTGGTCCCGGGCCGCGTCACGGATGTCGTCCCGGAAGCGGTCGAGCAGGCGGTCGAGGTCGCGGGACGGGTCTCCGGTGGTGGCCTCGTGCGCCCAGGACGGTTCGTACTCCGCCGGGAAGTCCTCCTTGGTGTGCGAGTACTCGGGCCGTGCTGCCGAGGTGCCGGTGCCGGTCCGCCCGAATCCGAAGTCCTTTCCGAACTCCCTGCCGAAGTCCTTCCCGAAGTCACCGAACTCCTTGGCCAGTTCGGTCAGGCCCTCCCGCACCCCCGTCGGCCAGTCGCCCCGCGCGAAGTGGTCCTGCACCTGCTCCTGCACCCGCTTGGCGATGCGCTGCAGCTCCTCCTGCGCCTGGGCCCGGGCCTGCTCCTGCGCCTCCTTGGCCTGGCGCCGGGCGCGCTGGGCCTCCTCGCGGGCCCTGCGGCTCTCGTCCTTGGCGCGCCTCGCCTGCTCCTTCCACTCCTGCTTGACGCGCCGCATCTCCTCCTTCGCGGCACGCCAGGACTCGTTGTCGGCGTACTCCCCGAAGTCACCGGGGGAGCCGTCCTGTTCGCCGCGCCCCTTGCCTCCGGCGCCCCGCCGGGCCTCCGTGGCCGCGGCCCGCATCTCGCGCCGCAGATCGCCCGCCGCGCCGCGTACATCGGCACGGATCTCGGCGGCCAGCTCCGCGACCGACTCGCGGATCTCCAGCTCCAGGTCGGCCAGCTCGCCGCTGCGGTCGGCCAGTTCGGCGCGGCCCGCGTCCGTGATGGCGTACACCTTGCGGCCGCCCTCGGTGGTGTGGGTGACCAGCCCCTCGGCCTCGAGCTTGGCCAGGCGGGGGTAGACGGTGCCTGCCGACGGCGCGTACAGCCCCTGGAACCGCTCTTCGAGGAGGCGGATCACCTCGTAGCCGTGGCGCGGGGCCTCGTCCAGCAGTTTCAGCAGATAGAGGCGGAGGCGGCCGTGGGCGAAGACGGGAGGCATGTCAGAGCACCTTCTTGTCGGTCGTGCCGTCGGCCGGGGCGTCGGTCGAGTCAGCGGTCGAGTCGTCGTCCTGGCCGGAAACGGAATTGTCCCCCGATTCGTCGTGTGGTCCGTCCGCCGGGGTGTTCGCCGGGCCGGTCTCCGCGGCCGGCTCCGAACCCGCCGGAGGCTTGTCCTCGACCAGGGGGCCGATGTCCTCGGGCGCCACGTCCCACGGCTCGTCCTCCGCCGGGGGCCGCCGCAGCAGGGCGATCGAGCCCGAGACGGTCGTCGCCTTCAGGCTTCCGCTGCCCGAGCCGAGCCGGCCGGTGATCCTCTTGGCGCCCCACTGGCCGCTGACCCGCAGGTCCTCGAAGGCGTTGGACACCGTGCCGCTCGCCGTGTTCGCCTCCACCTCCGCGTCCGCCGGGTGGGGCAGCCGGATGGCGATCTCGCCGGAGACGTTCGCCAGGACGATGTCGGTCGGGCGGCTCGCCGGATCGAGGTCGACGATCATCGAGCCGCTCACCGAGTCCGCCTTGACCGAGGATCCGGCCTCGACCACGGTCAGATCGCCGGAGACGGAGTTGAAGCGGAGGTCGCCGCGGAGGGCCTGCGCCTCCAGGTTCCCCGACACGGTGTCGGCGCGCACCGGGCCCGTCAGCCCCACCAGGGTCGTGTCCCCGGTGACGCCCTTCACCTCCGTACGCCCGTCGATTCCGGAGACCACCGCCGCGGCGCCGACCACGCCCACCTCCACGCGCGTGTCGGCGGGGACGGCGAGGGAGACGACGGCGCTGCGCCGCCATCCCTTGCGGTCGAGCCACTTGAGGAAGCCCTTCCAGGGCAGGTCGTCGTACGCGACGGTGAGTGTGCCGCCCTGCTGGCTCACCAGCAGCGGTGGTCCCTCGATCTCGGAGACCTCCAGCCGGGCGGAACCTTCGTCCGTGCCCACCACGTTCACCGTTCCGTTGACGATGCGTACGTGGAGCTCGCGCACGGGCTTGTCGAACGTGAGTTTCCGCGGCTCACCGACAGACCACTCGGACATGGTGCAGACCTCCCCGTCACAACGCGCCATATCGCGTCTCCTGCAATTCACGATATATCGCGGACGGGGAAAGTCAAGACACTCGTGCAGGTGATCTCCGCAGCCTCGAAAATGACCAAAGCGGTCGAATCGCCCTAGCGTGTGACCATGTCGAACGTCGGTGCCCTGCTCCTGTGCCGGGCGCAGCCCGAGTCCGTCGCCCCCGCCGCCCACCTGCTGCGCGACCGCATGCTGCTCGCCCCGGCGGGCGCCGCCTGGAGTCTGCTCGTTCCCGAGGGCAGGCCCTGGCTGCAGGACGGCGACCCCGTCGACCGCGTCCTGACCGGCTGGGCCACCGCTCTCGCCGTCGGCGCTCCCTGGCCCGTACTCGCCCTGTGGTGGGACGCCGACCGCGCCGGTTTCACCCTCGCGTCGGGCTTCCGCCGCCCCGTCGGCTACATCTGGCTCGCGAACGGCACCCCGGCCGGTGAGGACGAGGCCATGCGCACGTTCGCGGCCCGCCTGGGCCTGGACCCGGTTCTCGACGTCGAGGGCCTGGACCACCTCACGAAACCCGCCCCCGGCACGGACGCCCGCGCCCGCCTGCGCGCCCTGATCGCCGTCCTCACGCGCGCGGGAGTCGCTCTCCCCGACGGCCTCACCCCGGGCCAACCCGCCGACCGCCTCCGCGCGGCCGCGCACGCCCTGCCGGACGCCCGCCCCGCCGAGTGGCCGGGATGGCGCGAGGCGGTACGGGCGGAACTCGACGCCGTCGAGAGCAGCCACCTGGGCCCGTGGCTGCCGTGGTCGGGGACCCCACGGGCGCGCGCCCTGGCCCTGGCCCAGGTGGCGGCCGGGCTCCCGCTCACGGCATGGGGCCTACGGCGCCGCAGCGGCGGCTGGACGGTGGCCGGGGCGCTGCTGCTGGCACACGGGGCGCTGGGGTTGGCGTACGACCTGGTGCGGCCGTGGGACTGAGGGCGACGCCTGCCCTGGGACTGCGGGCCGTGCCGTCTTGGGAGTGCGGGCCGTGCAGCCCTAGGACCGAGGGCTGGGAATGCCTTGGGGGTCAGGGGCCACGAGTGCCCTGGGGCTGAGGCGCACGAGTGCCCTGAGACCGAGGGGCACGGAAAAGGGGCGCCGCGCGGGCGCCCCGGCAGCCGGACCCCCCGGAGTCCTACTCGTCGTCCTCGTCGTCCAGCCGCGCCAGCCAGGTCGCCAGCCGCTCCACCGGCACCTCGAAGTCCGGGTTGAGGTCGACGAACGTGCGCAGCTGCTCGGCGAGCCACTCGAAGGTGACCTCTTCCTCGCCGCGCCGCTTCTCGAGTTCTTCGATGCCTCGGTCGGTGAAGTACAACTCTTGCTCCTGATGCGGACGAGCCTGGGGCCTGCCTCCCCAGGATATTCCGTGCCGTGCACGCCCCGATCCGGAAGGCAGGCGGGGTCGCGTGCAACCGAGTGGCGCATTAGCCTCGTCGCAGTTCAAGTGGACGTCGAACCCGGTCCGTTGACCGGGCGGTGCGAGCTCGACGGGGGAGCGGAATGAGTCACATCCAGGACATCGAACTGCCTGACGGCACGGTGATCACCGCGAGGATCGGTGCGGGGGACGCCTACGGGGACCAGGAGGACGTCGGCTTCACCGAAGCCGCCCTCGCCAAGGTCGAGCAGCTCCAGGAGCTGATCAGGGGGGTCGGCGGCACCGTGCTGGAGGCCGCGCGCGCGGCCAGGCCCTCCGAGGCCGCCATCACCTTCGGGGTCGAGCTGACCGCCAAGGAGGGACTGGCGGTGGCCGTACTCGCCCGAGGGGAGGCCAAGGCGTCCCTGGAGGTCACGCTGACCTGGAAGTTCGACGGTCCACCCGCGCCGGACACCTCCCTCGACCCGTCCGCGCAGTGACCGGGGTCAACGAGCGCCTGGACGCGCTCGCCAGAGCCGCCACCGTGCAGATACTGGACGCCGGTGGCGGCGACGGCCCCACATGGGGCAGCGGGTTCTTCGTCGCGCCGGGCTGGGTCCTCACGGCCGCGCACGTACTGAGCGCGAACCTCAAAGGCGATTGTCAGAAGAAGTTCCGGGTGCGCGGCGTGGGCGTCGACGCCCCGGCCCGGCTGGAGCAGTGGCTGCTCACCGATCCGGGCCGGGCCCGCATACCGCTGGAGGAGGACCTGGCCCTGGTCCGGCTGACCGGCGACCCCGAGGACCACCCCCACGAGTGCATGTGGCTGCCCGACCGGGCCGTGCAGCACTTCGGCGTCGTCCACGTCTACGGCTCCTATCCCGCTCCGCCGTACATCCACGAACGGCCGGTGATCGCCGAGATCAACGGCCACGAGGACACGTACGGGCTGATCATCAAGCCCGACATCGAGTTTCCCGGCGGGCTGTCGGGCGGGCCGCTGGTCGATCCGGACAGCGGAGCCGTCGTCGGACTGGTCAAGTCGCGCCGCGTGCAGAAGGACGGCGGAATGGCGGTGTCGATCTCAGCCCTGCGCCGTTTCGGGGAGGAGACGTACCGCACGGTGATGGCCGCCCACGACCGGTGGCACGGCGGGGAGCCGGTGTCCGAGGCCGGCGACAACTGGATCGACCTGCAGGCCGGCCCGCGGGCCGGTGACGGCGAGCGGTGGACGCCCGGCGACCGGCGTGAGGCGCTGCGCCTGCTCGCCTCGCTGCCCACGCCGCCCGACACCCACACCGTGGAGATCCTCGCGGCCCGCGCCCGCAGCAACAACCGGTGGCCGGGCGAGACCCCGGCCCTGCTCACCTGGCGCGACGGACACGGACTGCTCTACGAGGGAGCGCATCCGCTCGACTCGCTCGCATTCCTGCGGTACCTGAGGTTCGCGGCGGAGTACACCCGCTCCCGAGGGGGCGAATGCGACGAGCTGAGCAGGTGGATCGAGAAGCGGCTGCGCAGGCACCCGTACCGACACATGCACGACTTCGTCCGGGAGGCCGGCCTCCCGCAGGCCCTGCTGCCGGCGCCCGGGGAGAAGCCGGAACGCATCGTGATCCCCTACCCCGGCCCCGGCGAGGGCCCCACCGTCGCCGTCCTGCTCGATCCCGTGATCGATGATCCCAGCCGCTTCTTCTGGCAGATCTGGTTCGACGAAGGCACTCCCGGGAGCGAACCCGAACTGGTCGAGGCGGACGACTCGGCGGACGGAGTGCTGCCCCGCGACCTCGTGCGGGCACTGCGTGCTCCGCTGAACGATCTGCTGCGTCGCAAGGACCGGGCGGGCCGACCGGTGCCGCTCGAAGTCGCCCTGCCCGCGGACCTCTTCGACACCGCCGTGCATCGCTGGCGGCTGGAGGACGTCGCCGAACTGGACGATCCCGGAGCCCTGGGCGCACGCCGGGGCGTCGTACTGCGCTCCATCGAGCGCCGTGGAGAACCGGACAAACTCTGGACGGACCGCTGGCAGGCCATGACCGCCGAGCCCCGTTTCAGAGGCTGGCGCATTCCCGTGCGGGGCGTCGTCCAGAACGCCCGGGACTACCACAACGCCGACCACGGCCTGGTGCCCGTCATGTGCCGCCCGGCCGGGCGCGGCGCCGGGCAGAACGCGATGAGGCTCGCCCTGGAGAACGGGCACGGCGTCGCTCTGTGGCGCATCGGCGGGCAGGCCGCCCACATCTGCTCGGACGACTGCGACACCCTGCACGTCCGGGCCGGGACACTGCTCGGATCACTGGGCTCCCTCGCCGAACTCCCGGACCGGCTGCGGTCCGTACGGCAGGCGATCAGCGAGCAGCACGCCGAGAGCCGCTGGGCGGAACCGCTCGCGCTGCTCTACGACGACCCCCGCCGGCCCCTGCCCGCGGAGGACTCCGGCCCCCTGGACGCCCCGCTGTGAACGGCGTCCGGCACACAGACGACGGCTGGCCGAAACCGGCGGTGTCGAGGCGCTGGGCTGGGTACATTTCCAGGGGCCCGTTGTGGGCGCCCCATGCCCCCGCCGGCCAGGCCGTGGAACACCACCGACCGTCGGCGAGGAGCACAGCATGAGCCAGTGGTTCGTCTACGAGGGGACCGGGGAACCGGATCCGGACAAGATCGGCCGGCTGCCGGTCCCGCCGCCCTGGCGGGCGTTCGACGCCCCGCCGGTCCCGTACGAGGTCCCGGGCCTCGACTCCTCGACCCGCCGTCGGCTCGGCGAGCGCACCGTCCCGCTGCCCATCCAGGACGTCGACACCCTGGAACTCGTCAACGCGGCCCTGTACCTCAGGCGCCCCCTCCTCGTCACGGGCGAGCCGGGCGTCGGCAAGTCCACGCTCGCGCACTCCGTCGCGCACGAACTCGGCCTCGGCCGGGTCCTGGAGTGGCCGATCGTCAGCCGCAGCGAACTGAGGGACGGGCTCTACACGTACGACGCCATCGGCCGGCTGCAGGACGCACAGCTGGAGCGCACCACGGCCCAGGGGGAGCCGGTCTCCGAGGACATCGGCCGCTACATCAGGCTCGGTCCGCTCGGCACCGCGCTGCTCGCCGCCGAACGGCCCCGGGTGCTGCTCATCGACGAGCTGGACAAGAGCGACATCGACCTGCCGAACGACCTCCTCAACGTCCTGGAGGAGGGCAAGTTCCCCATCCCCGAACTGGAGCGGATCTCGGACCGGACACCGGTGGTGAAGGTGCTCACCGACGACGGGCTCCGGGTCGAGGTGACAGGCGGTCAGGTCCGCTGCCGGGCTTTCCCGTTCGTCGTCATGACCAGCAACCGCGAGCGCGACTTCCCCGCCCCGCTGCTGCGCCGGTGCATCCCCCTCGACCTCAGGGCACCCCGTGACCAGCGCCTCGCCGCGCTCGTCCAGGCCCACTTCGGGCAGAGCTCGTACGACGACAACCGCGACATCGTCGAGCAGTTCACGGAGGCGGAGGCGGACGGCGCGATGCGCCCCACCGACCAGCTGCTCAACGCCATCTTCCTCACCCAGCACGCGGCCCGGGACGCGATCGGCCGCGAGGAGATCGCGCAGTTGCTGATGCGCCCCCTGGACCAGGGGCCCAGGTAGCGATGCCGGCCCGAGCCCCGGACCCGTCGCCCGGCGAGGTGAGCCCCGAGCTCACGGCGCTGGTCGCGCGGCTGCGCGAGGCGGGCATCCCGCCCGGGGTCGAGGAGCTCGCCGACGCCCTGTGGCTGGCCCGCTGGCTGCCGGGGCCGAGCGGCACCGCCCCGCAAGCCGCCCGCGGAGCACCGGACCCGACGACGACGCCCGCCGACGGGCCGGACACCCCCGCGCCCCCGGTGTCGCAGGCGGGATCCGTCGCGCCCCCTGTCGACAGCGAACAGCAGGACCGGGCGGGGCTGTTCGCGCCGGAAGCGGGAGGCGAGGGAGCGGCCGTCCGGATGACACCGGTCCGGGTACCCGCCGCCCCCGCGCTGCCCGAACCCCTCGCACTGCAACGGGGGTTACGGCCGCTGCAGCGGTACCGCGCTCCCGTACGCCCCGTACCGAGGACGCTGGACGAGCGGGCCACCGCCGAGCGGGCCGCCGAGTCAGGGCTCGTGCTGCCCGTGCTGCGCGCCGACCGCCGCCGTGAGGCACGTCTGCTGCTGGTGATGGACGTGTCGACCTCCATGGCGGTGTGGCAGCAGGCGCTCGACGAGCTGCGCCAGGTCTGCGAGCGGGCCGGCGCCTTCCGCGAGGTGCAGATGCAGTACCTGCACGAGACCGCTGAAGGTCTGCCCGGCCTCGCGGCCACCCCCGAGCGCACCGGTCCGCTGCATGCTCCGGAGCAGCTCAGCGACCCGACCGGTCGCAGGCTGACCCTGGTGCTCAGCGACTGCGCGGGCCCCATGTGGCGCAGCGGGCGGATGCAGCAGCTGCTGCACCGCTGGGCCGCGACCGCGCCGGTGGCGGTCGTGCAGCCGCTGCCGCAGCGCATGTGGCTGCGCACCCATCTGCCGGCCCGGCGCGGGGTGCTGCACCGGCGCGAAGGGCCCGCCGGGACGCTGGAGTTCACGCCCGAGAAGGGGCATGTCGACCGGGCCGCGGCACCGATCCCCGTGCTGGCCCTGCGGCGCGGCTCGGTGGAGGGCTGGGCCCGGCTGCTGTCGGGGGCCCGCGGGCAGTCGCTGACGGCTGCCGCGGGCTGGGTGCGAGCCGACCACGCGGCGTCCACCGCGCCGGTGCGGGCGGCGCAGGACCTGAGCGCCGAGGAACGCGTCCGTGCGTTCCAGCGGAACGCGTCCCGGGAGGCCCGCAGGCTGGCCGTGCATCTGTCCGCGGTGCCGCTGTACCTGCCCGTGATGCAGCTGGTGCAGCACGCGATGCTCGCCGGGACCGGCCCGGAGGTGCTCTCCGAGGTGCTGCTCGGCGGTCTGGTGCAGCGCCGTGACGACGCGGACGACCCGCAGGCCGTGCGCTACGAGTTCCTGCCCGGGGTGGCGCCCCGGCTGCGGGAACGGCTGGCGGTCGACGAGGCCGAGCTGCTGTTCAAGCACCTCTCCGACTATGTGGAGCGGAAGTTCGGCCGCAGCGTGCGCAACTTTCCCGCGCTGGCGGGGGCGTTCCTGCGCGGGGCCGTCGACCCGGGCACGGCGCCCGTGGCGGACCCCCGCACGGACGAGCACGAGCCGGCCGGGCTGCGGGCGTTCGCGGAGGTGTCGGCCGACGTGCTGCGCGACCTCGGCGCGCGGATCCCGGCGGTGCCGGTACCGACACTGCTCGCGCCGAACGCCTGGGAACTGCTCAGCAAGGGCAGGGAGGCGATCGGGCGGTACGAGACGCAGGGGTTCACCCGGGAACTCGACGCCGCGGTGGAGTACCTGCGGCAGGCGCTGGCGGCCGCACGAACGGAAAAGGAGTGGACATCGGCGGCCGAGGAGCTGGCCAACGCGCTCCTGGCACGGTGGCGGGTGAGAGGAGTGGGGGACGACCTCCGGGACGCGTGGGAGGCGGTCGGCGACGGGCCGGAGACCATGCGGGCACATCTCATCCGGGGGACGGTCTGCTGGCTGCAGTGGCGCGAGGCGACCCGGGTGGGCCTCGGGTTCTCCGGGATCCCCGACAGCCTGCGCGAATGGGCCGGAAGCGTGCCGCACGGGACGGAGCGTGCACACGCCGTCCTGCTCTACCTGGCCGACCGGGACCTCACCGCGGTCCTCGACGGCGCGGCGACCACGCCCGGTGCGCTCGACAGCAGACGGATCGCCGCTGAGGCGCTGGTGCACGTCCGGCGGGCCGTCGCGGGCTGCGTGCTGCGGACGGAGGACCAGGACGGCTCCTTCCCGGTGCCGGATCCCCAGCAGTGGTACCTCGCGCACTTGAACCGGGCCATCGAGGCGGCCGGGACACGCATCCGGTTCCCCGAGCCGGAGGGCGCGTACGCACTGCGGGGCGCCTTGTGGTTCGAAGTGGCACAGCAGCACGCGGGGTCGGGCCCGATCACCGTACGGCCCCGCCCCAAGCTCGCGTCCATCGCTGCCGAGCGCGCGGTGGAGGACCTGCTGGTTGCGGTCCAGGACCAGGCCGTGCTGCCGTCCGCCGAACGCTGCCGTATCTGGCTGACCGTGGCGTCGGCCGCCGAGATCCTCCAGCCGCCGCGCGACGACCGCCGGGAACGCCGGCTGATCCAGTCGGCCGTGGACCAGGCCCTGGAGGCCGCCGGTGGCGACGAGGAACTGCTGCTCGACTGCCATCTGTGGGCCGCGCGGGTCTACCGGGACCGCTTCGACCGCACCCGGGACCTCGCCCATCTGGACCGTGCCGTCGAGGCGTGGACGGCGGCCGATTCACTGCTCGGCGAGGACGATGCGCGGCGCCGCGAGGTACTGACGGACTTCGGCGTCGACCTGCTCAGACGGGGCGAGTCCACGGGATCCGCCGAGGACGTGAACCGGGCTGTGCACCTGCTGCGCACCGCCGTCGAGGAGACGATGTCCGGCGATCCCCGGCTGCCGTCGAGGCAGCGGCAGCTGGCGCTCGCCCACTGGAGGCGTTACCTGCTCCACGAGGTCTTGTCCGATCTCTACGAAGCGGACTGGATACTGGGTGAGGCCGTGCGCGGCGCCGATCCGGAGGCACATGGCTTCCTCGCGCTGTGCCGGCTGGATCGGGGCAACGTGTGCTCGGCCCTGCACGACCGTACGGGCGAGGTCGGTGACCTCTACAAGTCGGCCGACTACTACGCACAGGGCATCAACGACGCCCGAGAAGCCAGCGACGACGAGCTGATGGCCCGCGCGCTGATGAATCGTGGCGGCGCACTGGAGCTGCTCGGATCTCCTCGGGAGGCCGTGAGCGACTATGCCGAGGCCCTCCGGCGCACCACTGACCCCGAACTCTCCAGGCACGTCCGAGCCGCCCTCGCCCGCCTGAACCCCGAAGCGGCCCCCGAGTGACCGCACCACCCCAGGACACCCCCATACCCCTCCCCGAAATCCCCCGCCCGGACCACACCGACCACCCGGTTCTCTCCGCGATCCTCGCCGAACTCCGTGCCAGGGAAGAGGAGTCCGTCGTCGTCGCCCACTACGAAGACGCCCCATGACCACACACCCGCGCTGGCCCCACGCCGAGCTCGACACCGCGGCCCATCAGCCCATCCCCTTCCGCCAGTTCGTGCTGAAGGTCCACGGCCGCTGCAACCTCGACTGCTCGTACTGCTACCTGTACCAGGGCGCCGACCACGGCTGGCGCGACCGGCCGGCCCGTACTCCCGAAACCACGATGCTGCGCACCGCGCACCGCATCGCCGAGCACGTACGCGCCCATCGCCTCGACGGCATCCGCATCGAACTCCACGGCGGTGAACCGCTTCTCACCGGCCCGGGCCCGGTACTCGCCTACGCCCGTGCCGTACGACAGGCCGTCGCCGCCGACTGCCACGTCACCGCCACCGTCCAGACCAACGGCACCCGCCTCACCGCGGCCGCCCTTCGGCGGCTGGCCGCCGCCGGCATCCGGGTGGGGCTCAGCCTCGACGGCGGGCGCGCCGCCCACAACGCCCGTCGCGTCGACCACGCCGGCCGTCCCGCCTGGCCCGCCGCCCGGGCGGCGGCGCTGCGGCTGACGGCACGCCCCGAGACGTATGCCGGAATCCTCTGCACGATCGACCTCGGGGCGGACCCGCTCGACGTGTACCGGTCGCTGCTCGAACTGGAACCGCCAGGCGTCGACTTCCTCCTCCCGCACGCCAACTGGGCCCACCCGCCACCGGGCCTGGCCCCGATCTCCCCCGGCCGGCACCGCCCGCGCCCCACGCCCTACGGCGACTGGCTCGCGGCCGTCTTCGACGCCTGGTGGGACGAGGGCCGGCTGCGTACGCGGGTGCGGCTCTTCCAGGAGATCGCCGCCCTGCTGCTCGGGGCGCCGAGCGGGGCGGAGGCGGTGGGGCTGTCCCCGCTGGCCGCCGTCGTCGTCGAGACGGACGGCTCCATCGACCAGGTCGACTCGCTGCGGTCGGCGTACGCGGGGGCCTCGCGGACGGGCCTCGACGTCTTCCGGCACAGCTTCGACGAGGCGCTGCGGCATCCCGGGGTCGCGGCCCGGCAGCTGGGCGAGCGGGGGCTGGCGGACGAGTGCCGCGAGTGCCCGGTGGGCAGGGTGTGCGGAGGCGGCAACTATGTGCACCGCTACGCACCAGGCAGCGGGTTTCTGCATCCCAGCGTGTACTGCGCGGACCTCGAACGGCTCATCCGCCATGTCGCGCACCGGCTGAACCGGACCGCGCGAGGATCCGCATGAGACCAAGCAGGCTCAACTCTTCATCCTGGAAACCTTTTTGACGCACAATCGAATAGCCTGTGCACAGTTGTGGCCAGGATCGGTCGAGGGGAACTGAGAGATGGCGGCAGAGCTCGGACACGTCACGGTGGTCTTCGCCGGGCAGAGCGAGTCCTGGGCCAAATGGATCGACCACCAGATCCGGGCCGCCGGGCGCGCCACCACCCTGGTGCGCTGGAATCCGCTGCGCCGTCCGCCGACCCCCGATTCGCTGACCGACCTGCTCAGCGCGCCCGGCCGCATCCTCCTCGTCATCGACGACTGGTACGAGCGGCTCGGGCACGGCAGGTTCGAGGCCTGGGCCGATGTCCTGCGGCAGGTGCTCCCGGCCCACCGGGACCGGATCGCCGCAGTGAGCATCACCGCACAGCCCATGCCGGAGGCCGTCATCGCCCTGGCCCCCGTCGAACTGCGCGGACTCAGACCGGAGGTGGCCCGCAGCCGCGTCCTGGAGTGCGCGGGCATCCCGGCCCCCGGCACCCTCGTCGCCCTCTCCCGCGGCCCCCGCTTCCCCGACGACCCGCCCGAGGTGTGGCAGGCGCCGCGCCGCAACCGCCGCTTCATCGGCCGTACCGAACTCCTGGAGAAGGTCTACGGCGCCTTCTCCGCGGCCGGCCGGGACGGCGCCGCCGTGGCCCTGCTCGGCCCCGGCGGCTTCGGCAAGACCCAGCTGGCACTGGAGTATGTGCACCGCTTTTCCGGCGAGTACGACATCGTTTGGTGGGTCACCGCCGCCCAGCGCATCACCGCACGCCAGCAGTTCGCCGAGCTCGCCACACCGCTCGGCGTGCCGGACGGCGGCGACCTGTCGGAGACGATCAAGGCCGTACGGCGCGAACTCGACAGCACCGCACGCCCCTGGCTGCTGGTCCTGGACGGAGCGGCGGGCGACCCCGAGCGACTGCTCGACATCGTGCCGCAGGGGCACGGGCACGTCCTCGTCACCACCCACCGCACGGAGTGGGGAGCGCACGCCGAGACGTTCACCGTGCCGGCCTTCGAACGCCGGGAGAGCGTCGCGTTCGTCCGGCGCCGCGCCGATCGTCTGACCGACGACGAGGCGGAGCGGCTCGCCGAAGCCGTCGAGGACATGCCGCTGCTCCTCGACCAGATGGCCGCGTGGCTGGACCAGACCCCGACCGCGTCCGTGAGCGACTACATACGGGACATCGGCGAGGGCAGGCCGGACCGGTTCGGAGTGGTGAACTCCGGCGGGTACCCGCGCTTCGAGGTCGCCTGGGCGAAGCTCGTCAACACCTTGCGCGAGGGTTTCGAGCCGGCCTGGAAGCTGCTCAACCTGCTCGCCTGCTTCTCGCCCGACGTGGTGCCGGTACGGCTGCTGCAGACCGCCCGCCGCGGGGATCTGCCGCCCGAACTGGCCGAGTTGGTCGCGGAACCCAGCAGCTGGAACAGCGCACTGCGCAAGCTGTCCGAGATCACCTCCATGCGGATCGAGTACGAGCAGAGCCCGCGCCTGGACACCCAGACCGTCAGCACGCTCCGTATGCACCGGCTCTTCCACCGTTTCGTACGCTCCATCCAGTCGCCCGACGACATCGCGTACTACTCGGCCGCGGCCCGCAAGGTCCTGGTCTCCGCCGACCCGCGCGACTCCTCCTCGGCGGGCAACTGGGCCCGGTACGCCGAGCTCATCCCGCACCTGGAGCCGTCCGGGGCGCTGCGGTCGGCCGAGGACGACGTGCGCGAACTCGTCCTCAACTGCATCGAGTACCTGCGGATGCGCGGCGAGTACCACGAGGGCTGGTGGCTGAGCCGGCAGGTCGTCGAGAACTGGCGCGCGGCCTTCGGCAACGCCGACCGCTCGGTGCTCGTCGCCGTCCACCAGCTCGCCAACATGCTGCGCCGGATCGGCCGTTACAGCGAGGCGGAGGAGGTCGGCCGGGAGAACCTGATGCGGCTGACCGAGGCAGACGACGTACGGCCCATCGAGCTGATCCGCGCCAAGGACGGGCTCGGTGGAACGCTCATGGCGCTCGGCCGGTACACGGAGGCACGCGCCCTGTTCGAGGAGGCCGCCGCGAGCGCCGCCGCCGAGCTGGGCGGCGAGAACGTGCCGCGCACCCTCACCATCCGCAGCAACCTCGCCGTCGCCATCGGCCTCCAGGGCCACTACACCGAATCGCTCTCCCTGCACCGGAGGATCTTCGAGGCCCGGGTCGAACTCCTCGGCGGCAAGAACGCGGCCACGCTCAACTCGGCCCTGCACACCGCCTGGATGCTGAGGCTGCTCGGCCAGTACCGCGAGGCACTGCAGATCCAGGGCCACAACTCCCGTGTCCACAGCCAGATCCTCGACCGCAACCACAGCCAGACCGTGCGCGCCGAGCACAATCTGGCACTGTGCTCCCGGCGCGTGGGGGACCTGCAGTTCGCGCACGCCATGATGCGTGGGGTCCGGGAGAAGCTGCTGCGCCGATGGGGCCTGCTGCATCCGGAGACGCTCATGGTCTCCTGCGACTACGCCATGCTGCTGCGCCACATGGGGCTGGGCACGCAGGCCCGCGAGCTCGCCGAGTCCACCGCCACGCACTACGCCTCCCAGCTCGGCGACGGCCACCCGTATGCGATCGGAGCCCGGGACAACGTGGCCATCGTCATGCGGGACATGGGCGAGAAGCGGGCGGCACTGGAACTTTCCCGGCACACCACGCACCAGATGGAGCGGGCGGTCGGCCAGGACCACCCCTGGGCCATCGGCTGCGCCAAGAACCGGATCGCCGCGCTGGCCACCGTCGGCGACACCGATGCCGCGGCCGCCCTGGGACGGGAGGCCGCCGAGCGGTCCGCCCGCGCCCTGGGCGACTCGCACATCCTGACGATCAGTCTCAGGGCAGGGCTGGCGCTCGACCTCGCCGAGCTCGGGGAGCGTGCGGAGGCCGAGGCCCTGCGCACGGAGGCGGAGAACCGGCTCACCGCCCTGCTCGGCGCAGACCATCCGCACGCAGCCGAGATCCTCGAACGGCACAGCCCTCACTGGGATTTCGAACCCCAGCCGATCTGATCCCCGCGCCCCAAGGGGGCGCGGGGAACTGCGCGACAAGCCACAACGGACCAGCAGCCGCAAACGAACTTGACCAGCCGCCCCAATAGGCGCAGGGCCCGGCCCCGAGTCACCATGAACTCGGGGCCGGGCCTTTTCCGCTGAACCGCCGGAGGCCTACGCCTCGAACACCTCACGGACGAGCTGCTCCTGCTCGGCCTGGTGCCGCTTGGCGGAACCGACGGCCGGGGACGAGCTGTGCGGACGGGAGATCCGCCGCAGCCGCTCGCCGTGCGGGACGTCCGCGCCGACCGCCAGGTCCAGGTGGTCGATCAGGTTGAGCGCGATGAACGGCCAGGCACCCTGGTTCGCCGGCTCCTCCTGGGCCCACAGGTACTTCTCGACGTTCGGGTACTTGGCGATCTCCGCCTGGAGCTCGGCACCCGGCAGCGGGTACAGCCGCTCGACGCGGACGATCGCGATGTCCGTGGCGCCGCGCTTGGTGCGCTCGGCCTCCAGGTCGTAGTACAGCTTGCCCGCCACGAAGACGACCTTGCGGACCGCGGCCGGGTCGACCGTGGAGTCGCCGATGACCGGGCGGAACTGACCCGAGGTGAACTCCTCCGTCTTCGACGCGGCGGCCTTGAGGCGCAGCATCGACTTCGGGGTGAAGACCACCAGCGGCTTGTGGTGCGGGTTGTGCACCTGCCACCGCAGGAGGTGGAAGTAGTTCGACGGGAGCGTGGGCATGGCCACCGTCATGTTGTTCTGGGCGCAGAGCTGGAGGAAGCGCTCCACACGGGCCGAGGAGTGGTCCGGGCCCTGGCCCTCGTAGCCGTGCGGGAGCAGGAGCGTGACGCCGGACGTCTGGCCCCACTTCTGCTCCGCCGCCGAGATGTACTCGTCGACCACGGTCTGCGCGCCGTTGACGAAGTCGCCGAACTGCGCCTCCCACATCACGAGCGCGTCGGGGCGGGCCAGCGAGTAGCCGTACTCGAAGCCCATGACCGCGTACTCGGAGAGCAGGGAGTTGTAGACGTTGTAACGCGCCTGCTGCGACTGCTCCTCGGCGAGGTACTGCAGCGGGGTGTACTCCTCGCCCGTCTCGCGGTCGATGAGGACCGCGTGGCGCTGGCCGAAGGTGCCGCGCTGGGAGTCCTGGCCGGACAGGCGGACCGGGGTGCCCTCAAGGAGGAGGGAGCCGACCGCGAGGGTCTCGCCCATGCCCCAGTCGATCGTGCCGTCCTCGACCATCGTCGCCCGGCGCTGCAGCTGAGGCAGCAGACGCGGGTGTACGTGGAAGGAGTCCGGGATGTTGACCTGGGACTCGGCGATCCGCTTCACGACCTCCGTGGAGATCGCGGTGTTCACGGCGACCGGGAACTCGGCCTGCGGGTCCGAGACCGGGGCGACGCCCGGCTGGGCCGTGGCCTCGCGGACCTCCGTGAAGACCTTCTCCAGCTGGCCCTGGTAGTCCTGCAGGGCCTGCTCGGCCTCTTCCAGGGTGATGTCGCCGCGACCGATCAGGGACTCGGTGTAGAGCTTGCGCACCGAGCGCTTCTTGTCGATCAGGTCGTACATCAGCGGCTGGGTGAAGGCCGGGTTGTCCGACTCGTTGTGACCGCGGCGGCGGTAGCAGATGAGGTCGATCACCACGTCCTTGTTGAACGCCTGGCGGAACTCGAAGGCCAGCCGCGCGACGCGGACCACGGCCTCCGGGTCGTCGCCGTTCACGTGGAAGATCGGCGCCTCGATCATGCGGGCCACGTCGGTGGCGTACATCGAGGAACGCGACGACTCGGGAGCCGCCGTGAAGCCGACCTGGTTGTTGATGACGATGTGGACCGTGCCGCCCGTGCGGTAGCCGCGCAGCTGCGACATGTTGAGCGTCTCGGCGACCACACCCTGGCCCGCGAAGGCCGCGTCACCGTGCAGGGCGACCGGCAGGACGGTGAAGTCCGTGCCGCCCTTGTTGATGATGTCCTGCTTGGCGCGGACGATGCCCTCGATGACCGGGTCGACCGTCTCCAGGTGGGACGGGTTGGCGGCCAGCGAGACCGTGATCTGCTCGCCGTCCAGGCCGGTGAAGGTGCCCTGGGCGCCCAGGTGGTACTTCACGTCGCCGGAGCCGTGCATCGACTTCGGGTCGAGGTTGCCCTCGAACTCGCGGAAGATCTGCGCGTACGACTTGCCGACGATGTTGGCGAGGACGTTCAGCCGGCCGCGGTGGGCCATGCCGATGACGACCTCGTCCAGGCGGGACTCGGCGGCGGAGTCGATGACCGCGTCCAGCAGCGGGATGACGGACTCGCCGCCCTCCAGGGAGAAGCGCTTCTGGCCGACGTACTTCGTCTGCAGGAAGGTCTCGAAGGCCTCCGCCGCGTTCAGCCGGCGCAGGATGCGCAGCTGCTCCTCGCGCTCCGGCTTGGAGTGCGGGCGCTCGATGCGGTCCTGGATCCACTTGCGCTGCTTCGGGTCCTGGATGTGCATGAACTCGATGCCGGTGGTGCGGCAGTACGAGTCACGCAGCACGCCCAGGATGTCGCGCAGCTTCATCAGGGACTTGCCGGAGAAGCCGCCGACGGCGAACTCGCGCTCCAGGTCCCACAGGGTGAGGCCGTGCTCGGTGATGTCCAGGTCGGGGTGCTTGCGCTGGCGGTACTCCAGCGGGTCGGTGTCGGCCATGACGTGGCCGCGGACCCGGTAGGAGTGGATCAGCTCGAAGACCCGCGCGGCCTTGGTGACGTCGTCGTCGTGCGAGGCGTCGATGTCCTTGAGCCAGCGGACCGGCTCGTAGGGGATGCGCAGGGACTCGAAGATCTCGTCGTAGAAGCCGTTCTCTCCGAGGAGGAGGTTCGCGACGATCCGCAGGAACTCGCCGGAGGCGGCGCCCTGGATGACCCGGTGGTCGTAGGTCGACGTGAGCGTCATGACCTTCGAGATGCCGAGCTTGTTCAGGGTGTCCTGGCTGGTGCCCTGGAACTCCGCGGGGTAGTCCATGGAGCCGACGCCCATGATGACCGACTGACCGGGCATCAGGCGGGGCACGGAGTGGACGGTGCCGAGGCCGCCCGGGTTGGTCAGGGAGACCGTGACACCCGAGAAGTCGTCCATCGTCAGCTTGCCGTCGCGGGCGCGGCGGACGATGTCCTCGTAGGCCTGCCAGAACTCGAAGAAGTTCAGCGTCTCGGCCTTCTTGATGCCGGCGACGACGAGCTGGCGGTCGCCGTTCGGCTTCACCAGGTCGATGGCCAGGCCGAAGTTGACGTGCGGCGGCTTGACGAGGGTGGGCTTCCCGTCCTTCTCCGCGTAGTGCCAGTTCATCGACGGCATCGCCTTGATGGCCTGCACCATCGCGTAGCCGATCAGGTGCGTGAAGGAGATCTTCCCGCCCCGGGCGCGCTTGAGGTGGTTGTTGATGACGATGCGGTTGTCGAACAGCAGCTTCACCGGGACCGCGCGCACGGACGTGGCCGTGGGCAGCTCCAGCGAGGCGTTCATGTTCTTCGCGACGGCGGCGGCGGGACCGCGCAGGGTCACCAGCTCGGGGCCGTCGGCGGCCTCGGTCGCGGGCGCGGCCTTGGCAGCAGCGGCGGGCTTCGCCGGGGCCGGAGCGGCCTTCGCGGGAGGGGCAGCGGGCGCCGGAGCGGCGGCCGCGGGCTTCGGGGCCGCGGGGGCCGGCGCGGGAGCCGCGGGGGCGGCCGGGGCCTGCGCGGCCGGAGCGGGCGCCGGGGTGGTGGTGGTCTCTGCGGCCCCCGCGGCCGCAGTACCCGCCGGAGCCGAGGCGGCAGCCGCGCCCGGCTTGTAGTCGGCGAAGAAGTCCCACCAGGCTCGGTCTACCGAATTGGGGTCCTGGAGGTACTGCTGATAGATCTCGTCGACGAGCCACTCGTTGGGGCCGAACGCCGCAGCGGGGTTCTTGCCCGCTTGGTCTGCGTCGGTCGAGATGCTCGAGTTACTGGGGGACTGTGGCGACACGGCGGCAACCGCCCTCTTCCGCTTCACAAGGTGATGGACAGCGGGAATAAAGGCTACGCCCCCAAGACCCGGAAGGTCAGGCCGGGCAGGTTCATCGTCGTGTAAGTCACATCGGAAACCGCGTTTCGGGCCTGGAAATGGCGGGAAACAAACGCGGTTCCGGTACGGAACGAGGGTGTGGGGAAACGCCGGGGCAGGCCCTGCACGCTCAGCGTGCGGGCGTGTGCCTGATCACACGTGTCCGTCGGCGCGGACCGCGGTGGATCTTGAGGCTCCGGTTCGGACTTTACGTCAACTTTGAACGGATGTCTCTCCCGGGAGGGTGACGAGAATCCGGCAGCCCCGCTCGGATTCGGCCACTCCGATCCCGCCACCGTGCAGGTCGACGGCCCAGCGGGCGATCGCGAGGCCCAGCCCCGTACCGCCGTCGCCGCCCTGTCCGTTGGAGGCGCCCGCGCCGCCCCGGTTGAACCGCTCGAAGACCCGGTGCCACTCCGAGCGCGGAATGCCGGGGCCTTCGTCCAGCACCTCCAGCTCCAGCGACTCCGGCAGCGTCCCGCGCCGTGCCTTCACGGTCACACGGCCGTGCGGCGGGCTGTGCTTGACCGCGTTGTCGATGAGATTTGCCACTACCTGGTGGATCCGCTCGGGGTCCGCGTGCGCCGTCAGCTCCGGCGGGGACACGTCGAGGTGCAGATGGACGTCCGTACGGGTGTGGCTGCCGGAGCCGGAGGCGATGCCCGCGCGCGCGGGCACGGCCATGTTGGCCTCCTTCAGCACGCCCGACAGGTACGGCCAGACCTCGAAGCGCCGCCGGCGCAGCGGTACGACCCCGTTGTCCAGCCGGGACAGGTCCAGCAGCGTCTCCACCAGCCGGCCGAGCCGCTCGGTCTGCTTCAGGGCCGTACGCATGGTCTCCGGGTCCGCCGGGGAGACACCGTCGACGATGTTCTCCAGCACCGCTCTGAGGCCCGCGATGGGCGTGCGCAGCTCGTGCGAGACGTTCGCGACCAGCTCCTTGCGCTGGCGGTCCTGGGCCTCCAGGTCGTCGGCCATGCGGTTGATCGTCTGCGCCAGGTCGCCCAGCTCGTCACGGCGGTTCTCGCGCACCCTGCGGGTGTAGTCGCCGTGTGAGATGGCCTTGGCCACCGCGTTCATGTCGTCCAGTGGCGCGGTGAGCGAATGGGCCACGAACTGCGTAATGAGCAGTGTGGCGATCATCGAGAAGACCGTGATGAAGCGCAGCTCCGTCGCCGTGCGCATCGCGATCATCATCAGCCCGGTGGTGATCAGGACCGCGATCACGACCAGCGCGCCCAGCTTGGTCTTGATCGAGAACGGGCTCACACCGCCCCAGGGCTCGGGCTCCCCGGGGCTTCTCCGGCCGACCGGACCGCCGCTCATGGCGTCGGGGTCTCCAGCGCGTAGCCCACGCCGTGCACCGTGCGGATCCGCTCGGCGCCGATCTTCCGGCGCAGCGCCTTGATGTGGCTGTCGACGGTACGGGTGCCGGAGGCGTCCGCCCAGTCCCACACCTCGGCGAGCAGCTGCTCACGGGAGAGCACCGCGCGCGGGGTGTTCGCGAGGCACACCAGCAGGTCGAACTCGGTGGGCGTCAGATGCACGTCCTCGGAGTGCACGCGCACCCGCCGCTGGGCGTGGTCGATCTCCAGCTCGCCGAGGCGCAGGATGCCGCTTCTGGGTGTCGCGGCGGCCAGTGCGGCCCGCTCCACCCGGCGCAGCAGCACATGCACGCGTGCGGCCAGCTCCCGCATGGAGAACGGCTTGGTCATGTAGTCGTCGGCGCCGACGCCGAGCCCGACCAGCATGTCGGTCTCGTCGTCGCGCGCGGTCAGCATCAGCACCGGCACCGGGCGCTGGGCCTGCACACGGCGGCAGACCTCCAGGCCGTCGAAGCCGGGCAGCATGATGTCGAGGATCAGCAGGTCGGGCTGCCAGGCCTCGGCGGTGTCGACGGCGGCCGGGCCGTCACCCGCGGTCTGCACGAGGAAACCCTCTGCGCGCAGGCGGGCCGCGATGGCGTCGACGATGGTCGCGTCGTCCTCGACCACCAGGACCCTGCGCTGTGCGCCCGGGGTCGCCGTCGTGCCGTTGTGGGATGTGTGGGTCTGCTCCATCGCCCGCCCCTGAGTTGCTTTCCGGATCCGTGGGGTGATCCGTTACCTGGCTCATGCCTGCGCATGCTTGCGATTGACGCTTGAATGATCTGCGCCAGAGAAGCAGAGTACGGGGAGTCACCGTCCCTCGGCTATCCAGGTCGGACGGCGATGTGCACAACGTCGGGAACGCCACGGGCAACCGGGATCTCTTCGGTACGCACCCGTTGGAACCCGGCATTCCGCAAGGTTTCTTCGAAATCCGGAGAGGGCTGCGCGGACCACACGGCCAGCACCCCGCCCGGCTTCAACACCCTTGCGCAGCTTGTGAGTCCGCCGGACGAGTAGAGATCGTCGTTGCCCTCGGTGACGGTCCAGTCGGGGCCGTTGTCGATGTCCAGGCAGAGGGCGTCATGAGTGGCGGAAGTCTCATGGACGTACTCGATCAGATCGGTCTCCACGATCTGAGTGCGCGGATCGGCGACGGCCTGGGACGACAGGGCGGCCAGGGGGCCGTTCAGGTGCCAGTCGATGATCGCGCGCTCGCGCTCCACCACGGTGATCGCGCCCCAGCGCGGGTCGGCCGCCGCGTGGGCGAGTGAGAATCCCACCCCGAGGCCTCCGATCAGCACGTCCGGCGCCTCGCGGGGGCCCAGGGCGTCGAGTGCGGCGTCCACGAGGAGCCGTTCCGAGCGTCCGTCCGAGGTGTCCATCAGAAAGCAGCCGTTGGCGATGATCTGGAGCAACTCACCGTGCCGGCGCAGCACGACCTCGCCGTACGGACCCTCGCGACGGTCCAGGACCACAGGGGTGTCGTAGGTGGCGGTCATGGCTTCATCCTGCATGAACGCTCCGCTGGTTGTGCGGGGTTTTCGGCTGCGACGCGGGGCGATCGGCCGTCGATGGTCTGCGGGCTCGTCGTGGCTGGTCGCGCCCGCGCGGCGGAGCCGCATATCGATACAGCCCCCCGCCCCTTCGGGGCGCTGCCGATCCGGCAGCGGACTGCGCCCGGTCTGCTTACGCTCGAAGCAGCGCGAGAGCCGCGTCGGAGGGGCCGCGAGGCCTGTGGGAAGTGCGTGGTGGCTGCCATGGCCGCGAATTACCCGTTCGTGGGACGCGAGGACGTGCTCGGTGAGCTCCGGGCGGCCCTGGAGCGCGCCGCGTCCGGCAGGGGCGGCCTCGTCACCCTCACCGGGCCCGCCGGTGCCGGCAAGACCCGTACCGCCGAGGAAATCACGGCGCACGCCGGTGCCTTTCGCGTCCTGTGGACCTGGTGTCCGCCGGAGACCGCCGGACGCGCCTTCCGTCCCTGGTCACGGCTGCTGCGGGAGCTGGTCGCCGAGGATGTGGCCTGTGGTCGGCTGGTGGCCGCGTCGCCGCCGCTACGGGCGCTGGTCTCGGGTGCGGCCACCAGCGCCCTGCACGGAGCCGACCCGGAGACCGCGCGGCTGCGGCTCGCGGGCGATGTGTCCGAGCTCCTGGCCACGGCCGCGCGCCGCCGCCCCCTGCTCCTGGTGCTGGACGACGTGCACGCCGCCGACGCCTCCTCGCTACGGCTGCTCCTGGAGACGGCGGACGCGGCCCGCACCTGCCCGGTCCTGCTGCTGGCGACGGCCCGGGACGAGGATGCGGCCTGGGGGGACGATGGCTGGGCACGGGCTCAACTGCTGCGGCGGGGGCGGGCGTTGGGGCTCGGTCCGTTGCCGGAGCGGGACGTCGCGGCGCTGGTCGAGGCGGTGACGGGGGCCGTACCGCAGGCGGATGCGGTGCGTGCGCTGGTACGGCGTACGGGCGGGGAGGCGTTCTTCGTCATCGAGCTGCTGCGGACCGGGAGTTGGGGTGTGGCGCCGCCCGGGGAGGGGGACGGCCCCGGTGTCTCCTCGGTCGCCGTCCGGGCCGCCGTACGGGACCGGCTGGACGACCTGACCCCGCGGGCCGCGCGCGTGCTGGACGTGGCCGCCGTCCTCGGTACCCGGTTCCGGCTCGACGTGCTCGCCGAGGCCGCGGAGGTGCCGCTGGGCGAGCTGCGCACGCTGCTGGGGGAGGCCGCCGGCGCCGGGCTGCTCGCCGAGGCCGGGGCCGACCGGGGCGCCTTCCGGCACGACCTGCTCCGGGACGCGGTCTACGACACCCTCACCCCGGCCGAACGCGCGGCCCTCCACCACAGCGCCGCCGAGGTCCTGTCCGGATACGCCCGCCGCGGCCGCGACACCGGCCCGGCGGAAGTCGCCCACCACCTGCTGCTGTCCGGCCCCGAGCAGGCGGAGGAGGCCGCGAGGTACGCCCGCGAGGCGGCGGTGCGCGCGGAGGCGCTGTTCGCGTTCGAGGACGCGGCCCGGTGGTACGAGCGGGCGGTGGAGGTGTGGGGCGGGGGTGCCGTCGGGGCCGTGGCTCCGGGTGTCGGCGGTGCGTCGGCGGAGGTTTTGGGTGTGGGTGCCGAGGGGGTCTGCGAGGGCGCGGGGCGTGGCGGTGGGGGTGGTCGTGGGTTCGGTGGTGGTGTGGGCGAGGGCGGTGGCTCCGGTGGCGAGGGCTGGGGGGTTGTGGCTCCGGGTGTCGGCGGGGCGTCGGCGGAGGCTTCGGGTGTCGGTGCCGAGGGGGTCTGCGAAGGCGCGGCGCGTGGCGGTGGGGGTGCTCGCGGGTTCGGTGGTGGTGTGGGCGAGGAGCGTGGCCCCGGCGATGTGGACGAGGACCGTGGCCCCGGTGGCGAGGTGGGCGAAGACCGTGGCCCCGGCGGCGATGGCAGGGGGGCCGTGGCCCCGGGCGTCGGCAGCGTGACGACACAGGCCTCGGGCGGCCGTGCCGAGGGGGCCCGCGAGGGCGCAGTGCACGGTGGCTGGGGCGGTCGCGGTGCTGACGGGAACCGTCGCGGCCGCGTCGAGCTCGTGGAAGCACTGCTCGGGCTGGGCTCCGCGCGGCTCGCGGTCGGGGAGCGGGAGGCCGCGCGGGGCGCGCTGCTCAGGGCCGCCGGGCTGGCGCGGGAGGCCGGGCGGGCCGATCTGCTGGCGCGGGCCGCGCTGGGTCTCGGGACCGGGGCCGTCGGGTTCGAGGTCGACCTCGAGGACCGAGAGCAGCTCGACCTGCTGACCGAGGCCCGGGCCGCCCTCGCCGCCGAGCCCGCCCACGCGCCCTTGCGCGCCGCCGTCACCGCACGGCTCTCGCTCGCCGCCGGGCTGGTCGAACCGGAGAAGCACCGCATCGCCCTCGCCGAGGAGGCCGTCCGCACCGCCCGCGAGGCCGGTGATCCGGCGGCCCTCGGCCCGGCCCTGGCCGCGCTGTGCGACGCCCGGCCCGGCCCCGACCACTGCCGAGCCCGGCTCGACTGGTCCACGCAGATCGTGACGACCGCCCGCGACCTCCGTGACCCCGTGCTCGAACTCCTCGGCCGGCGGCTGCGGTTGGTCGCGCTGATGGAGACCGGCGACTTCGCCGGGGCCGACGCGGAGGCGGTGGCGTACGAGACGGCTGTACGACCGCTGCGGCGCCCCCTGTATGCCTGGTACGTGCCCCTGTGGCGCGGGGCGCGGGCCCTGATGGAGGGCCGGTACGACGACTGCGCCGCCGCGCTCGACGAGGTCGAGGAACTGGGCCGCAGGGCCGGCAGCGCCAACGCCGCCATGCTCGCCGTCACCCAGCGCTGGTGCCTGTACGCCGAGACGGGCGACACGGCCGGCCTGGAGCGGGTGCGGGCGGAGGCGACCATGCTGGAACGCTCCCCGATGCTCTGGCCCCGGGTCAGCCTCGCGCTCGTGGCCGCACAGTTCGGCCGGCTCGACGAGGCCGCGCGCCGCCTGTCGGCCGTCGCACCCCGGCTCGGCGGTGCGCCTCGGGACAGCGAGTGGCTGCCGATGCTGGCGCAGGCCGCGGAGACGGTCGCCACCGTGGGCTCCCACCCCTGCGCGCCCGTCCTCTACGACCTCCTCGCCCCGTACGCCGGTCTGTTCGCCGTGGAGGGCATCGGCGCGGCGGTACGCGGCCCGGTCGACCGCCATCTGGCGCTGCTGGCAGCGGCCATGGGCGATGCGGAACGCGCCCGCGAGCACCGCGAGAGGGCACTGCGGGCGGCCGCGGCGGCGGGCGCGGTCGCGCTGACGGAACGTATAGCGGGTGAGACGAACGGCAGGCAGCGGGACAGCGGGGCGCAGGCCGACACCCCGTCCGACACCCCCGGCTGCCCCCTCTTCCAGCGCGAAGGCCCCCTCTGGCACCTCCGGTACGCCGGTCACGACGTACGTCTCCCCGACAGCAAGGGGCTGAACGACATCTCCGTGCTGCTCGCGCGTCCCGGCACGCCCGTGCCCGCGGTCGAGCTGGCGGCACCGCCCGGCAGCGGCGAGCACGTCGAGGGCCTGCACCCCCAGGGCGACACCGGCGAGGTCATCGATGCCACCGCCCGGGCCGCCTACCGGCGCAGGCTGGCGGAGCTGGAGGAGGAGGCCCGGGACGCCGACGAGGCCGGGGACGCCGGGCGGTCGGAGCGGATCGCCGTCGAGCGGGACGCCCTGGTCGGGCAGCTCGCGGCCGCGTACGGCATCGGGGGCCGGGTGCGCCGTACCGGATCGGACGCCGAGCGCGCCCGCACCACCGTCACCGCCCGCATCCGGGCCGCCGTGCGGCGGATCGCCGCCGCCCACCCCGAACTCGGCCGGCACCTCGAAACCGCCCTGCACACCGGCACCCTCTGCGTCTACCAGCCGGAACACCCGCCCGAGTGGCGGCTGTGAGGCCTGGCCCCACACCGTGATGTCCGATCTCACGCCTCCTGGGTGAAGCACCCGAGCCAGAACACCCAGGGAAGGCAGGACACCATGCCACGCACCGCCAAGGCCGAGGCCGAACTCAAGGTCGACGAGCCCGTCATCGAGGGGCGCTACGCCCAGCTCGGCCCGTACACCGTCGCGTACGAGTCGATGAAGCAGGACATGGACCCCGCCCCGCTCTTCCGGGGCCTGCCCGACGACCGCTGCCAGTGCCCGCACTGGGGCCAGGTCGTCTCCGGCCGGATCGTGTTCCGGTACGCCGACCACGACGAGGTCTTCCACGCCGGCGACGCCTACTACGGCGCCCCCGGCCATCTGCCCCTGATCTTCGCCGGCACCGAGATCGTCGAGTTCAGCCCCACCGCGGAACTGAACCGCACGATGGAGGTCGTCAGCCGCAACCTCGCGGGAGCGCAGTCATGACCACCGGCACCGACACCACCACCCGCGTCAAGGAACTCGCCGATCTCTTCGTGCGGTTCCTGGAGACCAACACGGCCCCTGACGGGCTGTTCACGGCCGACGTCTTTCTCGACCTGACCGTCCCCCAGTGGCGGCTGCAGGCCTCCGGCCGCGACGAGCTCGTCGCCGCACGCCGCCGCAGTCACCCCTTCCTCGGCACCGTGCCGCGCCACCGCGTCGACGCCACGCCCACCGGCCTCGTCCTCGAGTTCGAGGAGCAGTGGGAGGACGAGCAGGGCGGCACCTGGTACTGCAGGGAGCTGATGCGCGCCGACATCCGCGACGGCGCCATCAGCGAGGCATCCATCTACTGCACCGGCGACTGGGACCCCGCGACCCAGGCCGCGCACGCGAAGGAGGTCCACCTGCTGCGGCCCTGAGCAAGCCGAATGAGCAAGCGGAGGTTGTCCCCTGACGCAAGAAAAGCATGAGAGGTTGCTGTGAATCGCCTCTCGCGTGGCGTCGGTCACAGACAGGGACCCCTGTGGTTGCGAAGGGTGGGGCGCAACGGAAGGAGCGCCGCAACGTGGAACCCATCGCGACGGCCGACAACGAACCCTCGGTCGCGCCCCTTCCCGACGTGTCCGAACTCCTCGACGGTATGCCGCGTCAGCGCGGCCCGGCGACCGTCGCCGGACCGACCGTGCAGGTGCCCCTCCCCGCGGCCCGCACCCTCCGCCCCTGGCGCCTCCTGCCGACCCCCACCGGTACGCCGTTCACCTTCGCCTACGCGGCGGTCCTGGCGCTCACCACACTGATCACCACGTATGCCGCCCCGTCCCTCGTCTACTCCCTGCTCCAGGCCTCCAGCACGGACGTCGCACACCTCGTGCAGACGCCCGTGCTGGTGCTGCTCGCCAGTGCGCTGTGGATCGCGGGCGGGATCGTGTCGCCGTACGTGATCTGCTTCCTGCTCGTCCTGACCGCGCTGGAGCGGCGGATAGGCGGGGCGCGCACGGCCGTCGTCTTCCTGCTCGGCCATGTACTGGCCACCCTCGCGACCGAGGTCCCCGTGGGCCTGGCCGTGCTCGTCGGCCACCTCCCCGACAGCTCCCTGCACCGCCTCGA
Source organism: Streptomyces sp. NPDC001157 (assembly GCF_053598255.1). Taxonomy (NCBI): domain Bacteria; kingdom Bacillati; phylum Actinomycetota; class Actinomycetes; order Kitasatosporales; family Streptomycetaceae; genus Streptomyces; species Streptomyces sp. NPDC001157. The sequence continues at coordinate 40,526 of NZ_JBSFJW010000027.1, forward strand.
CTACGGCATCAGCTTCGGCGTCGCCGCCAGCGTCGGCGCCCTGGCCGGGCTGCTCACACCCTGGCTGCGCTGGCCGGTGCTGGTCCTGTTCGGCAGCATGCTGGTCGAGGACCTGATCGAGTTCACGGACCCGATGACCAACTGGGGCCACCTGATCTCCCTGGCCATAGGCATCGCGACCTGGCCGATGATCCGCCGCTGGTACCGCACGGCGACGGCCTGACTGCCGCCCGATCGCGGATTCTTTTCACCTCGCCCGGCGTTGAGTCTTTCAGCCCGTCCGGCGTTTGAGGACAAGGCCCCTTCAGGGCCGAAAAGCGGGGGTCTGGGGGCGGCAGCCCCCAGCAGACGCGCACCTCACCGCCGTGATCGCTGACAGCGAACGGGGCCCCGGGAACATTAGCGGAGCGCCATGCATTGAGTCGGCATAACTCAACTTGACTGCCGGAGGGTAGATCATGGCATCGACGTCCACACCGCTCACCCTGCCCGTGCTGCCGCTCGACGACGAGGTCGTGCTGCCCGGCATGGTGGTGCCGCTGGACCTGAACGACACCGACGTACGCGCCGCGGTGGAGGCCGCCCAGGCCGCCGCCCGCTCCGAGCCGGGAAAGCCCAAGGTCCTGCTGGTGCCACGCATCGACGGCAGCTACCCGGGCACCGGTGTGCTCGGCACCGTCGAGCAGGTCGGCCGGCTGGCCGACGGTGACCCGGGCGCCCTGATCCGCGGCCGCGGCCGCGTCAGGATCGGCGCCGGCACCACCGGCCCGGGTGCGGCGCTGTGGGTCGAGGGGACGAGGATCGACGAGAGCGTGCCCGAGCCGCTGCCCGGTCACGTCACCGAACTGGTCAAGGAGTACAAGGCCCTTGCCACCGCCTGGCTGCGCAAGCGCGGCGCCTGGCAGGTCGTCGACCGCGTCCAGGCCATCGACGACGTCTCCGCGCTCGCCGACAACTCCGGTTACTCGCCCTTCCTGACCACCGATCAGAAGATCGAGCTGCTGGAGACCACCGACCCGGTCGCCCGCCTCAAGCTCGCCACCCAGCACCTGCGCGACCACCTCGCCGAGCAGGACGTCGCCGAGACCATCGCCAAGGACGTCCAGGAGGGCGTCGACAAGCAGCAGCGGGAGTTCCTGCTCCGCCGCCAGCTGGAAGCCGTACGCAAGGAACTGCGTGAGCTCAACGGCGAGCAGGACGGCGAGGAGTCCGACGACTACCGCGCCCGTGTGGAGGCCGCCGACCTGCCCGAGAAGGTGCGGGAAGCCGCCCTCAAGGAGGTCGACAAGCTGGAGCGGTCCAGCGACCAGTCGCCCGAGGGTTCCTGGATCCGCACCTGGCTGGACACCGTCCTCGAACTCCCCTGGAACGAGCGCACCGAGGACGCGTACGACATCCAGGGCGCCAAGGCGATCCTCGACGCCGAGCACGCCGGCCTGGAGGACGTGAAGGAGCGCATCACCGAGTACCTGGCGGTGCGCAAGCGCCGCAGCGAGCGCGGCCTCGGCGTCGTGGGAGGCCGCCGCGGCGGTGCCGTACTGGCCCTTGTCGGCCCGCCCGGCGTCGGCAAGACCTCGCTCGGCGAGTCCGTCGCGCACGCCATGGGCCGCAAGTTCGTCCGCGTCGCCCTCGGCGGCGTCCGCGACGAGGCCGAGATCCGCGGCCACCGCCGTACGTACGTCGGCGCGCTGCCCGGCCGGGTCGTCCGCGCCATCAAGGAGGCCGGTTCGATGAACCCGGTCGTCCTCCTTGACGAGATCGACAAGGTGGGCTCGGACTTCCGCGGCGACCCCGCGGCCGCCCTCCTGGAGGTCCTGGACCCGGCGCAGAACCACACCTTCCGCGACCACTACCTGGAGGTCGAACTCGACCTGAGCGACGTCGTCTTCCTCGCCACGGCGAACGTCCTGGAGGCTATCCCGGAGGCCCTGCTCGACCGTATGGAGCTGGTCCGCCTGGACGGTTACACCGAGGACGAGAAGGTCGTCATCGCCCGCGACCACCTGCTGCCGCGCCAGCTGGAGCGCGCGGGACTGCACTCGGACGAGGTCGCCATCGACGAGGGCGCCCTGCGCAAGCTCGCCGGCGAGTACACCCGCGAGGCAGGCGTCCGCACCCTGGAGCGCTCGATCGCCCGGCTGCTCCGCAAGGTCGCGGCGCAGCACGAACTGGGCGACCGGGAGCTGCCGTTCACCATCACGGACGGCGAGCTGCGCGGCCTGATCGGGCGGCCGCACCACGTGCCCGAGTCCGCGCAGGACCCGGCGGAGCGCCGCACGGCGGTCCCGGGCGTGGCGACGGGTCTCGCGGTCACCGGCGCGGGCGGCGATGTCCTTTACGTGGAGGCGTCCCTGGCCGACCCGGAGACGGGCGCGGCGGGCCTGACCCTCACGGGCCAGCTCGGCGACGTGATGAAGGAGTCGGCACAGATCGCGCTGAGCTTCCTGCGGTCGCACGGCGCGGAGCTGGAGCTCCCCGTCGCCGACCTGAAGGACCGTGGGGTGCACATCCACTTCCCGGCGGGCGCGGTCCCGAAGGACGGCCCGAGCGCGGGCGTCACGATGACGACGGCCCTGGCCTCCCTTCTGTCCGGCCGCCTGGTCCGCACGGACGTGGCGATGACCGGCGAGGTCTCGCTGACCGGCCGCGTCCTGCCCATCGGCGGCGTGAAGCAGAAGCTGCTCGCCGCGCACCGGGCGGGCGTCACCACGGTGATCATCCCGAAGCGCAACGAAGCCGACCTGGACGACGTCCCCGCGGAGGTGCTGGACAAGCTCGACGTCCACGCCGTGACCGACGTCCGCCAGGTCCTGGAGCTGGCCCTCGCGCCCGCCACGAGCGACGCGAAGCCGGAGGTTCCGGTGGCGGCGTGACGGACGCCACCGGATAGGGGAAGGCCCGGGTCCCGTGAGGGAGGCCTGGGCCTTCGCCGAGTGTGCACGGGAGGGGATCAGCCGTTGGCGAGGGCGACGACCCGATCCAGCGCCCCGTTGAACTTGTCATGGTCGCCGACGGTCGGCCCGGACGAGGTGTACTGCCACATGGAGTAGTAGCTCCACCCGGCCGGCAGCGTCCCCGCGTCCGACGCATACCGCGCGATCCACAACGGGCTGACGGACGCGAAGCCGCCGTAGTTGCCCGTGCAGTCGCTCCACCAGCTCGTGGCCGTGTAGATCACGGCATTCCGTCCCGTACGCGCCTTGTATGTGTTCAGGAAGTCGGCGATCCAGCTGACCATCGCGCTCGCCGACTTGCCGTAGCAATCGGCGCCGTACGGGTTCCACTCGATGTCGAGGGTGCCGGGGAGGGTCTTGCCGTCCTTGGACCAGCCGCCGCCGTGGTCGACGAAGTAGTTGGCCTGGGTGGCGCCGCTGGTGGTGTCGGGGGTGGCGAAGTGGTACGCGCCGCGGATCATGCCGACGTTGTACGAGCCGTTGTACTGCTGGGCGAAGTAGGCGTTCGTGTAGTACGTGCCTTCGGTCGCCTTCGTGTACGCCCACTTGACCCCGCTGCTCCACAGGGTCGACCAGGCGACGTTGCCCTGGTGGGCGGAGACGTCGACGCCCTCCGTCTGGGTGACGGCGGTGGGGGCGGGGGTGCCCTTGCGCCCGTCGTGGGCGAGGACGCCCATTCCCATGTGGGCGGATCCGCGGGCGGGCCCGTCAGCGGCGGAGGCCGGGACGGCGAAGGGCAGGGCGAGGGTCAGGGCGGCGAGCAGGAGCCCGGCGAGGAAGAGGCGCCGGGGGCGGACCGATCCGGATCTGTGCACGGGCATAGCGTGCCTCCGAGGGCTCGGTGATGCTCGGTGGGGAAGCGCTGAGGTCCAGATGTGCTGCCGGCGTGGGCATGCCGGCCATTTCCTGGTAAGGAAGCTACGCACGTAGAAGAGCGGGTGGGAAGGGGGCCCGGAGTCTGCCGTTGGTCTAGCCCTGCGAAATACTTGAGGAGCTGCGGCAACGACGGGGTCTGGCGGAAACTTTCAGGATCGGGAAAACCGAGGCAGGGGCTGACGTGCACGAAGGCGGAAACGGGGACGAGCGCCGGCTCTCGGACCGGACGGCACCGAGCGGCGCCGACCCGGAGTACCTGTCCCTGGAACGCGAGTTGACGGTTCTGCTGCGACGCGCCCGGGCCAGCCAGGGCGAGATGGCCCGCGAGGTCCACCCCGACCTGGAGTCCGCCGCGTACGGCCTCCTCGTACGCCTCGACGAGCACGACCGGCTGCGCGCCACCGAGCTCGCCGCCTACATCGGCGTGGGCAAGGCCACCATGTCCCGCCAGCTGCGGGCCCTGGAGGACCTGGGTCTGGTCGCCCGCGAGCCCGACCCGGCGGACGGGCGGGCCTGGCTGGTCCACCTCACCGAGGAGGGGCACCGCCGGGTGAGCAAGGTCCGCGACGCGCGGCGGGCACGCTACGTCAGCCAGCTGGCCCACTGGGACCGCCGCGAGGTGGCCGAACTGGCGCGGCTGCTGGGGGAGTTGAACCGGGGCATGGAGAAGTAGACGGACGCCGGTCGTCCGGCCGCCCCGTCGGGGTGGTTTGTGGAAGGCGGGGGGCGGTGAGTGGCCGGGCCGGTGGCGGTGGTGTCCGGTTCGGTCGCCCGGTCGCCGTTCAGGTGTCGGTGTGTCCCGTCCTGGTGAGGCGCAGGGTCGCCTCCGCGCCGCCGTCGGGGTGGTTGCGGAAGGTGAGACGGGCGCCGAGCAGGCGGGCCTGGCCGGTGGCGATGGTGAGGCCTAGGCCCGTGCCCGCGGAGCCGGAGCCGGTGCGGAAGCGCTGCGGGCCGGAGGCGGTGAGGACGCTCAGCAGGTCGGGCGGGAAGCCGGGGCCGTGGTCGCGGACCCGGACGATCGCGCCGTCGTGGTCCTTGTCCACGTCGACCGTCACCGGCGGGGCACCATGACGAAGCGCGTTGGCGACGAGGTTGGTGAGGATCCGCTCCACGCGCCGCGGATCGGTCTCCACGAGCGTGTCCGCGACGATCCGCACCTCCACCCCCTCCAGTCCGGCGACCGCGCGCCGGGCCATGGCGCTGACCTGGCGGGGTTCGGTCTCCACACAGGCCACCTGGGCGTCGAGGCGGGCGACCTCCAGGACGTCCTCGACCAGTCCGCGCAGCTTGTGCACCCCGCCCGCGACCAGGTCGGTGACCGGACCGGCCGGCAGCAGGCCGGTCGCCGTCACCATGGCCGCGACCGGTGTGCGCAGTTCGTGTGCGATGTCGGCGGTCACCCGTCGCTCGGCCTCCAGCCGGGCGCCGAGCGCGTCCGCCATGGTGTTCACGGATGCCGCCAGCCAGGCGATCTCGTCCCGCCCCTGAGGGCCGATACGGGCGTCCAGGTCGCCGTGGGCGATGCGTCCGGCCGTGCGGGCGGCGGCCGTGGCCCGACGGCCCATCCGCACACCGAGGGCCAGACCGGCCAGGGACACGACCACGGTGGCCGCCGCGCCCGTGGTGACCAGCGTCCGGTCCAGCGCGGCCAGTTCGTCGGCCTCACAGCCGTAAGGACGCGACAGCGCGAGCACGGTCCGGTCGGAGATGCGGGTCGCCGCCCACAGCACCGGATCGGGGCCGTCCTGGAGGTAGGTGACGCGGACGCCGCGGTTCACCGCCCTCGACACGGGCGCGGGCAGGTCCGGCGGGTCGAGCCGGGCCTCCGACTTGCGGCCGGCCGCCTGGTCGTAGACGGCGGTCATCAGCCGCCGGTCCATGTCGGAGCGGGCCGTGGTCAGCTGGTTGGCGGCGGTGATGCGGTGGACGAGCAGCCCGACCGCGCTCGCGACGCAGACGGCCGCCGCGGCGACGGCCAGGGCCACCTTCGTGCCGATGTTCAGACGTATGTTCATGGGAGCCGTACCGATGTGCCGGGCCACTACGGGCGCAGCTTGTAGCCGAAGCCGCGCACCGTCTCGATGCGGTCACGGCCGATCTTGCAGCGCAGCCGCCGTATGTGGACGTCCACCACCCGGGTGTCGCCGGACCAGGCGTAGTCCCACACCTTCTCCAGCAGCAGGTCCCGGGTGAGCACCGTGCCGGGCGCCGCGGCGAACATCTGCAGCAGCTTCAGCTCCGTGGTGGTGAGGGCGAGCGGCTTCCCCTCGCGGCACACGTCCAGGGTCTGCGGGTCGAAGGCCAGGTCACCGAAGACGAGCGGGGTGCTGTCCGGCCGTTGCTCGGCGGGCGCGGCGCGCCGCAGCAGGGCCCGGATCCGGGCGGCCAGCACCAGCCCGTCGAACGGCTTGGTGACGTAGTCGTCGGCGCCGGCCTCCAGGCCCATCACCACGTCCACCGGATCGTTCCGGGCCGAGATCAGCAGCACCGGCACCCGCGACTCCTCGCGGATACGGCCCGCGAGGCTCACCCCGTTGAGGCCGGGCAGCATGATGTCCAGGACCGCCACGTCCGGCGCCTGCTCCCGGAACAGGGCGAGCCCGCTCGTCCCGTCGGCGGCGGCGCGGACCGCGTAGCCGCTGCTCTCCAGGGTGAGACGAGTCGCCTCCCGGATCATCTCGTCGTCCTCGACCAGCAGGACCTTGTGCATGTGTGTCTCCTGAGACGTCGTGCTCCGGCCCCAGAGGACCAGTCCTATGTGTCGGTGACCCGGCGGCCGGTTCACAGTCGCGGGGCGGAAACGTTGTCATGCCGCCGGCACCCGTAGGCGCAGGTCTCCGACGTCCTTCGCCCAGTGGGGCGCGGGCGGGGGGTCTGGGCTGAGCACGGCGTGGCTGTAGTAGGCGGCGTACTCGCGCTTGACCAGGCCGCTGAGAACGAGGCGCACCGGGTAGGACGGCGGGTTGTCGTTGCCGTGGGGACACAGCGACACGCAGGCGAAGTCGACCACCAGCCCGGTCCCGACCGCTTGGGGCGTGCCCCAGCCGCGCCACTTCATGCCGTACAGAGTGGTGACTTCGGTCAGATCCATCACGTCGGGGTGCTGCCGCGAGATGGAGCGTGCGTCGTCGACGTAGACCGGCCCGGTCCAGCGGACCGCGGTCGGTGCCGGGCCCTCGATGTGCGCGCCACCGGCCCCCGTGCCGCATCCGGCGAGGCCCAGGAAGCTCATGGCGAGCAGCAGACACCGTGCCCCTCCGCCGTATCGCATGCCGGTTCCTTTCCGCCCGCGCTCACGGGACGACCAGCTTCAGGGCCCCCCGTTAACGACAAATGTCCTGACAGCAAGGACTCGGCAATGCATGGAATCGCTCCCACATCTCTGTAACAGCCGTACGTCATTTCCGTCCGGCAGCCGTGATCCGGCCGCCGGGCCACTGTCATGCGTGGCTGGTCCTCTTTGGTCAGCCGGAGCGCACCGCCCCGGAAAGGGTCCGGAACCAGGATCCGAGACAAGACCAAGGAGCCACCATGTCCTCATCCGAGATGTTGGAGACGCCGCCCGAGAAGCGGCGCGGCCGCGCACGGCGTGCCCGGATGGTCGCCATTCCCGCCATGCTGCTCAGCCTCACCGTCGGCGGGCTCGGCCTGTCCGCCACCGCGCACGCCGCCGATAGTCCCCAGTGCCCCCCTGGGGCGCCCGCGTCCTGCGGGGCGGCCAACAAGGGCAAGGCGCCGGTCTCGGGCGACGAAGAGCACCCCGGAAGGCTGACTCCGGGAAAGATGCAGGACAAGACCCTGAAGACCTGGCAGCGCATCGGCTGGCCGAACTGGCGCAACATCGGCGACCGTGACAGCTCCTTTCAGGTCAGCAGTTGGGTCGACCAGCAGCGCCGCCAGCACGGTGAGTGGGTCGAGACGGGCGGTCGATACTGGGACAACGGCGGCTCTCTCCGGGACTTCATGAACGAGGGCTTTGCGGGCTCGTCGTCGCAGAACTACCAGGGAACGTTCCAGGAGTACGTCGCGACCACCTTCGACCACGACCCCAGCGGGGAGGGCGAGAGGACGGGCCAGGACCGGTTCGTGCGTGCGATCAGCACCGGTGACGTGTGGTTCACGCGGGACCACTACAACAGCTTCATCTACCTCGGCAAGCAGCAGTAAGTCCAGGGCCGGCAGGAACCCCCGGGACGGGAGCCCGGGGGTTCCGTGACTTTCACCTTCCGTGCCCGATCGGCTCCGAAGCGTGCCTATTCTCGAAGCATGCCTCAGCCGAAGAATCTTGACCCCGCCTCGATGAAGGAGTTCTACGGCGCCGAGCTCAGGCGGCGCCGCGAGGAGGCGGGGCTGTCGCAGTCCGGGCTCGGAGACCTCGTGTTCTGCTCGGGGGCGTACATCGGGTACCTGGAAATGGCCGGTCGCAACCCGCAGTTGGACATGTCCGAGCAGATCGACACGATCCTGAAGACCGGCGGGTTCTTCAAGCGACTGTGCGAGGCCATCCTCAAGGCGGCCAAGGCCAAGTTCCCCGGGTACTTCGCTGCCGCCGCGGAGTTGGAGCAACGGGCCCAGACCATCTGCGAGTTCAACACGGCGGTCATCTCCGGACTCCTGCAGACCCCCGAGTACACCCGCGCCCTCGTCCAGGCCATCCGGCCCCGGGTAGCCCTTGAAGAGGTCGAACGGCGCGTTACCGTGCGGCAGGAGCGGGCGCAGACCCTGCTGAAGGACCCGGCCAATCCCGACTTGTGGTTCATCATCCACGAAGCGGCGTTGCGCGTGGCCGTCGGCGGAAGTCAGGTGATGCGTGAACAGTTGGAGCACATCGCCGATGTGGCGCGAAGCGATCAGGCGATCATCCAGGTGATGCCGTTCTCGGTCGGGGGAAACTCGCTCCTGTACGGGATGGTGACGCTCATGACCTTCGCCGACGAACCGCCCGTGGTGTACGCCGAGGCCGCCTACTCGGGGCAGTTGATCGAGGATCCGGCGCTGGTCGCGAGCTGCACCAAGTCCTACGATCTGGCCAGGGCTTCCGCCCTGTCGCCGGAGGCGTCCCTCGTCTTCGTCGAAGGTCTACTCGCGAAGGACTACTCATCATGAACCGCACGTACGATCTGCGTTCCGCCCGGTGGCGCAAGTCGTCGTACAGCAATGGGGACGGCGGCGCGTGCGTCGAGGTCGCCGACGGCCTCCCCGGCATCGTCCCCGTCCGCGACAGCAAGGTTCAGGAAGGCCCGGTCCTGCTCGTCTCCGCCGGCGCCTGGACGGCGTTCATACGCAACGCCGTCAAGTAGCCCACCGGCTTACAACTCCACGTACACGACCGTCGCGTCATCGTGCGTCTTGCTGCGCCGCAGATACCTCCGCTCCTCCGCATCGGCCCGCTCCAGCATCCGTACCCGGTCGACCAGCGCCTGCGCCCCCTCCTTCCGCACGAAACGGAAGCAGTCCGCCCAGTCGCCCTCCCGGAACTTCTCCACCCACCGGGTGGCGCCGTCCGTCAGGGCGGCCAGGGCCCGCACGTCGCCCCGCGACAGCACGCCTGTCACCGCCCGCGCCGCAACCGACGGATCGGCGGCGGCCGTAAAGAAGCCGCCCTCCTTGTTCCGGACCGTCGAGTCCACGATGGCGTCCGTGGCCAGGGACGAGCGCGGCAGCCGGGACAGGCGGTCGTCCAGGAGTGACGTGACCGTGCCCTCCGGCGACTCCACCAGCAGGGCCGAGTCCGACAGGACCAGGTACTCGACCCTCTCCATGCCCCACCGCGCCACGACCACCGTTGCCTGTGGGGTGCGTGGGTGAGAAAGGTCACAGGTGGTCGCATGGGCCTCGGCCGTACGCGCGATGGCGCGGGCCAGCGCCTCCTGCAGCGGAACATCCGGGAGGGAAACGGTCAGTTCGGTCAGGGCTCCGCCCAGCCGGGACGTGTACCAGGGGACCGAATGCAGACAGCCCGTCTCGCCGCGCGGTGGCGTCACCCCGTCCAGGACGACGAGGGTGCCGCCCTGGCCGGAAGCGGGGAGCGTGGCCGCGGCGAAGTCCTCGTTGGGGTAGGTGGGATCACCCGGCTCCGAGACAAGTTCCGTATGCATTCAGCCAGTCTGCACGACGTCTTCACAAGGTTCGCCAAAGCCTGTCATTGGTCGCTGATTTGGCGCACTCGTGCAGGTCAGACGCCCTGTTTGGGATGGAATCCGTTGTTCCGGGAAGTCGCGGCGGCGAATACTGCCACCGCCCGGCGCGGACGTCCAACCGGCCTGCCGTACAGGGGTGCTGAGCCGTTCCCAGGAACTTGCTCGCCCACTCTTCTCCGAGGTTCACTCCTTCGGGTGGCGGGTCAGGTGATGCTCGTCCACTGCCCACCGGCACTGGGAGGGTCGGCACCGTACTGGGCGTACGTACAGTCGACGTCAGTTGACGGAGCGTCACACCCGGGCCCATGAGTACCACGAGTCAGGATTGCGAGCACCGGTGCAGAAGACGCGGCCTCGTCGCACAGGCAAGCAGACGGACCCCGCAGCGGGCGTGGAGAGCACGCCAGGCAGCACCGGCACCACCACCGGCAAGGGCCGGCCCACGCATGTACGCAACCGGCTCGTCGTCGCCGTGGCCGTCGTTGCCGCCGCGATAGCCGGGGCCGGTGTCCCCTCCGTCCTCACCGCCTCAGGGCAGCTCAGCGACTCCCAGGACCTGGTGACGCTTGCCGGGCAGACCCAGGACGCCCTGACCCTGGCTCATTCGCTCGCCGACGAGCGGGACGAGGTGACGTCCTACATCGCCGCCGGGCGGCCCAAGTCCAAGGCGCCCTCCGAGCAGCGCAGCGCCCGCGTCGACCGGCAGGTCGAGGAGCTGCAGCAGAACACCGACACCCCCGCCTCCCTCCGCGGCGACCTCGACGGCATCGCCGCGTTGCGCCGCTCCGCGCTCACCGGCAAGAGCGACGCCCTGCAGGCGCACGACGCGTACTCGGCCGCCATCACCGAACTGCACGGGCTCGCCGAGCAGCTGGCGCAGCAGATGCCGCCCCGCGCCGGAGCGAACGCCCACGCCCTCGCCGAGCTGGACACGGCCGTGCAGCAGGCCGCCGCCGCCCGCGGTCTGCTCCTCGCGGCGCTCAACGTGCCCACCACCACCCAGACGGTCATCAGCCCGGTCACCGGCCTGCCGACCACGGTCACCTCCTCCTCGGACGCCGACACCAAGCAGCGGGGCGCGCTGACCGCCGCCGCCCAGCAGGCCCGGCTGCGCTCGGACGCGGCCCTCGCCGACTTCCACGACACGGCGACCAAGGCCGCCCGGACGTCGTACGACTCCACGGTCACCGGACCCGAGGTCAACTCCGCCGAGAAGTACCTGGCCGCCCTCACCGACCAGCCGACCCTCTCCGCGTCCGAACTCGGCACCAGCGCCTCGAAGCTCAACGCCGCGCTCTCCGCCCGTATCGACGCGATGCGCGGCGCGGAGTCCGCCCTCTACGACCGCCGCACCAAGGACCTGGCCCAGCTGCGCGACGACGACGTCAACGCGCTGGAGCTGCGGATCGCCGTCCTCGGCGCCCTGATGCTGCTGGCCGTCGGCATCGCCACGGCGATGGCCCGCAGCCTCACCCGCCCGCTCTCCGTGCTGCGCCGGGGCTCGGCCCGGCTCGCCGAGGCGGCGGACCCCGCCGCCGAGGAACCGGTCACCTTCACCGGCCGCAACGACGAGTTCGCGCAGGTCGTCCGCTCCGTCAACGCCCTGCACGCGCACGCCGCGGCCCTCAGCGAGCGCATCGTCACGCTGGAGGCCGACCGCAAGCACCTCGTCGGCCAGCGCCAGAAGATGGCGGACGCCCGTGAGGAGCTGCGTGCCGAACTCGGTGAATCGGCGGCCCGGTTGGAGCGGCTGCGGGAGAGCATCGGCGGCACCTTCGTGAACCTCTCCCTGCGCACCCTGGGCCTGGTCGAGCGCCAGCTCGCCGTCATCGAGGGCCTGGAGGAGCGCGAACAGGACCCCGAGCGCCTGGCCACCCTCTTCAAGCTGGACCACTTCGCGACGGTCATGCGCCGCCACAGCGAGAACCTCCTGGTCCTCGCCGGCACCGAGCACGTCCAGCAGCACGCGGGACCCGTCCCGCTCGTCGACGTCGTGCGCGCCGCGGTCAGCGAGATCGAACGGTACGAGCGCGTCCGCATCGCCGTGCTGCCGCCGCACGCGCACGTGGCGGGCTTCGCCGCGGACGACCTCTCCCACCTGCTGGCCGAGCTGATGGAGAACGCCACCTCGTTCTCCCCGCCGGACCTGCCCGTCGAGGTCTCCGGCTGGCTCCTGGAGAACGGCGAGGTCATGCTCTCCGTCCAGGACGAGGGCATCGGGATGACGAGCGACCGTCTGACCCGCCTCAACACCCGCCTCGCCGAGTTCGACCCCGAGTCCCCCTACGACCAGGAGGGCGAGGAAGGACTGGGTCTCGGCCTCTACGTCGTCGCCCGCCTCGCCCACCGCCACGGCGTCCGCGTCCAGCTGCGCGAGCAGAAGCAGGGCGGCGTGGCGGCGGTGGTGGTCCTCCCGAGCCCCCTGCTGGCGGCGGCCCCCTCCGCCGCGGTCCCGTCGTCGACATCGCCGGGGCCCGGCGGCACGCTCGGCTTCTCCCTCCCGGGGGCGGACGCGGAGGCCAACTCCAACGAGCTGCCCGCCCGCCCGAAGCCGACGGACCCCCTGGTGGCCCTGGCGGAGAAGGCCCTCCAGCACGAGACACCCACGCCGGCCGAAACCACGATGGAACTCCTGCTCCCTGACCTGGCGGCGCCCGAGGCCCATGAGGGCCGGTCGGCCGCCGAGGGGACGGAGGCCCATGGGCGGTCGGCCGCCGAGGAGGCGGAGAGCCATGGCGGGCCCGCGCCCGAGGCGACCGAGGCCCACCCGCCCCTCGCCTCCGGGATGATCCCGCCCCAAGCCCGACCGGAAGCGGCCGACGGCGAGTCAGCCCCACAGGGGCCTCCCGCACCCGAAGACGAAAGTGGTACGGGTGATGCGGCTGGGAACATTCCCGCCGAAGACGAAGCCGAGGCGGAACACACCCGCGCCCCGGACGAGGAGCAGCTCACCGACAAGGGCCTCCCCAAGCGCACCCCCAAGATCACCGCACCGACCGAGTCCGCGCCCCAGCGCCCCCGCACGGTGGACGCGGACGCCCTCCGCCGACGACTCGGCGGCTTCCGCACCGGTGCCCAGGCCGGCTACCGCGCCGTGGAGGCGGAGATCGCCGAACAGACCGCCCAGAACCAGATGCCGGGCACCGCACCAGCCGTATCCGAAGAAACCACGGGGGGCACCGTCGAGGAGGCAAGCAGTTGACCGCGCCCAGTACCTTCGGACTGAGCAGTGAAGCCCGCAACCTGCACTGGCTGCTGACGAACCTGGTCGAGGAGGTGCCGGGCATCCAGTCAGTAGCGGTGGTCTCCTCGGACGGCCTGCTCCTGCTCTCCTCCGACCCCGGCCGGAACGCAGCGGCCAAGGACCAGGCCAAGCAGCGGCGGACCGGCCCCCGGGGCTCCTCCGCCGACCTCGCCGCCATCGTCTCCGGCATCGGCAGCCTCACCATCGGCGCGGCCCGGCTGATGGACTCCGGCCCTGTGAAGCACACGATGGTCGCGATGGACGAGGGCAGCCTGTTCGTGATGTCGATCAGCGACGGCTCGCTGCTCGGCGTGCACGGCTCCGCGGACTGCGACATGAGCGTGGTGGCGTACCACATGGCCCTGTTCGTGGGCCGCGCCGGCCACGTCCTGACGCCGGAACTCCGCAGTGAGCTACGAAAATCCCTGGAGTCGGAGTCCGCCGGGAGTCACCGATGAGCAGTTCGCCCAAGAAGCTGCCCGTTCGCGGCGGCGACCGCAAGCCGGCCCGCGTGCGCCCCTACTCGCTCACCGGCGGCCGTACCCGCTTCGGCCACGTCCTCCTCGTGGAGACGTTCGTGGCCGCGCTCGACGCCCCGGAGGAGCGCAAGGAACTGACGAATGGGTCCCTCAGCACCCGGGTCATGCCCGAGATGCAGGCCATCGTCGAACTGTGCCGCCGTATGCGCACGGTGGCCGAGATCGCAGCACTGCTGAAGATGCCGCTCGGCGTGGTCCGCGTGCTGCTCAGCGACCTCGCGGACCAGGGCAGGATCCGCGTGTACGGAACAGGTACCGGTCACGGCACGGGCCGCCCGGACCGCGCACTGCTCGAAAGGGTGCTGAATGGACTCCGTCGCCTTTAGAGACACCGCCTTCGTGGACACCGATGAGGACCTGAAGTCCTGGCAGACGGACCGCACCCGGGCCCCGATCGCGACGAAGATAGTCGTGGCGGGTGGTTTCGGCGTCGGCAAGACCACCCTGGTCACCGCCGTCTCGGAGATCACGCCGCTGCAGACCGAGGCGCTGATGACCGAGGCGAGCGAGGAGACGGACGACCTCACCGCCACGCCGGGCAAGCTCACCACCACCGTGGCCATGGACTTCGGCCGTCTCACGCTCGACGACGACCTGGTGCTGTATATGTTCGGCACGCCGGGCCAGCAGCGGTTCTGGTTCATGTGGGACGACCTGGTGCGTGGCGCGATCGGCGCGGTCGTCATGGCCGACACCCGTCGCCTGAAGGACTGCTTCCCCGCGCTGGACTACTTCGAGAGCTGCGGACTGCCGTACGTCGTCGCGGTCAACCACTTCGACGGCAGCGAGCTGTTCGAGCCGGAGGACGTGCGGGAGGCGTTGACGGTCCCCGCGCACATACCTGTCATGATCATGGACGCGCGCCGCCGGATCTCGGTGATCGAGACCCTGCTGTCCCTGGTGGGCCACGCGCTGGACGCCACCCCCGCGTAGGCCCCGGTAGCCCCGGCAGCCCCCGAGCAGTCCCGAGCCGTCCCCGAGTAGGAGAACAGCCCCGTATGCGGAAGATACTCGTCGTAGGAGCCGGCCAGTCCGGTCTCCAGATCGCCCTCGGACTCCAGTCGCACGGGTACGAGGTCACCCTGATGTCGAACCGGACGGCGGACGAGATCCGCTCCGGCCGGGTCATGTCGACGCAGTGCATGTTCCACACGGCACTGCAGCACGAGCGCGATCTCCAGCTGAACTTCTGGGAGTCCCAGGCCCCGAAGATCGAAGGACTCGGCGTCTCGGTCGCGGCCCCCGGCTCGCACGACCCGGGGCCGACACAGCGCGCGATCGACTGGGTGGGCAGGCTCGACGGGTATGCGCAGTCGGTGGACCAGCGGGTGAAGATGGCCGGCTGGATGGAGACCTTCGCCCAGCGCGGCGGCCAGCTGGTCATCCACGGCGCGGCGGTCTCCGACCTCGACTACTTCTCCCGTACGTACGACCTGGTCCTCGTCTCGGCGGGCAAGGGTGAGCTGGTGTCCATGTTCGGCCGGGACGCCTCCCGTTCGCCGTACGCCGAGCCGCAGCGCGCCCTCGCCGTCTCCTACGTCCACGGTCTGGGCCCCCGCCCCGAGCACCCCGACCACGACGCGGTCCGCTGCAACCTGGTCCCGGGCGTGGGCGAGCTGTTCGTCATGCCGACGCTCACCACCTCCGGACGCGCCGACATCCTCTTCTGGGAGGGCATACCCGGCGGCCCGCTCGACGTCTTCAACGGCGTCAAGGACCCGGCGGAGCACCTCTCCCTGACCCTGGAACTCATGGAGAAGTTCACGCCCTGGGAGTTCGAGCGGGCCAAGGGGGTCGAACTGACCGACGCGGGCGGTGTGCTGGCCGGCCGTTACGCCCCCACCGTCCGCAACCCCATCGGCCGGCTGCCCGGCGGCGGACTGGTCCTCGGCGTCGCGGACGTCGTCGTCGCCAACGACCCGATCACCGGCCAGGGCTCCAACTCCGCCTCCAAGTGCGCGGCTTCGTATCTCGCGTCGATCCTGGAGAACGGCGAGAAGGAGTTCGACGAGACCTGGATGCAGGCCACGTTCGACCGCTACTGGGACACTGCCCGGCACGTCACCAAGTGGACCAACGCGATGCTCGCCCCGCCGCCGGAGCACATCCTCAACCTGATCGGCGCCGCCGGCCAGCTCCAGCCGGTCGCCGACCGCTTCGCCAACGCCTTCAACGACCCGTCCGACTTCGAGAACTTCTTCTACGAGCCGGAGAAGACCGCCGCCTACCTCGCGGAAGTGACCGGCTAGGCGCCCTTGGGGCGCTGGTCCGGGCGCACGGCTCCCAGGATCGGGTAGGACGCGACCGGCGAGACCCTGACCGTCTCGCCCGTCCGCGGCGCCTGGATCATCATGCCCTCGCCCAGGTACATGGCCACATGCGTGGCATCGGGGAAGTAGATCACCAGGTCGCCCGGGCGCAGCTTCTTCAGCGGGATCCGCGGCAGCCGCGCCCACTGCTCCTGGCTGGTGCGGGGGATCGGCCTGCCGGCCCTGGCCCAGGCCTGAGAGGTCAGGCCCGAGCAGTCGTACGCCTTCGGGCCCTCGGCCCCCCACCGGTACGGCTTCCCGAGCTGCCGCACCGCGTACCCGAGGGCCCGGCCGCCCTTCTTCGAGGGACGGCGTTGGCCACGCAGCACCCCGGACGCCATGAGCTGCCGCTGCGCCTCGTCGGTGCCCTTCTTCTCCAACTCGCCGAGGGCGGCCAGCTGTCCGGGGGTGAGGGAGGCGAGGAGTTTCTCGACCTCCTTGAGACGCGCCTGTACGTCGTCGCGGTCCTTCTTCTGCCGCTCGGCGAGGGAGAGCTGGCCGTCGAGGGCCTTGCGCGCCGCGCGGTCCAGCGCACCGGCCCGCTTCTCGTTCTCGGTGAGCCGGCCGACCGCCTCGACCCGCTCCCGCGCCAACTGGCCGATCACATGGCCCTCGTCGAGCGCCTGCTGGGGGTTGCGGGCGAGCAGCAGGCGTACGTACGCGGAGATCTCGGTGCTGCCCTGGTACTGCTGCCGCGCCAGGCGTCCCGCGGCGACCCGGCTGTCGTGCAGCGAGCTGCGGGCCCGGGCCAGTTCGCGGTCGAGGCGGGCGACTTCCGCGCGCTGCTTCGTCAGTTTCTCCGCGGTGGCGTTGTAGGTCTCGGTGGCCTTCTCGGCCTCCCGGTACAGCCGCTGAAGATCCGTCAGCTGCGCGGCGACGGTACGCCCGCCCGGCTCCGCCCAGGGCACGGCCGCGGCGGGCGGCGGTACGAGGAGAGCGCCGGCGGCCATCGCCACCGTACAGACCAGGCGCAGCAGCTTTCCTGACACATCATCACCTCCGGTGCGGGGCAGCCCCTCTGCTCCGCACAGTCAGGTGTTGACGTCTCCGCCGCGAAAGACGCGCCGGGTGTGCGCTGATCAGCGCAACCTCGTCACCCGTCGGTGTCGTCCGGCTTGCGGCCCGGCGTGGCGTCTGGATCGGCGTCCGGCTTGGACCACGGCCACTTCAGCCGGTCGCTCGCCTTTCCCTCGGGGTCGTACTCGTACTTCCAGCCCTGAGGCAGCCCGAGCCGCTTGCTGTGGCCGCGCGGGACGCGCCGGTAGACGAGCACGGTGGGCGCGCCGCCTGCCGCGTCCGGTACGGGGATGCGGTACGTCTTGGGCGGGTGCCCGGTGGGGCCCACGAGGACGGGCAGCACCCGGCCGTCCATGGGCCCGCCCTCGAACGGTGTCTGTTCGCTCTTCACGGCACCAGTCTCAGACATCCTCGGCCAGCGCCTGCACCAGCGCGGCGGTCTGCGGGTCCCGGACCGCGGTCACCGAGAGGACGGCCACGAACTGCTCGACCAGCCAGTCCCGCAGTTCGTCGAGCGGCGGCCGCTTGTCCTCGTCGAGCCAGATCAGGGAGGCCGCCTCCACCGCGGTGATCCACATCCGCACGGTCATACGCAGCAGCAGCCCGGGGTCCGTGACCTCCAGATGGCTCAGGATGTGCTCGGCGGCGGCCCGCCGCACCCCGTCCACGATGGCGGTCGTCCGGGACGTCTCCACCACGCTGCCGCCCTGCAGCAGCGCACTGAACCCGGCGTCGTGCTGATCGACGAAGGCCAGATAGCGGTCGAGGGCGCGGGCCAGTCGGGGGAGCAGCGGCCCGACCCGCGCCTCGTCGAAGCACTGCCGCAGCTCGTCCGCGGCGGACCGCAGGGCAGCCTCGTACAGCTGCTGCTTCCCGCCGGGGAAGTACCGGTAGACGAGGGGGCGCGAGACCCCGGCTGCCTCGGCCACGTCGTCGAGGGAGACGTCCTCGGGGGCGCGGTGCGCGAAGAGGTTCAGCGCGGCTTCGAGCAGCTGGCTGCGGCGTTCCTCGACGCTGAGGCGGCGGTAGGCCGGCGCGGCAGGGGTCATGAGTGCAGCGTAGTCGGCGGCTGCGGGTGCGTCGTGGCTGGTCGCGCCCACGCGGCGGAGCCGCATATGTCACAGCCCCGCGCCCCTTCAGGGGCGCGGGGAACTGCGCGAGAAACCCCCACCGACCCGCAGACCGCATCAGGCCAGCAGCCCCGAGCTCTTCCAAAGCCGTCGGCCGACACCCCGCAGCACACCGATGTCGTCCAGGAAGTCCGTCAGCCTCTTCGCCCCGGTCTGCATGACCTCCCGCCGATGCCCACTGGCCCTCACCTGCGCCATGGCCTCCCGCCTGTCCAGCCCGACATTCGTGTACACCTCGGGGTTGACGAAGGCGACGGAGAACACCCGCGCGAACTCACCGGACGTCACCCTGGTGAACTCCTGCGACCACCGCGGCGCCGTCACCATCTGCCGCCGCAGCTCCTCCCGTGCGTACCGCACGTGCCGGGCCTCTTCCACGACATGGATCCGCGTGACCCCCCGGATCAGCGGCTGCACCCGCTCGTCCGGAAACGTCAGCCGCTGCATCCAGTCGAGCACCTCCTCGCCGAGGAGCGTGGCCGTGAAGGACCCGGGCGTGGTCGAGATCGTCTTGAACAGCCGCCCCAGGTTCTGGTGCACCCGGGCCACCGGATACCACGGTGCGTCCCCGCGGGAGATCAGCCGCGCGAACATCTTCGAGTGCCGGCACTCGTCCTCGATCTCGGTGAGCGCGTACCGCACATGCGCGCTCGTGGCCGCCTTGTCGTAGATGTGCCGTACCAGCAGCTGCATGAGGATCAGCTCGAACCAGATCCCGAGCGAGGCCAGCGCCGCCGACTCGTGCTGCGAGAGCAGGATCCGCTGCTCCTCGCCCATCCGCTTCCACAGGGGAGTGTCGTACAGCGACACCAGCTCCGGCGGCCAGAACCACTTGCCCTCCTCGAAGGGCGCGTCCCAGTCCAGTTCCTTGTCGGGGTCGAAGGAGTGCTTGGCGGAGGAGGCGAGGAGCCGTTCGGCCACCTGTTCGCGGTCCTTGAGCAGCCCGAGCGCGTCGCGCAGGCCCTCCAGCGCGTCGGCTTCCGTCAGGGTCGTCATGGTTCGTCCACCTCTGTTACCCGGGGTCACATCCTCCACCGCTTATGAGACTGCTTGTCAGCAAGCTCGTCAATCCCTTGTGCGCGACTTGTTGACCCGGCGTCTACCACGTGTGAGCCTGCGAGGCATGCCGACTTACGACCAGTACGTCACGGACGCGGGAGACCCCCTCTGGCAGGTGCCGGCGACCGGCGCGGCCCGCTTCAGCTGGGAGTACGACGACGGTCGCGACCGCCTGCTCGCCCTGTACCAGAAGGGCAAGGACAAGCAGTGGGACGGCCAGAAGCGCATCGACTGGGATCTGGAGGTCGATCCGTGCGACCCCCTCGGCACCCCCGACGAGTCGTTGTCCCTGTACGGCACCAAGCACTGGGCCAAGATGACCGACGACGACAAGGGTGAACTGCGCAAGCACTACGCCTCCTGGCAGTTCAGCCAGTTCCTGCACGGCGAGCAGGGCGCGATGATCTGCGCGGCGAGGATCGTCGAGTCCGTCCCCGACCTGGACGCGAAGTTCTACTCGGCGACCCAGACCATGGACGAGGCGCGGCACGCGGAGATCTACGGCCGCTTCCTGCACGAGAAGATCGGGATGCTCTACCCGATCAACGACAACCTCCAGTCGCTGCTCGGCGACACCCTCCGCGACAGCCGCTGGGACATGCCCTACCTCGGCATGCAGGTCCTCATCGAGGGCCTGGCCCTGGCCGCCTTCGGCATGATCAGGGACACCACCGACAAGCCGCTGCCCAAGCAGATCCTCGCCTACGTCATGCAGGACGAGGCCCGGCATGTGGCCTTCGGCCGGATGGCGCTGCGCGACTACTACAAGCAGCTCACCGACGCCGAACTGCGCGAGCGCGAGGAGTTCGTCATCGAGGGCTGCTATCTCATGCGTGACCGGCTGCGCGGGGTCGAGGTCCTGGAGAACTTCGGCATCCCGAAGGCCGAGGCAGAGGAGTACAGCGAGCAGTCCGAATTCCTCGCGCTGTTCCGGCAGTTGCTGTTCTCCCGCATCGTCCCCTGCGTCAAGGACATCGGACTGTGGGGCAAACGGCTGCAACAGGCGTACGTCGACATGGGCGTGTTCGAGATGGGCGACTCGAACCTGGACCTGTTGATGGCCCAGGACGAGGAGATCGCGGAGCAACTGGACGCGGAACGGTTCGCCGCGGAGGAGCAGGAACGGGTGGCCGAGGTGACGGACGCGATCGAGGCGGGCGCAGGCGCAGACGAGAGTTAGACCGAGCACCCCAGATCGTCCGGCACCTCCAACGGCACCGGCTCGGCTCCTTGCGCCGGGAACGACGTCCGCAGCGTGAAGGCGTACGGCGTGGGCCCGTTCGCCCGCAGATGCAGCAGCCGCTGCTCGGCCTCCGCGACCGTCGGCCGGTGCCCCGCCGGGACCCACCACAGGACCACCATCGCCTCCTGCACCCGCTCGAAGAACTCCCTGCGGCGGGCCAGCATCTCGCGGTGGCGGCCCTGGTACATGTACGCGGTCAGGGCGTTGCTGTCGCGCCACACCGACATGTTGATGATCAGCCACTCGTCGCCGAAGACTGGCACGTCCGTCGCGTTGCCCGAGTCGCTCTCGAGCCGCCAGACGAAACCGTCCGCCGCGTCGGCGTCGGCGTTCACGGGGTCGAGGTTGTCGACGAAGTCCTTCAACTGCGGCGAATCCAGCGGGGCTTTGAGGCGTCCGATGTTGACCTGGGCGAGGTGGTACGCGGCATCGGGTGTCGTCATGGACCGAACGATAGGTCGGGAGGGCCGGGCGCTCCCAGACCCCGTCTCAGCATGCGAGCGATGCCCGTCCCCCCGCCGGCCGATCCGCTCCGGGAGCAGCGCTCAACTGCCGGTGCCCGGTGGGGAGTTCAGCACCGCCCGCATCACGTCCCGGGCGATCGGCGCGGCCACCCCACCCCCCGTGATGTCGCCCCGCTCCGCCGACGCGTCCTCCACCACCACCGCCACCGCGACCCTCGGCAGCACCTCGCGCTCGCTCTGCGCCCAGGACACGAACCAGGCGTACGGCATGCCGGAGTTGCCGAGACCGTGCTGGGCGGTGCCGGTCTTGCCGCCGACGATCGCGCCGGGGATCGCGGCGTTCGTGCCGGTGCCGTCCGTCACGACGTCCTCCATCAGCTGCTTCATGACGTCGGCGGTCTCCGGGCGCATCGCCTGACGCACGGGGCGCGAGCCCGCCGTGGTCATCGTGGCGCCGTTGCCCGTGGTCGTCCGCTCCACCAGATACGGCGAGCGCACCTGCCCGCCGTTCGCCACGGCCGCCGCGACCATCGCCATCTGCAGCGGCGTGGCCCGCGTGTTGTACTGCCCGATCGACGACAGCGCGAGCTGCGCCCGGTCCACGGAGGTGTCGAAGGTGCTCGGCGCCACGGAGAAGGGGATCCGCAGCCGGGTGTCGTTGAAGCCGAAGGCCTTCGCCGCGGCCCCCATGCGCTTCACCCCCACATCCACCCCGAGCTTCGCGAACACCGTGTTGCAGGACCACGCGAAGGCCTCCCGCAGCGGGGCGTCCTCGCAGCCGTCTCCCTCGTTCATCAGCATGGTCGTGGTGCCCGGCAGCCGGTACGGGTCCGGCGAATCGGTCGGCCGGTCGATGTCCAGGACGACACCGGCGTCCAGCGCGGCCGCCGCGGTGACCACCTTGAACGTCGAACCCGGCGGATACGTCTGCCGCACCGCCCGGTTGAGCATCGGCTTGTCCGGATCGTCGTTCAGCCGGACCCAGGACCGCTCGGTGGCTGCGGCGTTCCCCGACAGCACCGCGGGGTCGTACGACGGGCTCGACACCAGCGCCAGCACCCGCCCCGTCGCCGGCTCGATCGCCGCCACCGCACCCCGGCGCCCGCCGAGCCCCTGGTACGCCGCCCGCTGCGCCGCCGGGTTGAGCGTCGTCACGACGTTGCCGCCCCGGCCCAGCGCCCGCGTGAGGTCGCCCACCAGGGGGAACGGCGAGAGCATCGGGTCGGTGCCGGACAGCACGGAGTCCCCGGTGTGCTCCAGCAGCGTGGTGCCGTACACCTGTGAGGCGAAGCCGGTGACGGGCGCGTACAGCGGGCCGTCCGTGTACGTCCGTTCGTAGCGGAGCTGCTCGCCGGAGTCCCGGGAGCCGGTGACGCTCTTCCCGCCGACCAGGATGTTGCCGCGCGGCCGCTCGTAACGGGCGATGGTGGCACGGCGGTTGGCGGGATTGTCGTCGAAGGACTTGGCGCTGAAGATCTGGATGCGGGCGGCGTTGACGAGGAGCGCCACGAGGAGGAGGGCGCAGAAGAAGGCGGCGTGCCGGATGTGCTTCGCCATCAGGGCGCCACCTGCCCGTCGTACTGACGCCGCGCCGAATGGCTCACCCGGATCAGCAGCGCCACGATCGCCCAGTTGGTGACCAGCGACGAGCCGCCCTGCGCGAGGAACGGCATCGCCATGCCGGTCAGCGGGATCAGCCCGGTCACCCCGCCCGCGATCACGAACACCTGGAGCGCCACGATCGAGGCCAGCCCCACCGCCAGCAGCCGGCCGAAGGGGTCGCGCAGGGCGAGGCCGGCCCGGTAACCGCGCTCCACCAGGAGGCCGTAGAGGAGGAAGAGCGCGGACAGGCCCGCCAGGCCCAGTTCCTCCCCGGCCGTCGCGAGAATGAAGTCGGACTTCGTCGCGAAGCCGATGAGGATCGCATGGCCGAGGCCGAGACCCGTGCCGAGGACGCCGCCCGCCGCGAAGGCGAACAGCGACTGGGCCACCTGGTTGGCTCCCTGCCCGGCCTCGATCGTCGCGAAGGGGTGCAGCCAGTCCTGGACCCGGCTGTTCACATGCGGCTCCAGCCAGCCGACGGCCACCGCGCCCGCGGCGGCCAGCAGCAGGCCGACGGCGATCCAACCGGTGCGTCCGGTGGCGACGTACAGCATGACCACGAACAGGCCGAAGAACAGCAGCGAGGTGCCGAGGTCCCGCTCCAGCACCAGCACACCCACGCTCACCAGCCAGATGGCGAGGATCGGACCGAGCGCCCGGCCCTTGGGCAGCTGGACCTTCCTGAACCGCCAGACCTGACGGCCCGTGTACGCGAGCGCGCTGCGGTTGGCCGCCAGATACGCGGCGAAGAACACCGCAAGCAGCACCTTCGCGAACTCGCCCGGTTGGATGGAGAATCCGGCGATCCGCACCCAGATACGGGCGCCGTTCACGGCCGGGAAGAGGATCGGGAGCACCAGCAGGAAGAGCGCGGCGACGACGAAGACGTACGCGTACCGCTGGAGCACCCGGTAGTCCCGGAGCATCAGGACGACCCCGATGAACAGGGTCACGCCGAGTGTGGACCACACGAGTTGGGTGGGGGCGGCCTGGTCGTGGGGGGTCTCCAGGTCGAGCCGGTGGATGAGCACCAGACCGATGCCGTTGAGCAGCACGCCGATGGGCAGCAGCAGCGGGTCGGCGTACGGCGCCCGCATCCGCACCGCCCAGTGGGCGAGCAGCGCGAGCACGCCGAGCCCGGCGCCGTAATGGGCGGCGCCGGGCGGGACGGTGCCGTTCCTGGCGAGGCCCACGGCGCAGTAGCCGTACACGCAGAGCAGTACGGCGACGACGATGAGGGCGAGTTCGATGCCACGGCGCCGGGGCAGGCGGGTCACGGGAACGGGAGTGTCCGGGGTGTCCGCCTGTGCCACGGTGGGTCCGGCGTTGGTCATGTCCGGAACCTACCCAAATAGTCGGTCTTGTGATCTCAGGGCCTCAGCACCAGCGCGGTTGTTCGTGGCTGGTGACGTCGATGAAGCGAGCCGCGCCCCACGCCCAGGTGCCGTCCGGGAGCAGGTACCAGATGTTGTCGCCGTCGACGCTCTGACCCGGGGTCTTGCAGAAGATGGAGACCACATCGCCCCGGTGGGCCACCCGGATCACCTGGCTGCCGCGGTTCGGCGCACTGCGCAGGAACAGCGTGCCCGCGGTGACGACGCCCCGCGCGAGCCGGTCGTGGTGATGGTCGTGGTCGTCCCCCTGGCCGAAGCCGGGGTCCCCGCCACCGTCACCCCACTCGTCGTCCGCAAGCGCAGGGGAGACGGCCACGGAACTGACGAGAGCACAGGCGGCGGTGGCGGTGGCCAGGCGTATGAGGGTGGAGCGCAGGGACATGGGGGATACCTCCATGAACGGGGGCGAAGCTGACTATTCGCCACATGTCCGCCACATTAGGAGGAGGCGGCGGGGGCCGCCTGTCCTGCTGGTCCATAGGAGCGGGTCGGCAGGAGCGCCCCTGAAGGGGCGCGGGGCTGTATCGATGTGCGGCTCCGCCGCGTGGGCGCGACAAGCCCCCACGTGCCCGCGCGTGACCAACGACCCGCAGTCCCGAGCTCTCTCAGTCCCCTGAACCCAGCGTCAAAGTCGCAACCGCCCCGCCATCCACCGCATTCGCGAACTCCAGCCGCGCCCCCAACACCTCCGCCTGCCCGACCGCAATGGTCAACCCAAGCCCGTGCCCCTTGGCACCACCCTCCGTGCGGAACCGCTGCGGCCCATGCTCGAGGAGATAGTCCGGGTACCCGTCCCCGTGATCCCGTACGGTCACGACGGCCCCGTCCACTGTCAGAGACACAGGCGCCCGCCCGTGCTTGTGCGCATTGGCGACCAGGTTCCCCAGCACCCGCTCCAGCCGCCGCCGGTCCGTCTCCACCCGGGCGTCCCGCAGGACGACGACCTCCGTGTCCGTTCCCGACGTCCGCACCACCCGCGTCGCCAGCGCGCCCAGTTCCTCCGTGTCGAGCTCCAGCAGCTCCCGCCCGGTGTCCAGCCGGGAGATCTCCAGCAGGTCCTCGGTGAGCGTGCGCAGTGTGGCCACCCGGTCCCGCACCAGCTCCGTCGGCCGGCTCGGCGGCAGCAGCTCGGCCGCCGCGTGCAGCCCGGTCAGCGGAGTGCGCAGCTCGTGCGCCACGTCCGCCGTGAACCGCTGCTCGCTCAGCAGCTTGCCCTGCAGCGAGGCCGCCATGGAGTCCAGCGCGGCGGCCACGGCGGCCACCTCGTCCTGGGGGTGTGTCGGATCCTTCGTACGGGGGTCGTCGACGCGGGCGTCCAGGTCGCCCGCGCTGATCCGCCGGGCCACCTGGGCCGTGGCGTGCAGCCGCCGCGTCACCCGGGTCACGGCGAACGCGCCCACCAACAGCGTCACCGTGATCGCCAGGCCCGAGGACCACAGGATCGCCCGGTCGAGCCCGGCGATCGTGCGGGACTGCTGCGAGTAGTCGACCTCGACGGCCAGTGCCCGGTTCCGGTCCGCGGGACCCGCCGCCCACATCGTGGGATGCCCACGGTGCTCGGAGACCATCGTGCCGCGGTCCCCGTCCGCTGCCAGCCTCCGCAGCGCCGTCGGCAGCCCCGGCGGATCGACGCCCGCGCCCGGCAGCAGCGAGTCCCCGGCCTCGTACGCCTTCGTCGCGTCCGTCAGACGCGACAGCGCGAGCTCGCGGGCCTGGCCGACGGTCTGGTTCGTCACCGAGACGTGCACGAGCACGCCGAGCAGCGCGGCGAGCGCACAGCACATCACGGCGATGAAGACGGCGGCCTTGAAGGCGAGCGTGCCTGCCCACTGTGGGAGCGCGAGCCTCCTCATGGGGTCGCCGAGGGGGAGGGGGAGGCGGAGGGTGATGCGGAAGGCCTCGTCAGGCGCTCGCGCTTGCCCATGTGCAGCATCTCGTCCTGGGTCAGCAGCATCACGCGCTGGTTCGGGTCCCAGGTCCACTGGAAGCGGTACTCGTAGTCGGCGAGATCGGAGGGCGCGTGGATGATCACGGAACGCCCGGCCAGCTCGACGCCGCTCACCGCGTCGTTGTTGGACATGACCTGGACCACCCGGCCCGCCTCCACGGTGTAGACGCGCACGGCCGTCTGGTTGCCGGGCTGCAGCCGGAAGCCCAGTGTGAGGTCGGGGCGCCCGTCACCCGTGATGTCGCGGTAGTACGCCTTGAGCAGCGGACACTTCGGGTTCGCCGGCTGCCTGCCGCAGTAGGCCATACGGCGGGCCGTCTCGCGGTACGGCGCCTTGGAGCCGGAGTAGTCGTCCGGGTGCTGGGACATCTCGGCCCTGACGACGGCCACCGGATCCACCTTGCGGATGTCGTCACCAGGCGCGGTGATCCCCTTCATGGCCTCGGACTCACCGTTGTCGTAGTTCCAGGCAGGGCTCGCCGCGGGGCTCAGACTCGGCCACAGCTTGGCCGGGCTGGTCGCGGTCGGCGTCGACCCGGCGCCCTGCAGTCCGCCCGCGTCACCGCAGCCCGCAGCCAGCAGCGCGAGAGCGGCGGTGGCCAGGGCTGTGCAGACGGCGCGAGTGCGGAGCACTGTACTCCTGTGGCTGAGAACGATCGGTGACCCGGTACACCCTATTCGTCCGGCGAAACGATTACCTCGCTACTCGGCCAGCTCCTCCAGCAGCCGGGCGGTGGGCAGCCCCGCCCGCAGATAGTCCACGAACAGTTCGTTGTGCAGCGCCCAGGGCGAGCGACGGGACCGTATCAGCCGTATCGCTTCCTCGGTGGAGCGGCCCCGGCGGACCAGGGTGTGCGCGACGACCAGTCCCGAGCGGTTGTACCCGTGGTAACAGCGGACGAGGACCTTGCGGCCCTCGTCCAGTGCCTCGCCCGCAGCCTGCGCCAGGCGCATCACGCCCGCGAGCTGGGTGCCGTCCAGCGGCCCGTCCGGTATCGCCCACACATGGTGCTCCACACCGGGGTCGGGCCCGTGCCCCGGCAGTCTCAGCAGGGTCTGCACGAGATCGAACTCGCCCCGCACGACGGCGAACTCCAGTTGCCCGGTGCGACCCCTGAACTCGTGCCCGCCCATCCACAGTCCGGGCACGATCTCGCTCCATGGACTGTCCGGAGCCGGTACGTCGGGCTGCTTCCTGCGGGTACGCAATCACGCCTCCCCAAAGCGCCGCTTCCGTCGAGCCCAACCCTCTTCAAAGGTAGCCGGGTTCTTGCCCGGGGAGCACCCCGCCTGTTCCCATGGTCAAGGGGTGATGGTGCATGACCGGACTGCGTGTCGTACCGTCCTGGCGGCACGGCCAGGAGCGGCTCTACGTATGCCTCACGGACGGGCGGAACGTCGCCTGGTACGACAGGGAGGCCGCCAGGGTCAACCTGCTCAGCGAGGACGAGCGGGAGGGGGTGCTGCAGGCTCTGGGGCCCTTCCTCACCGGCCCGGTGACCGTCGGCCCGCCGCCGGTCCCGACCCCGGCCGAGCTGGCCCGGCTCTCCCTCCACCCGGACGACGACCTGGCGCCCAACCGCCCCGGCGAGGCCCTGTTGGTCGCCCTGGACCGGGAACCCGGACCACCGCGCCGGCTGCGCCCGGACCCCCGCCGCAGGGCGCTGGTGGCGGAACAGGCGGTCGGCGAGGCCCTGGACCGCCTCGACGGTGCGGGCTGGCACGCTCTGCACTCGATCCCGCTGCCCGGCGGCGACCGCATCCATCACCTGGCGATCGGCCCGGGCGGCCTGTTCGCCGTCCACACGGTGTACGCCCGTAAGCAGAAGGTGACCGTCGCCGACCCCATGGTCACTCTGGGCCGCCACGAGCCCCACCCCCTGCTGCGCCGCGTCCGCGCGGACGCCGACCGGGCGTCGTACGCGCTGACGGCCGAGGTCCACCCGGTCCTGGCCCTCGCGGAGCCCGCGGAGCTCGCGATCCCGGCCCCGCTCCGCGAGGTCCGCGTCCTGAAGGACACGGACATCGAGGGCCTCACCCGCCTCGGCGGCGTCCTCAAGCCGGCGGACGTGGAGGCACTGCACGCGATGGCGCGGGATCGGGGGACGTGGACGCGGGTGTGATCCCTGCCGGTCAGCAGCACCATCTCAGCCCGCCCGGCGTTTGAGGACGAGGCCGTTCAGGCCGAAGCGGGGGTCTGGGGGCGGCAGCCCCCAGGGACGGCACCCGTGCGACCAGGCGGCGACTCAGGGCAGGGGCGCCGCACCGGCAGGGTCAAGCAGTGGGGCGAGCAGATCGCCGTAGTCCTGAAGGCGGGGCGCGAGGTCGGGTGCCCGGAAGGAGAGCTGCGCAGCTGACCCGCACTCCTCGACCTCACTCCAGGTGACCGGCGCGGAGACGGTGGGCTCGGGCCGGGCGCGCAGGGTGTAGGGCGTGGCGGTGGTCTTCCGGGCGGCGTTCTGGCTCCAGTCGACGAAGACCTTCCCGGGCCTCAGGCTCCGGGTCATCCGGTGCAGAGCGAGCCGGGGCATGGCCCGCTCGGCCTCGACGGCGAGCTGCTTGGCGTACTCGCTCACCTGCTCGGACGGGGTGGGCCGTACCGCTGCGAGCAGGTGCAGCCCCTTGGACCCGGAGGTCTTGGCGTAGGCGTCGATGCCGTCGGCCGCGAGCCGTTCCCGCAGCCAGAGGGCGACCTCACAGCAGTCGACGACGGTCGCGGGCGCCCCCGGATCGAGATCGAAGACGATCCGGTCGGCGACACCGGCGTCCTGGACGACCCACTGAGGCGTATGGAACTCGGTGACGAGATTCGCGGCCCACATCAAACTCGCCAGATCCTGTACGAGCACCATCCGCGCCGACCCCTCCATCCGCGGCACCTCGGCGGTGGTGACCCAGTCGGGCGTACCCGGGGGCACGTTCTTGGCGAAGAACACCTGCCCGCCCGGCCCGTCGGGATACCGCAGAAAGGAGACGGGCCGATCGCGCAGATGAGGGAGGAGGTGTTCGGCGGTGGTGGCGTAGTAATGCAGCACCTCGCCCTTGGTGAACCCGGTCGCGGGATACAGCACCTTCTCGAGGTTGCTGAGCGCGAGCCGTCTCCCCTCCACCTCTGTGATCGGCGTCATACGATGAGAATCTCACGCAAAACGCAATGAAACTTCCGTAACTCTGTAAATCGATCAAAACAGACCGAAAGGGTGCTGCACGTGCGATCCATATGGAACGGCGCCATCTCGTTCGGCCTGGTCAGCATCCCGATCAAGCTGGTGAACGCCACCGAGAGCCACTCGATCTCCTTCCGCCAGATCCATGTGGAGGACGGCGGCCGCATCCGCTACCGCAAGGTCTGCGAGCTGGAGGACAAGGAGGTCAGCGGGGCGGAGATCGGCAAGGGCTACGAGGACGCGGACGGCACGATCATCCCGATCACGGACGAGGACCTGGCTCATCTGCCGCTCCCCACGGCGAAGACGATCGAGATCGTGGCCTTCGTTCCGGCGGACAGCATCGACCCCCTCCAGTTGGACGCGGCGTACTACCTCGCCGCGGGCGGCGCACCGGCCGCCAAGCCGTACATCCTCCTGCGTGAGGCCCTGAAACGCAGCAACAAGGTGGCGATCGCCAAGTACGCCCTGCGCGGCAGGGAACGGCTGGGCATGCTGCGGGTGGTGGAGGACGCCATAGCCATGCACGGCCTCCTGTGGCCGGACGAGGTCCGCGCCCCCGAGGGTGTGGCCCCCGACGCAAAGGTCAACATCAACGACAAGGAACTCGACCTGGCGGACGCCCTGATGGACACCCTGGGCGGGATCGAACTCGACGAACTCCACGACGAGTACCGCGAGGCGCTTGAGGAGGTCGTGGCGGCAAAGGCGGCCGGGGAGGCACCACCGGAGGCCCCGGAGCCGGCGAAGGGCGGCAAGGTCCTGGACCTCATGGCAGCACTGGAAAAGAGCGTGAAGGCCGCCAAGGAGTCGCGCGGCGAGGAGGAGCCGGCGGAGGTCAGAGCCCTCCCGGCCCGCAAGTCGGCTCGAACGGCCCCGAAACAGGCGGGCGGAAAGAAGTCGACGTCCACGGCCCAGAAGACGACCGCGAAGAAGACGACGGCATCGACACCAGCGAGGAAGTCGACGGCGAAGTCCACACAGGGAACGAAGAAGACGGCGGCCAAGACAACCACCGCAAAAAAGACGGCCGCGAAGAAGACCACGGCAAAGAAGACGACGTCCCGCAAACGCACGGCCTGAACGCACGGCCTGATGCTCGCTGCCTCCCCTCGCAGTTCAGGCGGGCTCCGGGACCCGGCGGCGGGCGGCGACGACCACCAGGCCGCCGACGACGGCGAGGCTCATCAGGACGGTGCCGAAGACGGTCGCGCCGTTGGTCAGTCCCACGGCGTCGCTGAGGTAGCCGGCGGAGACCGGCAGCAGGCCGGCCGGGAGGTAGCCGCCCACGTTGAGCGCCGCGTTGGCCTCGGCGAGCCGCTGCGGCGGAACGGTGGAGTTGAGCAGGGAGAGCCCGCCGAGCTGCCCCATACCCTGCCCGGTACCGGCCAGCAGCGCCGAGGTGATGAGCACCGGCACCGACGAGGTGTGCACGGCGACGATCAGTGTGATCATGCTCAGGCTGGTGCTGACCGCGCCGGCGGTGAGGATGGTGCGTCGACGCAGCCGCTGAACCGCGAACTGCACACCGGTGGCGGCCAGGAACATCACGAACGCCATGGCCCCGGCGACGATTCGGCTGGTGGTGCCGAGCAGGCCGGACAGCAGCGACGGACCGAGCGAGAGCACGAAGGACGTCGCGGTGATGCCGGGGGCGAACACCGCTATGCCGAAGGTGAGTTGCAGACCCTGGCCCCGCGGTACACCGGGCACCCGCAGCCATGCCCCCTTGGCGGGAGCGGCGGGACGCTGCACGGGCATGCGCAGCACGGCGAGGACCGCGGTGGCGAGCAGCACCATCTCGACGAGGAAGACGGTGACCGTGGGGGCCGGCAGGGCCTCGGACAGAATGCCGGCGAGGAGCGGCCCGAGGCCGGCCCCGAAGACCATGGCGCACGACGCGAGCAGGGCGGCGAGCCGCTTGCGGTTGTGCCCGGCGACGTCCGTCACGGCGGCCATGCCCGCGGAGACGACGGCACCGACGGCGATACCGGTGAAGAGCCGGGCCACGATCAGCGCGGCCACGCTGGACGCGGTGGCGAAGATGAGGCAGGCGGCGAGGGCGAGCCCGAGGGCGGGCAGCAGGACGGGCTTGCGCCCCAGCCGGTCGGACACGACGCCGGACACCAGCAGGGAGCCGAGCAGGCCCACGATGTAGAAGGCGAACACGACGGTCAGGGTGCCCTTGGAGAACCCGATGTCGCGCTGCCACAGCACATACAGCGGAGTCGCTGCGTTGGACAGCACGAAGACGGCCGTCACCGGCCACGCGGCCAGCCACACCCACCAGGTGGGAGCGGAAGAGGGGACAGCGCCGGGGGCGGAGCCTGCCGCGGCCCGATGCTCCGTCCCGGAACGCTGCTCTCCCACCACCTTCACGGGTGCCGTTCGACTCTCCGGCATGACAGATCCTCCCTGCATGGACAGTACGAGTTTTCTCGAACATAGCATGCAGTACGATTGAAGTCGTACATAGGATTCGGGACATGAGGAGCTGAGGAGCTGTCTATGCCTTCGACGGCGCGTGCGGTGCCTGTACAGGCACCGACGGTCAAGGTCCTGCCGGAACCCGCCGGCCTGCCTGAGCCGCTCCCGGAACCGGCTGTGGAGGACCTGCGTCTGGAGACGGTGCTGGGTGCCCTGAGCGACCCACTGCGCCTGCGCATCGTGCACAAACTCCTCCTGGAGTCGGAGCACTTCGACCACTCCTGCGGTTGGTTCGGTCTCGACCGCCCCAAGTCCTCCCTGACCCACCACTTCAAGGTCCTGCGCGAGGCGGGCATCACCCGCCAGCGCCAGTACGGCCTGGAACGCCGCAGCCACGTCCGCGTCGACGACCTCAACGCCCGCTTCCCCGGCCTCCTGGACCTGGTCGCGGCCTGGACACCGGACGAGCCCTGAGCCAACGCAATCCGAGCCTGCGGCGAGCAGGCCGGAGCGGATCGGATGTCACCTCTCCCGACGCTGATGCCTGAACTGCAGATCCGGGCCCGGTGCACGCCGAGGAGCCGAACTGGCGGTCTTGCGCGAGGCGTCCGACCGCGCATTGGACGGACGGCTGCAGACAGCGGCCGGGCGGTGGCATACGGCTGCGGCCAAGACCCGCGAGGGCATGGCTGATGGTCTCGCGGCCAGGACGCTCGCCATGGTCAAGCGCGGGGACGGCACCCCCGAGGATGAGTCCCTTCGGCTGGCCTTCCGCTGGGGGGTTGTGCCCGCGAACGAGGGGGAGGACCCGCCGGCCGCACTCAAGGCCGCATACGAGTGGGTCACAACGACCGACCGGCCCTTGCACGACCTTGCCGATGCCGAGGTGTTCGAGGATGTGCTGTACCGCGTCTGCTACAAGCTGGACGGAACCCCAGCCGCGGGCGATACGTACAAGCGGCGCCGCCGGGCTCTGAACACCGCACTCGAACACGCTGTGCCACGGGACAGCTCCCGGAGAACCCACTTCAGCGGACCCGCCGGAAGCACGTGGGCTCCAATGACGTAGTGGACCCGCGCGTCCTGGTGAACGCCGTACAGGCCCGGCAGTTGCTGACGTCCGTCTCCTACGTCGGTTCTTGGGATCGCTGCCGGGGGCGGCGCCTGGTGGCTTTCTGCGCGGTCCTGTACTACGCGGGACTACGCCCTGCTGAGGCGGTCGGGCTACGGCTGTCGGACTGCGATCTGCCAGGGAGGGGCTGGGGCACACTGACGCTGCGAGAGACACGTCCTGTCTCCGGCAAGCAGTGGACCGACTCCGGGGAGCGCCACGACCGGCGGGGCCTGAAGGCGCGAGAGGCGTCCACCGACCGGCCGGTTCCCATCCCGCCGGTCTTGGTCGCCATCCTCCGGGCGCACCTGAAGGAGTTCGGGACCGCCATGGAAGGGCGTGTGTTCGGCAACGAGCGAGGGGGAGTGGTCGGCTCATCTACCTACTGGCGGGTGTGGGAGGAAGCGCGGGAGTATGCGCTCCCTCCGGAGCGCATCGACTCGCCGTTGGCCGGGCGCCCCTACGACCTGCGGCACGCCTGCATAACGCGGTGGTTGAACGCTGGGGTGCCGATCGCTGAGGTGGCCCGGCGGGTCGGCAACTCGCCTGAGGTTATCCACCGCCGCTATCACGGCTGCATTGATGGTCACGAGGAAGCCGCTAATACAAAGATCGAAAGCGCTTTGGAACAAGAGGGAGATGGCATCTAGCGAGCCGTTTGCTCTCCTAGGGTGACCGCGTGGCCGGGCACCTTAGGAGAGTTAGGCGCAGTGCATCGTCCTGTGCTGTGGGCGAGTAGAAAGGTGAGTACCGACGCACCGTCAAATGTTGCGCAATGAGATCCCGAACCGCTCTGTTATCGACTGAAGCAAGCTCTCGACCATGGCGCTCCGAGCCTGGTTCGCGCGACGCACCATTCTTTCTAGCTCGACTACGGTGTGAACCTCTAGGTGCTGCTCTGTCGCGCTGAGGATGGCCTTACGTATTCTCCGTGTCGCTTCGGTCGCTTCCCGTAGAAATGTGCTTACCGCTGATGAGGATGCGGTTTCTTCATCCAGTGATGAAATTGGAGCAGCAGTTCCGGGTGGCGTTGGGCCAGGCGACGGCTGGCTAATAGTAGCGTCTGGTGCTGGGTTGATTGATGATTCAGATTCCTCGAGGAAAGCTCGATATGGCCTCAAGTCCATACTGGAGATGTGCACTTCATCTCTGAGGGTCTGAGAAACAGCTGTGCGCGCTTTTGATGTATGTTCCTCTACTCGCGCGGTGAAAATATCCAGGGTTACATTGTGGCCATGCTCAAGGTCCTGGATGGTGTTGCTTAAGCATTCTAGCCAAAGAGCGCTGGTCACCCTTAGATCAGCGGCACGGCCGAGCGCGGATGTCATCTCAGACTTTCGATTTTGGTCATCGAGATGCGCGATCCGATTTCGCTCCACCCGTAGCGGCGCGAAGTAAGTGCCTAATGCTCCAAGGAGTGCCCCGCCAAGGGCGCCGAGGGTACCAACCCACGCTGCATCCATGGTGAGCACTGTCTTACTTGCCCAGCCTCTTGCCAAGCCCAACCGGTGTGATCGCGATTGCGGACTCGGGGTTACGCAGGTGGGATCACGTCGGAAGGAACTGAGGCTCTTGTATCCGGAGAAGGGCGGTGGCGGACGGGCCTCCTCTTTAGGGCGTGTCGGACGCCTCCGCGAGACGGTCCCTGCCCTGCCGTCACATCACCGAGGTCGCGAGCGCTGCTGGTGTGTCGGAGATGTGTCGCGAACGCTGAGAGACAACGAGAGAGGGCGGGAGTCAGTGAGACTGACTCCCGCCCTCTTCTGTCGGCATCCGCCCTGGTCAGCTCCCAAATTTGGGAGGTGGGTGGGCGAGTGCCCCCGGCAGGATTCGAACCTGCGCACACGGCTCCGGAGGCCGTTGCTCTATCCCCTGAGCTACGGGGGCGTGCGCTGCGCTGTGCGCGGCGACGGGTAGAACCCTACCAGCTGATCCGGGGTGTTCATGAACGGGTTTTCCGGCGTCGGCCCAGGCATCGTGCCGCGCCGTAGTGCCCGGTGGAGGCACGTCCCCCGCAAGGGCCGGGAGTAGAGGAAACCGGGCTGCGGTGGCCGGTTCCGGCAAGATGTTGCTGCTCGCCCGGCAGTCGGCGTAGCCAGGATCCCCGTCCCCCGCAGGGGCCGCGAGCAAGGGATACCGCGATGCGGTGTCCGGTCCGGCAAGGTGTTGCCGCTCCCCCCGGCGGCCCGTGGAACCCCCTCCCCCGCAAGGGTGGGGAGTGGAGGAGATCGGATGCGGTGGCCCGTTCGGCAGGGGTTGCCGCTCGCCCCGGCGCCCGACCGAGCCCCGCCCCCCCGCAAGGGCCAGAAGTACCGAGCCCCGCCCCCCCCGCAAGGGCCAGAAGTAGGGAAAACCCGGACGCGGTGGCCGGTCCGGACCTACTCTCGAGTTGTGCCAGGCGCGTCGGGCCGGGTGCTTGTTGTGGACGACAACAAGGTCATCCGGCAGCTGATCAGGGTCAATCTCGAGCTGGAGGGTTTCGAGGTGGTGACCGCGGCTGACGGTGCCGAGTGTCTGGATGTCGTTCATCAGGTGCGGCCCGATGTCGTGACCCTTGATGTCGTCATGCCCCGGCTGGACGGTCTGCGGACCGCCGCCCGGCTTCGCTCCGATCCGCTGACCCGTGACCTTCCTCTTGTCATCGTCAGTGCCTGTACTTCGTACGAGGTCGAGACCGGGCTGGATGTGGGGGTCGACGCGTTTCTCGCCAAGCCCTTCGAGCCTGCCGAACTCGTGCGCCTCGTACAGCAGTTGATCGAGCGGGGGAGGAGTGCGAGGGGCAGGGGAGAGCGCGGTGAGTCCGGGCTCGGGAGTGTTCTCGGGTTCGGGGAGGCCGAGCGGGCCGGGCGGGCCGGCGGCTGATCCGGGCCGACGTCCTTTCGTTCATGCGCCTGCTCCGGGCCGACGTCCTTTCGTCCATGCGCCTGCTCCGGGCCGACGTCCTCGCGTTCATGCGCCTGCTCCCCGTCCACATCCCGGACCCTCGCCAAACCGGCTCGCCTACCCACCCCCCTCCTCCCATACGCTTGTGCCGTGACCCCCGTCGAGCTCTCCCGTACCGTGCTGCGCGCGGTGCGTCGTGCTGTCGACGAGGGGGAGCTGAGCGTGGCCGTGCCGCAACGGGCCGTTGTCGTGCCGCCCGGTCCGGGCGGCTGTGGCGACTACGCCACCAACATCGCCCTGCAGCTCGCCCGGCCCGCCGGGCAGCCGGCCCGGCAGGTGGCCGAGATCCTGCAGCAGCACCTCGCCGGGACGGACGGCGTCGCCGACGTCGTCGTCACCGGGCCGGGGTTCATCAACATCAGCCTGCAGGGGGCAACCGCATCCGCGGCCGCGCTCACTCGCGAGATCCTCCGGGACGGTGCGACGTACGGTCACAGTGACGCCCTCGCCGGGCAGGTCGTCGAGTTGCGTATCCCGTACGAGGTCCGGGCCGAAGTCGTCGCCGACGCACTCGTCCGCATCGTGGGTTCCCAGGGCGGCCGCGTCGAGGTGGACCATCGCGAGCCGGTGAATCTCCGGCCCGTCCCTGCCCCCGACGACCCCGCCCTCCTCGGCCCGGACGCCGCCCGCTGGGCGCTGCTGCACCCCGCCGCCCACGACCGGCCCCGTATCACCGCCGATCATCTGGTCCAGCGCGAGAGCAACCCTCTCTTCCGGGTCCGTTACGCCCACGCCCGCACCCGGGCCCTCAGCCGTAACGCCGCCGACCTGGGCTTCACCCCCGAGCCCGGAGACGTACGAGAGGACATGGCCGTTCTGCTCGCCGTCCTCGCCGACCACCCCCGCGTTCTCGCCCGTGCGGCTGCACAGCGCACGCCCGACAGCCTCGCCCGGCACCTCGTCACCGTCGCCGACGCCGTTCTCGCCGTCCTTCCCGTGGTGCTGCCGCGCGGTGACGAGAAACCCTCGGCCGCCCACCGCGCCCGGCTCGCACTCGCCGAAGCCGCCGGGGCGGTGCTGGCCGGTGGCCTGTCCCTGCTCGGCATCGACGCACCCCAACACCTCTAGAGAGCCAGCAAAGAAGATGAGCCGTTCCGCACACCCCGCCGGGCCCCGTCACGCCGACGTCCTCCCCGAGGGCCACTACTCCGCCCCGCCGACCGATCTCAACGTCCTCGACCCCAAGGTCTGGGCCCAGACGGTCACCCGCGACGAGGACGGGGTGACCACCGTCGGCGGTATCGACGTGAAGAGCATCGCCGAGCAGTACGGCACCCCCGCCTACGTCCTCGACGAGGCCGACTTCCGGGCCCGGGCGCGGGCCTGGCGCAGCGCCTTCGGGGCCGACGCCGACGTCTTCTACGCCGGCAAGGCGTTCCTGTCGCGTGCCGTCGTGCGCTGGCTGCACGAGGAAGGGCTCAATCTGGACGTGTGCTCCGGCGGCGAGCTCGCCACCGCTCTCTCCGCCGGCATGCCCGCCGACCGCATCGCCTTCCACGGCAACAACAAGTCGGTCGAGGAGATCGAGCGGGCCGTCCGCGCCGGTGTCGGGCGGATCGTCCTCGACTCCTTCCAGGAGATCGTCCGCGTCGCCCACATCGCGCAGGAACTCGGCAAGCGGCAGCGCGTGCAGATTCGTATCACCGTGGGTGTGGAGGCGCACACCCACGAGTTCATCGCCACCGCCCACGAGGACCAGAAGTTCGGGATTCCGCTGGCCGGGGGGCAGGCCGCCGAGGCCGTGCGGCGGGCGCTTCAGCTCGACGGGCTGGAGCTCATCGGGATCCACAGCCACATCGGGTCGCAGATCTTCGACATGTCCGGGTTCGAGGTCGCCGCGCACCGGGTGGTCGGGCTGCTCAAGGACATCCGTGACGAGCACGGCGTCGAGCTGCCCGAGATCGACCTCGGGGGCGGGCTCGGGATCGCGTACACGAGCGACGACGACCCCCGCGAGCCGCACGAGATCGCCAAGGCGCTCACCGAGATCGTCACGCGTGAGTGCGAGTCCGCCAAGCTGCGTACGCCCCGCATCTCCGTCGAGCCCGGGCGCGCCATCGTCGGCCCGACGGCCTTCACTCTCTATGAGGTCGGCACCATCAAGCCCCTCGACAACCTCCGTACCTACGTCTCCGTCGACGGCGGTATGTCGGACAACATCCGCACCGCGCTCTACGACGCCGAGTACAGCGTCGCGCTCGTGTCGCGCACCTCCGACGCCGAACCCATGCTCGCCCGGGTCGTCGGCAAGCACTGCGAGAGCGGCGACATCGTGGTGAAGGACGCGTTCCTGCCCTCCGACCTGGCACCGGGTGACCTCATCGCGGTGCCCGCCACGGGTGCGTACTGCCGGTCCATGGCCAGCAACTACAACCACGTGCTCCGGCCGCCCGTCGTCGCCGTGAACGACGGCGAGGCCCGCGTCATCGTCCGCCGTGAGACGGAGGAGGACCTCCTTCGTCTCGACGTCGGGTGAGCCGCCCATAAAAGGCCATAAAGAAAAGAAACAAAGGGGTGGAAGATCTCCTGTCTCCCACCCCCGCACAAATGAAATAGATGTCTCACGATCCGGACATGGGATAGAAACTCCCGTCCGGTGAGTGAGACTGGTCCAACCGTAGACGGTATGAGGAAACGAGGTCGGATGATGCGTACGCGTCCGCTGAAGGTGGCGCTGCTGGGCTGTGGGGTTGTCGGCTCAGAGGTGGCGCGCATCATGACGACGCACGCCGACGACCTCGCCGCCAGGATCGGGGCGCCCGTCGAGCTGGCGGGGGTGGCCGTGCGCCGGCCCGACCGGGTCCGTGAGGGCATCGATCCGAGCCTTGTCACCACCGACGCCACCGCGCTCGTGAAACGCGGGGACATCGACGTCGTGGTCGAGGTCATCGGCGGTATCGAGCCCGCCCGCTCCCTCATCACCACCGCCTTCGAGCACGGCGCGTCCGTCGTCTCCGCCAACAAGGCGCTGCTCGCCCAGGACGGGGCCGCTCTCCATGCCGCCGCCGAGGAGCACGACAAGGACCTCTACTACGAGGCCGCCGTCGCCGGTGCCATCCCGCTGATCCGGCCCCTTCGTGAGTCGCTCGCCGGTGACAAGGTCAACCGGGTGCTCGGCATCGTCAACGGGACGACCAACTTCATCCTCGACAAGATGGACAGCACGGGGGCGGGCTATCAGGAGGCCCTCGACGAGGCCACCGCCCTGGGGTACGCGGAAGCCGACCCCACCGCCGACGTCGAGGGCTTCGACGCCGCCGCCAAGGCCGCCATCCTCGCCGGCATCGCCTTCCACTCGCGGGTGCGTCTCGACGACGTCTACCGCGAGGGCATGACCGAGGTCACCGCGGCCGACTTCGCCTCGGCGAAGAACATGGGCTGCACCATCAAGCTGCTCGCCATCTGCGAGCGGGCACAGGACGGCGGCTCGGTCACCGCGCGCGTGCACCCCGCCATGATTCCGCTGAGCCACCCCCTCGCCTCCGTGCGCGGCGCGTACAACGCCGTGTTCGTCGAGTCCGACGCGAGCGGGCAGCTCATGTTCTACGGACCCGGTGCCGGCGGTGCGCCCACCGCGTCCGCCGTGCTCGGCGACCTCGTCGCCGTCTGCCGCAACCGGCTCAGCGGGGCAACGGGGCCCGGCGAGTCGGCGTATGCCGCGCTGCCCGTGTCGGGCATGGGTGACGTCGTCACCCGCTATCACATCAGCCTCGACGTGGCGGACAAACCGGGTGTTCTCGCCCAGGTCGCGACCGTCTTCGCGGAGCACGGTGTGTCGATCGATACGGTTCGGCAGCAGGGCAAGGACGGCGAGGCATCGCTCGTCGTCGTCACCCACCGCGCGTCCGACGCCTCCCTCTCCGGGACCGTCGAGGCGCTGCGCAAGCTCGACACCGTGCGGGGTGTCGCCAGCATCATGCGGGTTGAAGGAGAGTAACCAGCAATGACCCACCAGTGGCGCGGAATCATCGAGGAGTACCGGGACAGGCTGCCGGTATCCGACACCACGCCGGTCGTGACGCTCCGCGAGGGCGGCACGCCCCTCGTGCCCGCGCAGGTGCTCTCCGAGCGCACGGGCTGCGAGGTCCACCTGAAGGTGGAGGGTGCGAACCCCACCGGGTCCTTCAAGGACCGCGGTATGACCATGGCCATCACCAGGGCCAAGGAGGAGGGCGCGAAGGCTGTGATCTGCGCCTCCACCGGCAACACCTCCGCCTCCGCCGCCGCGTACGCCGTACGGGCCGGCATGGTTTCCGCCGTTCTCGTCCCGCAGGGCAAGATCGCGCTCGGCAAGATGGGGCAGGCGCTGGTGCACGGCGCCAAGATCCTCCAGGTCGACGGCAACTTCGACGACTGCCTCACGCTGGCCCGCGCGCTGAGCGACAACTACCCCGTGGCACTGGTGAATTCGGTCAACCCGGTGCGCATCGAGGGCCAGAAGACGGCCTCCTTCGAGATCGTCGACATGCTGGGCGACGCCCCGGACATCCACGTCCTCCCGGTCGGCAACGCGGGCAACATCACCGCGTACTGGAAGGGCTACAAGGAGTACGCCGCCGACGGCGTCGCCACGCGCACCCCGCGCATGTGGGGCTTCCAGGCCTCCGGCTCCGCGCCCATCGTGCGCGGTGAGATCGTCAAGGACCCCTCGACGATCGCCACCGCCATTCGCATCGGCAACCCCGCCTCCTGGCAGTACGCCCTGGCCGCGCGGGACGAGTCAGGCGGCCTCATCGACGAGGTGACGGACCGTGAGATCCTGCGCGCCTACCGGCTGTTGGCCGCGCAGGAGGGCGTTTTCGTCGAGCCGGCGTCCGCCGCGTCCGTCGCCGGTCTGCTGAAAGCCGCCGAGCAGGGCAAGGTCGACCCGGGGCAGCGCATCGTGTGCACGGTGACCGGAAACGGCCTCAAGGACCCCGACTGGGCCGTCGCCGGCGCCCCGCAGCCGGTCACCGTCCCGGTCGACGCGGTGACGGCGGCCGAGCGCCTCGGTCTGGCCTGA
This sequence comes from Streptomyces sp. NPDC001157, assembly GCF_053598255.1. NCBI lineage: Bacteria > Bacillati > Actinomycetota > Actinomycetes > Kitasatosporales > Streptomycetaceae > Streptomyces > Streptomyces sp. NPDC001157. Next base: position 81,095 of record NZ_JBSFJW010000027.1, read on the forward strand.
CGTCCGGCCCGACGTCCGGCCGGACGGGGAACTCCCTCCGAGGGGTGCACAGGGGGCTTACGGCACGCATCGTGCGCCTCCTGTGCGCCCTATGTCGCCACAGAAGCATCCTTCGATAGGCTGTACCGAACCCGCCCGCCGCATATGCCTCCGCCCATGGAGCGTCTGGACGGTGCCGCGCCGTCTCCGCGGCCTGAGGGTCTCCCCGTACGTAGCCGATGTCGTATCGAATGTTTTCGACCATCACGCAGCTCAAGGAGAGTCATCGAGAGATGGCCGGTCCCGCCTTCCGCGCCGCCGCCGTAAGGGTGCGCGTCCCCGCCACCAGCGCCAACCTCGGCCCGGGCTTCGACGCCCTGGGCCTGTCGCTGGGGCTCTACGACGACGTCGTCGTCAGGGTGGCAGACTCCGGGCTGCACATCGACATCGCGGGCGAGGGCAGCGAGACGCTGCCGCGTGACGAGAAACACCTTCTCGTACGTTCCCTGCGCACCGCCTTCGACCTGCTCGGCGGGCAGCCGCGCGGCCTCGAGATCGTCTGCGCCAACCGCATTCCGCACGGCCGGGGCCTCGGCTCCTCCTCTGCCGCCATCTGTGCCGGCATCGTGGCCGCGCGCGCCGTGACCATAGGCGGCGAGTCGAAGCTCGACGACACGGCCCTGCTGGAGCTCGCGACCGAGATCGAGGGCCACCCCGACAACGTGGCGGCCTGTCTGCTCGGCGGTTTCACGCTCTCCTGGATGGAGGCGGGCGCCGCCCGCGCCATCAGGATGGATGCCGCCGATTCCATCGTTCCGGTGGTTTTCGTGCCCGGAAAGCCGGTCCTCACCGAGACCGCGCGCGGCCTGCTCCCGCGTACCGTGCCGCACGTCGACGCCGCGACCAACGCGGGCCGTGCCGCCCTGCTCGTCGAGGCCCTCACCAGGCGCCCCGAGCTGCTGCTGCCCGCCACCGAGGACCGTCTCCACCAGGAGTACCGTGCGCCCGCCATGCCGGAGAGCGCCGCGCTGGTGGAGCGGCTGCGGGCCGACGGAGTCCCGGCAGTCATCTCAGGTGCAGGACCCACTGTGCTGGCGCTGGCCGACGCCGACAGCGCCGACAAGGTCGCCCATCTGGCAGGCGAAGGGTGGGCCGCGAACCGGCTCGAACTCGACGCCCAGGGAGCGAGCGTGCTGCCGCTTGCGACCTGACACACGGTTGCCGGATTTCGAGAGGGGGAATGTTTGTTGGATCCGGTAGTGTTAATCTCAAGTCTGCACCCGACCCCACCATGGCGAGGTGCTTCGTGTCCCCGTCCGGGACAGACATTCTTCCGGGAGCCTCCCAAGCCGCACTGTGTTCCGTACGACGTACGCGGGCAGTACCTCGTACGCGGGCACTGAGCGACTTGCCGGGCACGCTCCGGAACCGGTGCGACCAAGCCACGTGACACCGACACTCGGTGCCACGACCACGGCTTTGGGAAGCGCCATCCCAAGATATTGCCTCCGCCACCTTTGGCGGACCACCGCCCCGGCACGGTCCACACAGCAAGGACCGAAGCCGGAAGCACAACCGGTCGCCGAGCCAGACAGGCCGACGTCCGCTCCAGGGAAGGACCCTTCGTGAGCGACACCACCGATCTGATGGGCGCACGTGTCGAGGAGACCGCTGCCGCGCCCGCCACGGACGCCTCCGCGCCTGCCACCGGTGCAGGCTCCCGGCGGCGCCGCGGTACCGGCCTCGAGGGCATGGTGCTGGCCGAGCTGCAGCAGGTCGCATCCGGCCTCGGCATCAGGGGCACCGCGCGCATGCGCAAGAGCCAGCTGATCGAGGTCATCAAGGAGGCGCAGGCGGGTGGTGGTGCCCCGGCGAAGGCCGAGGCCGCCGCCGAGACCAAGCCCAAGCGCCGCGCCACCTCCAAGGCTCGTACGGGCGAGGACGCCGCTCCCGCCGCCGAGAAGAAGGCGGCCGCCCCGGCCGAGAAGGCCGTGGCCCAGCAGCAGATCGAGATCCCCGGCCAGCCGGCCAGCGAGGACGCTCCCGTCGAGCGCCGTCGTCGTCGTGCCACCGCCGAGGCGGGCAGCCCCGAGACGGTCGCCGCCGAGGCGAAGAGCGAGCCGAAGGCCGAGACGCCCGCCCCGCAGGCGCAGGGCGACGCCGGTGACGGCGAGGGCCGCCAGGGCCGCCAGGGCCGCAGGGACCGCGACCGCGGAGGCCGTGACCGCGACCGCCGCGGCAACAAGGGCGACGAGCAGCAGGGCGGCCAGGGCGGTGGCCAGCAGCGCCAGGACCGTCAGGACAGGCAGGACCGTCAGGACCGCCAGCAGGGCGGCGCCCGCCAGGACCGCCAGCAGCGGGACAACGGCCCGCAGGACGACGACGACTTCGAGGGCGGCCGCCGCGGCCGTCGGGGCCGTTACCGGGACCGTCGTGGCCGTCGTGGCCGTGACGAGATGGGCAGCGAGCCGCAGATCGGCGAGGACGACGTCCTGATCCCGGTCGCGGGCATCCTCGACATCCTGGACAACTACGCCTTCATCCGTACGTCGGGCTACCTGCCGGGCCCCAACGACGTGTACGTCTCCCTCGCCCAGGTCCGCAAGAACGGCCTGCGCAAGGGCGACCACGTCACCGGCGCGGTCCGTCAGCCCAAGGAAGGCGAGCGGCGCGAGAAGTTCAACGCGCTGGTCCGCCTCGACTCCGTCAACGGCATGGCGCCCGAACACGGTCGCGGCCGCCCGGAGTTCAACAAGCTCACCCCCCTGTACCCGCAGGACCGCCTCCGCCTGGAGACGGACCCGGGTGTGCTCACCACCCGCATCATCGACCTGGTCTCGCCCATCGGTAAGGGCCAGCGCGGTCTGATCGTGGCCCCGCCGAAGACCGGTAAGACCATGATCATGCAGGCGATCGCCAACGCGATCACGCACAACAACCCCGAGTGCCACCTGATGGTCGTCCTGGTCGACGAGCGTCCGGAAGAGGTCACCGACATGCAGCGGTCGGTCAAGGGCGAGGTCATCTCCTCGACCTTCGACCGTCCGGCCGAGGACCACACCACGGTCGCCGAGCTCGCCATCGAGCGTGCGAAGCGCCTGGTGGAGCTGGGTCACGACGTCGTCGTGCTGCTCGACTCGATCACCCGTCTGGGCCGTGCCTACAACCTGGCCGCGCCCGCCTCCGGCCGCATCCTGTCCGGTGGTGTCGACTCGACCGCGCTGTACCCGCCGAAGCGCTTCTTCGGTGCGGCGCGGAACATCGAGGACGGCGGCTCGCTGACCATCCTCGCCACCGCCCTGGTGGACACCGGGTCCCGCATGGACGAGGTGATCTTCGAGGAGTTCAAGGGCACCGGCAACATGGAGCTCAAGCTCGACCGGAAGCTCGCCGACAAGCGCATCTTCCCGGCGGTGGACGTGGACGCGTCCGGTACCCGTAAGGAAGAGATCCTGCTCGGCAACGAGGAGCTCGCGGTCGTCTGGAAGCTGCGCCGGGTGCTGCACGCGCTCGACCAGCAGCAGGCGATCGAGCTGCTGCTCGACAAGATGAAGCAGACGAAGTCGAACGTCGAGTTCCTGATGCAGATTCAGAAGACCACGCCCACGCCTGGTAACGGCGACTGAGGCACAGCCTTCACGCAGATCGCCCCCCGTTACTCCGGTAACGGGGGGCGATCTTTTGGCGCAGTTAGGGAGGGGCGCACGCTGCGCCCCTCCCTAACTTGTGTCTCACTGGGGGGACTTCCCTTGACTACACCCCTGTCCGGCGGTCGTCACAGACGCCGGATACGCATCGCCCTGCCCGTCGCCGCCGCGGGTGTCGCGGCCGCGGTCGCCGCCCTGCTGACGGTCTCGTCCGCGGGCGCGGCGACGGCCTCGGCGGACCCGACGGTCAAGCCCGGCAAGAGCTCGGCATCGCTGACCGACCTGACGGACCGCGTCGCGGGCGCACTCGCCACCGACAAGGACTTCAAGAAGGCGTCGAAGACCAAGGACACGAAGACGGACGGCTCGGCCACGTCCGCCACGTCTTCGACCCCGTCCGGGTCCTCGTCGGCCTCGACCGTCAGCCCGATGGTCATCGGCGGCACCACCACGAGCATCACCTCGGCGCCGTGGATGGCCCAGCTCTGGTACTACGACGACAAGGGCACCAGCGACACCGGCGACGATGTCGGCTTCTTCTGCGGTGGCACCGTCGTGGCGCCCACGAAGATCCTCACCGCCTCGCACTGCGTCCACGGCTACAACTGGCACGCGTACGGAGCGATCGTCACCGGCACCGACCAGCTGCCCACCACCGACAGCTCGGGCAACACCGACCTGCACGGCGGCACGGTCTCCGGCGTGTGGCGGCAGTGGAACCACCCGTCGTACAACTCGACGACCGTCGACAACGACGTAGCCGTCCTGACCCTGGCCGCCCCGATCACCGCCACGCCGATCCGCATGGCGACGTCGACCGACACGGCGTCCTACGCGGCCGGCACCAACGCCAAGGTCTACGGCTGGGGCCGCACCAGCTCCACCAGCAACGACATCTCGCAGACCCTGCAGAGCGCCACGCTGCCCATCCAGTCCGACAGCACCTGCTCCGGCTACTACAGCAGCGACTTCATCGCGGGGCACATGGTCTGCGCGGGCAACCCGGCGACCGGCAGCGACTCCGGCACCACCACGGCCTGCAACGGCGACTCCGGTGGACCGCTGATCGTGGGCAACCGCATTGTGGGCATCGTGTCGTGGGGCGTGCAGGACTGCGTCGCCAAGGGCGCGTACAGCGTGTTCACCAAGGTGAAGGCGTACGTCGGCGCCGCCTACCCGCGCATCGACGACACCAACCTCAGCGACGGCTCCACCTCCACCCCTGACGGCAAGGCCGACCTGTTCGTGCGCGAGCACTCCACGAACACCGGCTACGAGAAGGACTCCAAGGGCACCTCGTTCGCGGCCCGCGTCTCCTGGGGCAGCTTCAGCGGCTACAACACGATCCTGCAGACGGACCTCAACCGGGACGGCTACCAGGACTTCGTTCTGCGCCGCAGCAGCGACGGGGCGGTCTTCTGGCTCCACTACATCCCGTCCACCCAGAGCTGGAGCAAGAGCCTGCTCTTCAGCAACTGGTCCACCCGCAAGTTCACCGTCGCCCCCGGTGACGTCACCGGCGACTACCTGCCCGACCTGCTCTCGGTCGACTCCGGCGGCACGCTGTGGATCTACCCGGGCAAGGGCAACGGCACCTTCGCCAGCCCCGTCAAGGTCGGCTCCGGCTGGGGCCAGTACAACTCCCTGCGCGGCCACGGCGACTTCAACGGCGACGGCAGGGCCGACCTGATCGCCCGCCAGAGCAGCACCGGCGACGTGTACCTGTACCGGGGCACCGGCACGGCCGGCTCGGGCGCCTTCGCCTCGCGGATCAAGGTGCGCAGCGCCTGGACCGGCTACAACACCTTCGACGCGGTCGGCGACATCACCGGTGACGGCAAGGCCGACTTCCTGGCCCGTACGTCCGCCGGCACGCTTTATCTGTACCCGGGCACCGGTAAGGCCACGAGCGAGATCTTTGCCACAAGGATCTCGGTCGGTACCGGTTTCCAGGCATACGACCTCTTCGGCTGAAACAGCAGGTGAGCGGGTTACGCCCGTAAAGCTCTGTGACGCTCTGTGCCCAGCCTTCCACGGGTTGGGCACAGAGCGTCGTGCAACCCTTTCTCGAGTTCCTCCGTCTGACCCGACGGAGTGACGATGGTGCGGTACGACGCGCATCCGAGTACCGACAGGCCTGTCCCTGAACGCAGGGGGTAACCGACCGGACGAGAACGAGGAGCACATGTCCGCCGAGAGCACGCCGGAACCCGGCATACCGGGAGAGTCCGGCACCCACGGCACACGCGGCCGCGCCAAGGGCCGTCGCCGCAAGCCCCGCAGCAAGCGCCGTAAAGGCCTGCTGATCGCGGCGTGGACCGCCGCGGGCATCGTCGTGCTGGGCGGCACCGGAGCCGGATACCTGTACTTCAAGCTCAACGGCAACATCAAGAGCGTCGACATCGACTCGGCCCTGGGCACGGACCGGCCGACGAAGGTCGACAACGGCTCCGAGAACATCCTGGTCCTCGGCTCGGACAGCCGCTCGGGCAGCAACAAGAAGCTCGGCGGCGGCACCGACGACGGCAGCGCCCGCTCCGACACGGCGATGATCGTGCACGTCTACAAGGGCCACAAGAAGGCCAGTGTGGTCTCCATGCCCCGCGACACCCTCATCGACCGCCCCGAGTGCACCGACACGAAGGGCAGGACGTATCCCGCCGCCTCCGGCGTCATGTTCAACACCGCGTACTCCACCGGCGGCGCCGCCTGCGCCGTGAAGACGGTGGAGTCGATCAGCGGGCTGCGCATGGACCACTACCTCGAGGTCGACTTCAGCGGCTTCGAGAAGCTCATCGACGAGCTCGGCGGCGTCCCGGTCACCACGACCAAGAACATCAAGGACTCCCAGAGCCATCTGAACCTCAAGGCCGGCACGCACAAGCTCGACGGCGAGCAGGCCCTCGGCCTGGTCCGCACCAGGCACGGCGTCGGCGACGGCTCCGACCTCGGCCGCATCCAGCTCCAGCAGGCCTTCATCAAGGCCCTGGTCAACCAGGTCAAGCACGTCGGCATCTTCACCAGCCCGAAGAAGCTCTACGACCTGGCCGACACCGCCACCAAGGCCGTGACGACCGACTCCGACCTGGGTTCGGTCAACTCCCTCATGGGCTTCGCGAACGGCCTCAAGAGCATCAGCTCGAACAACATGCACATGATCACGATGCCGGTCCAGTACGACCCGTCGAACCCGAACCGCGTGATCGTGGAGAAGACCAAGGCCCAACAGGTCTGGACGGCTCTCAAGAACGACCAGCAGATCCCGAGGTCGGCCACGCAAGGTACGGCCACGGGCGAAGCCAAGGGCGTGGTCACCGCCGGGTAGTCAGGGGCGCGGGGCTGTGTCGATTTGCGGCTCCGCCGCGTGGGCGCGATCAACCCCCACCGGCCCGCAGGGAATAGATCACCCGAACCCCCGGTTTTGGGGGATGGCCCCAGTCCTGGCAGACTGGTACGTCGGCCCCGGTTCACGCGCCCGCACCCCGCGGAAGCGACCCGGCGCCCTCCCGAAACTAGGAGACACCTTGAAGCGCGACATCCACCCCGAGTACGTCGAGACGCAGGTCAGCTGCACCTGTGGCGCGTCGTTCACCACCCGCAGCACGATCTCCAGCGGCACCATCCGCGCCGAGGTCTGCTCCGAGTGCCACCCGTTCTACACGGGCAAGCAGAAGATCCTCGACACCGGTGGCCGCGTGGCCCGCTTCGAGGCCCGCTTCGGCAAGGCTGCTGCCGGCTCCAAGAAGTAGCTGGCTCCCATCCGCCGGTCCACGGCCACGCCCTTCACAGGCGTGCCGGGACCGGCGTTTTTGGTCGCCCGCCTTCCCCCTTTTCCACGCAGTACAGGAGCCCAAGATGTTCGAGGCCGTCGAGGAACTCGTCGGTGAGCACGCCGACCTGGAGACGAAGCTCGCCGACCCGTCGGTCCACGCCGACCAGGCCAACGCGCGCAAGCTGAACAAGCGCTACGCCGAGCTCACCCCGATCGTCGCCACGTACCGCTCCTGGAAGCAGACCGGCGACGACATCGAGACGGCGAAGGAATTCGCCGCCGACGACCCGGACTTCGCGGCCGAGGTCAAGGAGCTGGAGAAGCAGCGCGAGGAACTCACCGAGAAGCTGCGCCTGCTGCTCGTGCCCCGGGACCCGTCCGACGACAAGGACGTGATCCTCGAGATCAAGGCCGGCGCCGGCGGCGACGAGTCCGCACTCTTCGCCGGCGACCTGCTGCGCATGTACCTCCGGTACGCCGAGCGCGTCGGCTGGAAGACCGAGATCATCGACGCCACCGAGTCCGAGCTGGGCGGCTACAAGGACGTCCAGGTCGCCGTGAAGACCAAGGGCGGCCAGGGCGCCACCGAGCCCGGGCAGGGCGTCTGGGCCCGACTGAAGTACGAGGGCGGCGTGCACCGCGTGCAGCGCGTGCCGGCCACCGAGTCCCAGGGCCGTATCCACACCTCCGCGGCCGGTGTGCTGGTCACGCCCGAGGCCGAGGAGGTCGACGTCGAGATCAACCCGAACGACCTCCGCATCGACGTCTACCGCTCCTCCGGACCCGGCGGCCAGTCCGTCAACACCACCGACTCCGCGGTGCGCATCACGCACATTCCGACCGGAGTCGTCGCCTCCTGCCAGAACGAGAAGAGCCAGCTGCAGAACAAGGAGCAGGCGATGCGTATCCTGCGCTCCAGGCTGCTCGCAGCGGCGCAGGAGGAGGCGGAGAGGGAAGCCGCCGACGCCCGCCGCAGCCAGGTCCGCACCGTCGACCGCTCCGAGAAGATCCGCACGTACAACTTCCCGGAGAATCGCATCTCGGACCACCGCGTCGGCTTCAAGTCCTACAACCTGGACCAGGTCCTGGACGGCGACCTCGACGCGGTGATCCAGGCATGCGTCGACGCCGACTCGGCGGCGAAGCTGGCGGCTGCATAAAGGCGCCTGCGCACGACCCAGTACGACACGGAGGAATGCGTGAACCTGCTGCTCGCAGAGGTGGCACAGGCCACCCAGCGGCTGGCCGACGCCGGCGTGCCCTCGCCGCGCAACGACGCGGAGGAGCTCGCCGCGTTCGTGCACGGCGTGAAGCGGGGCCAGCTGCACTCCGTGAAGGACTCGGACTTCGACGCCCGCTACTGGGAGGTCATCGCCCGGCGCGAGCAGCGTGAGCCGCTGCAGCACATCACCGGGCGGGCCTACTTCCGCTACCTCGAACTCCAGGTGGGACCGGGCGTGTTCGTGCCGCGGCCCGAGACCGAGTCCGTGGTCGGATGGGCCATAGACGCCGTACGCGCCATGGACGTCGTGGAGCCCTGCATCGTCGACCTGTGCACCGGCTCCGGCGCCATCGCGCTCGCCCTCGCCCAGGAGGTCCCGCGCTCGCGCGTGCACGCCGTGGAGCTGTCCGAGGAAGCCCTCCAGTGGACCCGCAAGAACGTGGAGGGCTCGCGCGTCGACCTGCGCCAGGGCAACGCCCTGGACGCCTTCCCCGACCTCGACGGCCAGGTCGACCTGGTCATCTCCAACCCGCCGTACATCCCGCTGACCGAATGGGAGTACGTCGCTCCCGAGGCGCGGGACTACGATCCCGAACTCGCCCTGTTCTCGGGGGAGGACGGCCTCGATCTCATCCGCGGTCTGGAACGGACCGCACACCGGCTCCTGCGCCCGGGCGGTGTCGTCGTCATCGAGCACGCCGACACCCAGGGCGGCCAGGTGCCGTGGATCTTCACCGAGGAGCGGGGCTGGGCCGACGCGGCCGACCACCCGGACCTCAACAACCGCCCCCGGTTCGCGACGGCCCGCAAGGCACTGCCGTGACCGCCCCGACGACCCACTTCCCGATGTACGTGTACTTCGTGTACGAGGAGGCCCGCTAGACATGGCTCGGCGATACGACACCAACGACGCGACGGACCGCACGACCGGTCTGCGCGAAGCCGCGTCCGCCGTCCGCCGTGGCGAGCTCGTGGTCCTCCCGACCGACACGGTGTACGGCATCGGCGCCGACGCGTTCTCCTCGGAGGCGGTCGCCGACCTGCTGGACGCCAAGGGCCGGGGCCGCAACATGCCCACCCCCGTGCTGATCGGGTCCCCGAACACGCTCCACGGTCTCGTCACCGACTTCTCCGAGCTGGCCTGGGAACTCGTCGACGCCTTCTGGCCGGGCGCGCTCACCCTCGTCGCCAAGCACCAGCCGTCCCTGCAGTGGGACCTGGGGGACACCCGGGGCACGGTCGCCATCCGGATGCCGCTGCACCCGGTCGCCATCGAGCTGCTGACCGAGGTCGGCCCCATGGCCGTCTCCTCGGCGAACCTGACCGGCCACCCCGCTCCCGAGGACTGCGACGCCGCGCAGGAGATGCTCGGCGACTCGGTCTCCGTCTACCTCGACGGCGGCCCGACCCCCGGCAACGTGCCGTCCTCCATCGTCGACGTCACCCGCCCGGTGCCGGTGCTGCTGCGCGAGGGCGCGATCTCGCCGGACGAGCTGCGGAAGGTCGTACCCGACCTCGAGGTGGCGAATTGACGGCCCCTGACGCGGGGCGTGGCATAGGCAACGGGGTAGAGAAGGGGAACCTGTTCGAACAGGGCCTTCCCATGACCAACTTCCGCATCCTCCACGTCAGCACCGGCAACGTGTGCCGCTCGCCGATCACCGAGCGGCTGACCCGTCATGCCCTGGCGGCCCGGCTCGGCGACCCCCTGTGGGGCGGGCTGATCGTGGAGAGCGCGGGCACCTGGGGGCACGAGGGCGCGCCCATGGAGGCCAACGCGGAGGCGGTCCTCGCCGACTTCGGCGCGGACGCCTCCGGCTTCATGGGCCGCGAACTCCTCGACGAGCACGTCATCATGGCCGACCTCGTCCTGACGGCGACCCGCGACCACCGCTCCCAGGTCATCTCCATGGGCCATTCGGCGGGCCTGCGCACCTTCACCCTGAAGGAGTTCACCCGCCTGGTGATGGCGATAGACCCCGCGACCCTGCCGCCCCTGGAGGACGGCGTGGTGGCACGCGCGCGTGCGCTGGTGCGGGCTGCGGCGGCTCTACGCGGGTGGCTCCTGGCCCCGACCGCCGAGGCGGACGAGGTGTACGACCCGTACGGCGCCCCGCTGACCTTCTTCCGGTCCATCGGGGAGGAGATACACCAGGCGCTGGATCCGGTGGTGACGGCGCTGACGGGGGTGCCTGCGCGCGCCTGACGCCGGACGCGTCGGGATGGGGCTCCGGTCGTCACAGCGCTCACCGGGGTACCTGCGAAGGCGTAACAACCGAGCACCTCACCGGTACCGGGCCTACATTGGTCGTACGTCACCGTCGACGCCCCGGAGCCCATCATGCCGGTCACTCATACCCTCGAGGCCGATGTCCTGCGCCGGCAGGACCCGGAGCTGGCCGAGATCCTGCTCGGCGAGTTCGACCGGCAGTCGACGACGCTGCAGCTCATCGCCGCCGAGAACTTCTCCTCGCCCGCGGTGCTGGCCGCGCTCGGCTCGCCGCTGGCCAACAAGTACGCCGAGGGGTACCCGGGCGCCCGCCATCACGGCGGCTGCGAGATCGTCGACGTCGCCGAGCGCCTCGCCGTGGACCGCGCGAAGGCGCTGTTCGGCGCCGAGCACGCCAATGTGCAGTCGCACTCCGGGTCTTCGGCCGTCCTCGCCGCGTACGCGGCACTCCTGCGGCCCGGCGACACGGTCCTCGCCCTCGGCCTCCCGTACGGCGGCCACCTCACGCACGGCTCGCCCGCGAACTTCTCCGGCCGCTGGTTCGACTTCGTCGGCTACGGCGTCGACGCGGAGACCGGGCTCATCGACTACGACCAGGTGCGCACCCTCGCCCGGACGCACCGCCCCAAGGCGATCGTGTGCGGCTCCATCGCCTATCCCCGGCACATCGACTACGCCCTCTTCCGTGAGATCGCCGACGAGGTCGGGGCGTATCTCATCGCCGACGCCGCCCATCCCATAGGGCTCGTCGCCGGGGGAGCGGCGCCCAGCCCGGTGCCGTACGCCGATGTCGTCTGCGCGACCACGCACAAGGTGCTGCGGGGGCCGCGCGGCGGGATGATCCTGTGCGGCGCCGAGCTCGCCGAGCGGGTCGACCGGGCGGTTTTCCCCTTCACCCAGGGCGGCGCGCAGATGCACACCATCGCCGCCAAGGCCGTCGCGTTCGGCGAGGCGGCAACACCGGCGTTCAGGTTGTACGCCCATCAGGTGGTCGCCAATGCCCGCGCACTGGCGGCTGTGCTGGCCGCCGAGGGCATGGTCGTCACCACCGGCGGCACGGACACCCATCTGATCACCGCCGACCCGGCGCCCCTCGGCGTCGACGGACGCACCGCGCGCGGACGCCTCGCCGCGGCCGGAATGGTCCTGGACTGCTGTGCACTGCCGCACGGGGACGCCCGCGGCCTGCGGCTCGGCACGGCGGCCGTGACCACCCAGGGAATGGGAGAGGAGGAGATGGCGTACATCGCCGCACTCTTCGCGGGCGTGCTGCGCGGCGAGGTCGAGAGCCAGAAGGCGCGTGATCAGGTGCGTGAGCTCACCGGTGGATTTCAGCCGTACACCGGCTGACCGGGGGTAGACGCACCTGCGTACCACTGGGTGCAGCCTGCGTGCACAGGCACGCGTGCAACCATCGTGGCTACCCGGCAGTCCCCATTGATATGCGTGCGTCGCTAGGGTGTGGGGCTGAGATGGCCAGCGAGACCTGTGGGGAAGCCTGTGCGTGAATACCTGCTGACGCTCTGTATCACGGCCGCGGTGACGTATCTGCTGACAGGGCCGGTACGTAAGTTCGCGATCGTGGCCGGAGCCATGCCGGAGATCAGGGCCCGTGACGTGCACCGGGAGCCCACTCCGCGCCTCGGCGGGATCGCCATGTTCTTCGGTCTGTGCGCGGGCCTGCTGGTCGCGGACCATCTCACCAACCTCAACGAGGTCTTCGAGAAGTCCAACGAACCGCGGGCGCTGCTCTCCGGAGCGGCGCTCATCTGGCTCATCGGCGTCCTGGACGACAAGTTCGAGATCGACGCGCTGATCAAGCTCGGCGGCCAGATGATCGCCGCGGGCGTGATGGTCATGCAGGGTCTGACCATCCTGTGGCTGCCGGTCCCCGGCGCCGGCACCGTCGCCCTGACCCAGTGGCAGGGCACCCTGCTGACGGTGGCGCTGGTCGTCATCACCATCAACGCGGTCAACTTCGTCGACGGCCTGGACGGCCTGGCCTCCGGCATGGTGTGCATCGCCGCCGCGGCGTTCTTCATGTACGCCTACCGCATCTGGTACTCGTACGGCATCGAGGCCGCCGCCCCCGCCACGCTGTTCGCGGCCATCCTGATGGGCATGTGCCTGGGCTTCCTGCCGCACAACATGCACCCCGCGCGCATCTTCATGGGCGACTCGGGCTCGATGCTGATCGGACTGGTCCTGGCCGCGGGCGCGATCTCCATCACGGGGCAGGTCGACCCGGACAGCCTGTTCGGCGGGTCCCAGCGGCAGACGGTGCACCACATGGTCCCGGTCTACATCCCGCTGCTGCTGCCGCTGACGATCATCGCGATCCCCGCCGCCGACCTGGTGCTGGCCATCGTGCGCCGCACCTGGCGCGGCCAGTCGCCGTTCGCCGCGGACCGCGGCCATCTGCACCACCGCCTGCTGGAGATCGGCCACTCGCACAGCAGGGCCGTTCTCATCATGTACTTCTGGTCGGCGCTGATCGCCTTCGGTGCCCTGGCGTACTCGGTCAACTCGGCGTCCATGTGGATCGTCCTGGGCATCATGTTCCTCAGCGCCGTCGGCCTGCTGCTTCTCCTGCTGCCGCGCTTCACCCCGCGCGCCCCGCGCTGGGCCGAGCACTTCGTGCCGCCGCGCTACCGCCGCGGCAGGGCCGTCGCCGAATCCGCCTCCACCCCCGCGCACGCGGCCGCGCTCGAAGAGGAGCAGCGCGCACCGGTCGCGGCAGGGGTGGCAGGGGTCAACGGTGCGACCGCCCTCGGCGCCCGTCCGCGCTTCCTGGACCGGCGCAAGGCCGGTACCCCTCGCTGACCGTGCCTGACCGTGCACTGACCTGAGCAAGGTAAGAATCTGACTAGAGCATTGCCAACTCGTGGGGGAGCAAAGCTCCCCAATACCAGACAAGTCGGTTCTGTTTCTGCACAGACGCGCACTGTCACTCTCATGTGTGACAGCAAGCACACCGACTAGGTAAAGACCGCATCAAATAGTTTGTGATACGGTTCACGAGAACCCCGGAGAGAGCTGAAGGACCGTAGTGCGACGGTCCATTGGCCGTGAGTTCCCCTCTCGATCCGGGACTACGCTCGTCCATGACGACACCCTGCCCCCCTGCGAAAGCGGAGTTGCCGCCATGCCGTCCAATGACGCCCGGAACCTCTTGCAGACCGCTGTACCCACAGCGGCTGTCGGCGCGATCGTCGTCGCCGTCAGCGCTGGGGTCGCGGGCGGCAAGGGTGCGCTCGGCGCGGTGGTCGGCACGCTGCTCGCGATCCTGTTCATGGGAATCGGTCTGTACGTCCTGCAGTGGACGGCAAAAACGCTCCCGCAGTTGTTCCAGGCCATGGGGCTGATGCTCTACGTCGCTCAGCTCCTGCTGCTCCTGATCTTCGTGGCCGTCTTCAAGGACACCACCCTCTTCAATGCGAAGACGTTCGCCGTCTCGCTCGTTGTCGCGACTGTCGTGTGGATGGCTGCGCAGGCTCGTGCGCACATGAAAGCCAAGCTCTTCTACATCGACCCCGACTCCGAGAAGAGTGGAAAGTCCGAGAAGACAGGGTCGTCGTCGTGAGGGACAGGGGCGGGAAAAAGGCTTGTGAGATCTCCTGCTATCGTCCGGTGCCAACTGCGGCATCGCGGGCGCGGGCATCTGAGCTGACGCCTGCTCAATCGCGAGGCTTGATGCCCCCCAGCCGCCCTCACATCCGTAACACCAGTCCAGTGCCGACCCGCGGCTGCGCGCCGCGCCGACACAACGAGGTTGCCGTACCCATGCGTCACGCCGAAGGAGCCCGCGGTGAGTGCTGACCAGACCCAGCTCGCCTTTGACTGGAGTTGTCGGATCATGTCCGACAACGGGTGTGGCTTCCCGGCTCCGGGTCTGCACTCGTTCCTCTTCAAGCCGATCGCCACGGTCGGAGGGGTCGAGTTCAACAAGGTGATGCTGCTTGCGCTCATCACCAGCCTGCTCGTCGTCACCTTCTTCTGGGCGGCCTTCGGCAAGGCGAAGGTGGTCCCGGGCAAGCTGCAGATGGTCGGCGAGGCCGGTTACGACTTCGTGCGCCGCGGCATCGTCTACGAGACTCTCGGCAAGCGCGAGGGCGAGAAGTGGGTGCCGCTCATGGTGTCCCTCTTCTTCTTCATCTGGATCATGAACATCTGGTCCGTGATCCCGCTGGCACAGTTCCCGGTGTCGTCGGTCTTCGCCTTCCCGGTCGTCCTGGCCGGGGTCGTCTGGCTCCTGTGGGTCGGACTCACCTTCAAGCGCCACGGCTTCGTCGGCTTTTTCAAGAACATCACGGGCTATGACAAGTCGCTCGGCGCGGTGTTGCCGCTCGTCATGGTCATCGAGTTCTTCTCGAACCTCTTCGTCCGCCCGTTCACGCATGCGGTGCGACTCTTCGCCAACATGTTCGCGGGTCACCTGATGCTGGTGATGTTCACCGTCGCCTCCTGGTACCTGCTGAACAGCTACATGATCCCGGCCGCCGGCGTCTCGTTCGTGATGACCGTGATCATGATCCTCTTCGAGCTCTTCGTGCAGGCCGTCCAGGCGTACGTCTTCGTGCTGCTGGCCTGCTCGTACATTCAGGGTGCTCTCGCCGAGCACCACTGAGCCCCACCCCCAACCCCCAGCCGTCCGGTGGTCAACCCCCACCGGTCCGTAAAGAGAAGGAAGATTCAGCATGGCTGCCACTGAGACCCTCGCCGCTGTCTCCGGTTCCATCGGTTCGGTCGGTTACGGCCTCGCTGCCATCGGCCCCGGCGTCGGCGTCGGCATCATCTTCGGTAACGGCACCCAGGCCCTCGCCCGTCAGCCCGAGGCTGCCGGCCTGATCCGTGCCAACCAGATCCTCGGCTTCGCCTTCTGCGAGGCGCTCGCCCTCATCGGCATCGTTATGCCGTTCGTGTTCGGTCAGTAATTCACTCCTGACCCACACGAAGCGACGAAAGGCACTGATGTGATCGCCAACCACTTGGTACAGCTCGCGGCCGAGGAGAAGCAGAACCCCCTCGTCCCGGCTGGTCCCGAGCTGCTCGTCGGCGCCATTGCCTTCGCCATCGTGTTCTTCTTCTTCTGGAAGAAGCTGCTCCCGAACATCAACAAGGTTCTGGAGGAGCGCCGCGAGGCGATCGAAGGTGGCATCGAGAAGGCCGAGGCCGCTCAGGTCGAGGCGCAGAGCGTCCTTGAGCAGTACAAGGCCCAGCTCGCCGAGGCCCGGCACGAGGCCGCGCGTCTGCGCCAGGAGGCGCAGGAGCAGGGTGCCGCGCTCATCGCCGAGATGCGCGCCGAGGGCCAGCGGCAGCGCGAGGAGATCGTCGCCGCCGGTCACGCGCAGATCGAGGCCGACCGCAAGGCCGCCGCGTCCGCGCTGCGGCAGGACGTCGGTCACCTCGCGACCGAGCTGGCCGGCAAGCTCGTCGGCGAGTCCCTTGAGGACCACGCCCGACAGAGCCGCGTCATCGACCGCTTCCTCGACGAGCTCGAGGAGAAGGCCGAGGCCACCCGATGAACGGAGCGAGCCGCGAGGCCCTGGCAGCCGCACGCGAGCGTCTCGACGCGCTGACGGACTCCACGTCCGCCGACGCGACGAAGCTCGCCGACGAGCTGTCCGCCGTCACCGCGCTGCTCGACCGCGAGGTGTCGCTGCGTCGGGTCCTCACCGACCCGGCGCAGGCCGGTGAGGCGAAGGCCGAGCTGGCCCAGCGCCTGCTCGGCTCCCAGGTCGGCGGGGCGACTGCCGACCTGGTGTCCGGCATGGTGCGCTCCCGCTGGTCGCAGTCTCGTGACCTGGTGGACGCGCTGGAGCAGCTGGCGGACACCGCCGAGCTCACCGCCGCGCAGAAGAGGGGCGCGCTCGACGACGTCGAGGACGAGCTGTTCCGCTTCGGGCGGATCGTCTCCTCGAACACCGAGCTGCGCGCCGCGCTGACCGACCGCGCCGCCACCACCGCGGCCAAGACCGAGCTGCTGCACCGGCTGCTCGGCCGTCGGGCCGTCCCGTCGACCGAGCGTCTGGTGACGCGCCTTGTGACCGCGCCGCGGGGACGTAGCCTGGAGGCGGGACTTGAGTCCCTGTCCAAGCTCGCCGCCGAGCGCCGGGACCGGCTGGTCGCCGTCGTGACCTCGGCGGTGCCGCTGAGCGACGCGCAGAAGCAGCGCCTGGGCGCCGCTCTCGCGAAGCTCTACGGCCACACGATGCACCTCAACATCGACGTGGACCCCGAGGTCCTCGGTGGGATGCGGGTGCAGGTCGGCGACGAGGTCATCAACGGCTCGATCGCGGACCGCATCGAGGACGCCGGCCGCCGCCTGGCGGGCTGAGCAGCAACTTCATAAGCAGAACAGCAGTACAGCAGTACGTACCTACGGCCCGGTTGGGTCGTGCAGAGGATTCCTGGGGGTCGCCCCCAGACCCCCAAGTTGAAACTTCGGGCCCAACAAGGAGAGCAGGGAACCCAGATGGCGGAGCTCACGATCCGGCCGGAGGAGATCCGGGACGCGCTGGAGAACTTCGTCCAGTCGTACAAGCCGGACGCGGCCTCGCGCGAGGAGGTCGGTACGGTCACCCTTGCCGGCGACGGCATCGCGAAGGTCGAGGGTCTGCCCTCGGCCATGGCCAACGAACTGCTGAAGTTCGAGGACGGCACCCTCGGCCTCGCCCTCAACCTCGAGGAGCGCGAGATCGGTGCCATCGTGCTCGGCGAGTTCGCCGGCATCGAGGAGGGCCAGCCGGTCACCCGCACCGGTGAGGTCCTGTCCGTCGCCGTCGGCGAGGGTTACCTCGGCCGCGTCGTCGACCCGCTCGGCAACCCGATCGACGGCCTCGGCGAGATCGAGACCACCGGTCGCCGCGCCCTCGAGCTGCAGGCCCCCACGGTCATGCAGCGCAAGTCGGTGCACGAGCCGATGGAGACCGGCTACAAGGCCGTCGACGCGATGACCCCGATCGGCCGTGGCCAGCGCCAGCTGATCATCGGTGACCGCCAGACCGGCAAGACCGCCCTGGCCGTCGACACCATCATCAACCAGCGCGACAACTGGCGCTCGGGCGACGTGAACAAGCAGGTCCGCTGCATCTACGTCGCCATCGGCCAGAAGGGCTCGACCATCGCGTCGGTCCGCCGCGCGCTGGAGGAGAACGGCGCGCTCGAGTACACGACCATCGTCGCCGCCCCCGCGTCGGACCCGGCCGGCTTCAAGTACCTGGCGCCGTACACCGGTTCGGCCATCGGTCAGCAGTGGATGTACGAGGGCAAGCACGTCCTCATCATCTTCGACGACCTGTCGAAGCAGGCCGACGCCTACCGCGCCGTGTCGCTGCTGCTGCGCCGCCCGCCGGGCCGCGAGGCCTACCCGGGTGACGTCTTCTACCTGCACTCCCGTCTGCTGGAGCGCTGCGCGAAGCTCTCCGACGACATGGGCAAGGGCTCGATGACGGGTCTGCCGATCGTCGAGACCAAGGCCAACGACGTCTCGGCGTTCATCCCGACCAACGTCATCTCCATCACCGACGGCCAGTGCTTCCTGGAGTCGGACCTGTTCAACGCCGGTCAGCGCCCCGCGCTGAACGTCGGTATCTCCGTCTCCCGAGTCGGTGGTTCCGCGCAGCACAAGGCGATGAAGCAGGTCTCCGGCCGTCTGCGCGTCGACCTCGCCCAGTTCCGTGAGCTGGAGGCGTTCGCCGCCTTCGGTTCCGACCTGGACGCCGCGTCGAAGGCGCAGCTGGAGCGCGGTCAGCGCATGGTCGAGCTGCTGAAGCAGGCTCAGTACCAGCCGATGTCGACCGAGGACCAGGTCGTCTCGGTGTGGGCCGGCACCACCGGCAAGATGGACGACGTCCCGGTCGCCGACATCCGCCGCTTCGAGAAGGAGCTCCTGGAGTACCTGCACCGCAAGGAGCAGGGCCTCATGACCTCCATCCGCGAGGGCGGCAAGCTGTCGGACGACACCCTCACCGCTGTTGCCGACGCGATCGCCGACTTCAAGAAGCAGTTCGAGACCTCGGACGGCAAGCTTCTCGGCGAGGACGCCCCGGCCGCCGCCAAGTGACGTAAGGAAGGGACCTGACTCATGGGAGCCCAGCTCCGGGTCTACAAGCGTCGCATCCGATCCGTCACCGCGACCAAGAAGATCACCAAGGCGATGGAGATGATCGCCGCCTCGCGCGTCGTCAAGGCGCAGCGCAAGGTGGCGGCCTCCACGCCGTACGCGCAGGAACTGACGCGTGCGGTCACGGCGGTCGGTACCGGCTCGAACACCAAGCACCCGCTGACCACGCAGGCCGAGACGGTCACGCGGTCCGCGGTGCTGCTCCTCACGAGCGACCGTGGTCTCGCCGGTGCCTTCAACTCCAACGCCATCAAGGCGGCGGAGCAGCTCACCGAGCGGCTGGAGCGCGAGGGCAAGGAGGTCGACATCTACATCGTCGGCCGCCGCGGTCTCGCCCACTACAACTTCCGTGAGCGCAAGGTCGCGGAGTCGTGGACCGGCTTCACCGACGAGCCCACGTACGCGGACGCCAAGAAGGTCGCGGCCCCGCTGATCGAGGCCATCGAGACCGAGACGGCCGAGGGCGGCGTGGACGAACTCCACATCGTCTTCACCGAGTTCGTGTCGATGATGACGCAGACGGCCCTCGACGACCGTCTGCTGCCGCTCAGCCTCGAAGAGGTGGCGAAGGAAGCAGCCCCCCAGGGCGAGATCCTTCCGCTGTACGACTTCGAGCCCTCGGCGGAGGACGTCCTCGACGCCCTGCTGCCGCGCTACGTGGAGAGCCGCATCTACAACGCGCTGCTCCAGTCGGCCGCCTCCAAGCACGCCGCCACGCGGCGCGCGATGAAGTCGGCCACCGACAACGCGGGCGAGCTGATCACCACGCTCTCCCGACTTGCCAACGCGGCCCGCCAGGCCGAAATCACCCAGGAAATCAGCGAGATCGTCGGTGGCTCCGCAGCCCTGGCCGACGCGACCGCGGGGAGTGACAGGTAATGACGACGACAGTTGAGACGGCCGTTGCCACGGGCCGCGTCGCCCGGGTCATCGGCCCGGTCGTCGACGTGGAGTTCCCCGTCGACGCGATGCCGGAAATCTACAACGCCCTTCACGTCGAGGTGGCCGACCCGGCCAACGCCGGCGAGAAGAAGACGCTGACCCTGGAGGTCGCCCAGCACCTGGGTGACGGCCTGGTCCGCACGATCTCCATGCAGCCCACCGACGGTCTGGTCCGCCAGGCCCCGGTGACCGACACGGGCAACTCCATCACCGTGCCGGTCGGCGACTTCACCAAGGGCAAGGTGTTCAACACCCTCGGTGAGGTGCTGAACGTCGACGAGAAGTACGAGGGCGAGCGCTGGGGCATCCACCGCAAGGCCCCGAACTTCGACGAGCTCGAGTCGAAGACCGAGATGTTCGAGACCGGCGTCAAGGTCATCGACCTGCTGACCCCGTATGTCAAGGGCGGCAAGATCGGTCTGTTCGGCGGCGCCGGCGTCGGCAAGACGGTGCTCATCCAGGAGATGATCTACCGCGTCGCCAACAACCACGACGGTGTATCCGTGTTCGCCGGTGTCGGCGAGCGCACCCGTGAGGGCAACGACCTCATCGAGGAGATGTCCGACTCGGGCGTCATCGACAAGACCGCGCTGGTCTTCGGTCAGATGGACGAGCCCCCGGGCACCCGTCTGCGCGTGGCCCTCGCGGGTCTGACCATGGCGGAGTACTTCCGCGATGTGCAGAAGCAGGACGTGCTGTTCTTCATCGACAACATCTTCCGCTTCACGCAGGCCGGTTCCGAGGTGTCGACCCTGCTCGGCCGTATGCCCTCCGCGGTGGGCTACCAGCCGAACCTGGCCGACGAGATGGGTCTCCTCCAGGAGCGCATCACCTCGACCCGTGGTCACTCGATCACCTCGATGCAGGCGATCTACGTCCCCGCGGACGACCTGACCGACCCGGCCCCGGCCACCACCTTCGCCCACCTCGACGCGACGACGGTTCTGTCCCGTCCGATCTCCGAGAAGGGTATCTACCCGGCCGTGGACCCGCTGGACTCCACGTCCCGCATCCTGGACCCGCGCTACATCGCGCAGGACCACTACGACGCCGCCATGCGCGTCAAGACGATCCTGCAGAAGTACAAGGACCTCCAGGACATCATCGCGATCCTCGGTATCGACGAGCTCGGTGAGGAGGACAAGATCGTCGTCCACCGTGCCCGTCGCGTGGAGCGCTTCCTGTCCCAGAACACCCACGTCGCCAAGCAGTTCACCGGCGTCGACGGGTCGGACGTCCCGCTGGACGAGTCGATCGCGGCCTTCAACGCGATCTGCGACGGCGAGTACGACCACTTCCCGGAGCAGGCGTTCTTCATGTGCGGTGGCATCGAGGACCTCAAGGCCAACGCCAAGGAGCTGGGCGTCTCCTGAACTCCCTGAGTTCGAATTGAGCCCTACGGCTCATGTGTGAGGGGGCGGGGCACGTCCCGCCCCCTCTCTCACGCCCACTAGACTTGTAACCAACACCCGGCCGAACCGCCGGGTGGTGACCCGAGGAGCCACCTTGGCTGCTGAGCTGCACGTCGCGCTGGTCGCGGCCGACCGAGAGGTCTGGTCCGGCGAGGCCACCCTGGTCGTCGCGCGCACCACGTCCGGCGACATCGGCGTCATGCCCGGTCACCAGCCGCTGCTCGGTGTGCTGGAGTCGGGCCCGGTGACCATCCGTACGAGTGATGGTGGAACGGTCGTCGCCGCGGTGCACGGCGGTTTCATCTCGTTCGCGGACAACAAGCTGTCGCTGCTGGCCGAGATCGCCGAGCTGTCGGACGAGATCGATGTCCAGCGCGCGGAGCGCGAGCTGGAGCGCGCGAAGGCGGAGGGCGATGCCTCTGCCGAGCGTCGCGCGGACGTACGACTGCGTGCGGCGACGGCGACCCGCTGAAGCCGTACACCGTGTGAAGACGTCACTCAGCCGCGGCCGGCACCGGAGCAATCCGGAGCCGACCGCGGCTGAGGCAGATATAAGGGTTTTTTCCGTTCCGTTACCTATTTTCGGTACCTAGGAGACGAGGAGGTCGGTGTCGATGGTCCTCGCTCTGACTGTGTGTGGAGTCGTGGTCGCCCTTGTGGTGCTGGGGTTGTTCGTCTTCGGCCTGCGCCGCAGACTGATCCAGCGCTCGGGCGGCACCTTCGACTGCAGCCTGCGCTGGGACGTCCCGGAGAAACCCGACACCAGCGGAAAAGGCTGGAGCTACGGAGTCGCCCGCTACAACGGTGACCGCATCGAGTGGTACCGCGTCTTCTCCTACGCCTACCGCCCGCGCCGCATCCTGGAACGCGCAGCGATCGAGGTCGCCGGCCGTCGCCTCCCCGAGGGCGAGGAGGAGCTGGCGCTGCTCTCCGACGCGGTGATCCTCACCTGTATGCACCGGGGCACGCGTCTCGAGCTCGCGATGAGCGAAGACGCGCTGACCGGGTTCCTCGCGTGGCTGGAGGCAGCTCCGCCCGGGCAACGGGTGAATGTCGCCTAATTCCCTGCCCGTTGCATGGGGGTGCCCCCGGACGAAGTCTGGGCGAGCGTCAACGTGGCCTGACGGACCGGGTGTTGGGCGTCGGCCTGACCGACGACGACGGTGTGCGGCTCGGGGCTGAGCGACACCGTGACGTTGATCGGCCAGCCGGCCAGGAGATACGGACTGTCCCCGGGCGGGGGCCCACTGTCACCCGCCGTTCTGAGCACAGAGAGGCCCGCCGCGGACGGGCTCGTGGACCGTCCGCGGCGGGTGCGGGGCGAGGCTCGGACGATCAGCTCAGCCCGCTGCTGATGGCGCTCACCAGCTCGCCGTTGCCGGTGTCACCGCTGAACTCCCAGAAGAACGCGCCGCCGAGACCCTGGGACTTGGCCCAGCTCATCTTTCCGGCGATGGTCGACGGGGTGTCGTACGACCACCAGTTGCTGCCGCAGTGCGCGTACGCCGTGCCGGCGACGGTGCCGGTGGCCGGGCAGGACGTCTTGAGCACCTTGTAGTCCTCGATGCCCTGCTCGTACGTGCCCGCGGCCGGGCCCGTCGCGGTGCCGCCGGGGGCGTCCTGGGTCACGCCGGTCCAGCCGCGCCCGTAGAAGCCGATACCGATCAGCAGCTTGCTCGCGGGGACGCCGGCCGCCTTGTACTTGGCCATCGCGTCGGCCGTGGTGAACCCGGCCTTCGGGATACCGCTGTACGAGGTGAGCGGGGAGTGCGGGGCGGTCGGGCCCTGGGCGTCCCAGGCGCCGAAGAAGTCGTACGTCATCACGTTGTACCAGTTGACGTACTGTGAGGCGCCCGCGTAGTCGGCGGCCTCGATCTTGCCGCCGGACGAGCCGTCAGCGGTGACCGCGGCCGTGACCAGCGCGCCGGAGCCGAACTTGGCGCGCAGCGCCGACATCACGTTCTTGAAGGCCGCCGCGCCGCTGGTGTCGCAGGACAGGCCGCAGGCGTTCGGGTACTCCCAGTCGATGTCGATGCCGTCGAACACGTCCGCCCAGCGCGGGTCCTTGACCAGGTTGTAGCAGGAGTTGGCGAAGGCGGTCGGGTTGGCCGCCGCCTGCCCGAAGCCGCCGGACCAGGTCCAGCCGCCGAAGGACCACAGCACCTTGATGTTGGGGTACTTGGCCTTCAGCTCACGCAGCTGGTTGAAGTTGCCGCGCAGCGGCTGGTCCCAGGTGTCGGCCACGCCGCTCACCGACTGGTCGGCGGTGAAGGCCTTGTCGTAGTCGGCGTAGGAGTCGCCGATCGCGCACTGGCCGTTCGTCACGTTGCCGAAGGCGTAGTTGATGTGCGTGATCTTCGACGCGGATCCCGACGTCACCAGGTTCTTGACGTTGTAGTTGCGGCCGTAGATGCCCCACTCGGTGAAGTAGCCGAGCTTGACCGTGGAGCCGGAGGTCGGGGGAGTGGTCGTGCCACCCGTGGTGTGCACGGCGACCGAGCCGCTGACCGGGCCGGTCTGGCCCGCGGTGTCACGGGCCTGGACGGTGTAGGAATAGTCGCTGCCGGCGGTCAGGCCGGTGTCGGTGTACGAGGTCGTGGTGACCGTCGAGACGACCTTGCCGTCGCGCAGGACGTCGTAGTTCTTGATGCCCTTGTCGTCGGTGGCCGCCGACCAGGACAGCTTCACCGAGGTGTCGGTGACGGAGGAGGCAGTCGGGGTGCCCGGAGCGGAGGGGGCCGCGTCGCCGGGGACCGTGGTGCCGTCGCAACTGTCGCCGTTCAGCTTGCAGTTGGAGGGGGAGCCGGAGCCCGCGCCGTTGAAGCCGAAGGAGACGGAGGCGCCGGGGGCTATGGAGCCGTTGTAGGACTTGTTCTTGGCGGTCCAGTGGGTGCCGGAGGACGTGACGTCCGCGTCCCAGGCCGAGGTGACGGACGTACCGGAGGGGAAGTCCCACTCGACCGTCCAGGAGCTGATGGCCGTGGTGCCGGTGTTCTTCACCGTCCACTTGCCTTCGAAGCCGGTGCCCCAGTCCTGGGTCTTGGCGTAGGTCGCCGTCGCGGTGGTCGCGGCCTGGGCGGGGCCTGCGAGGCCGACCAGACCGGCCAGCGGCAGCAACAGGGTCGCGAAGCCTGCCGCGGCTCTGTGTCCGAAGCGCATGGTGCGCCTCCTATGGGGAGTTGGGGGGCATGACTGAGCCTTCACGCCCACAGTGCCGCGAGAATAGAAAGGTCTGGACCATCGGTCAATAGGTCTGGACCACTCTGGGGCAACCGTGCTAGATCCCCAACTCCTGGGCCAATACGGCCGCTTGGACCCGGCTGCGCAGCTCCAGCTTCCCGAGAAGGCGGCTGACGTGCGTCTTCGCCGTCGCCTCCGCCATGTCGAGACGGGCCGCGATGGCGGCGTTGGACAGGCCCTCGCCGAGGCAGGACAGGACCTCGCGCTCGCGGCGGGTGAGGCTGTCGAGCACGGCCGGATCGGCCTTCGGCTCGCGTACGGACGTGGTGGCGAACTCGGCGATCAGACGGCGGGTGACGGCCGGGGCGATCAGCCCCTCCCCGCGCGCCACGGTCCGTACCGCCTCCAGCAGGTCCTTCGCCTCGGTGTTCTTGAGCAGGAAGCCGGCGGCGCCTGCGCGCAGCGCCCCGAAGACGTACTCGTCGAGGTCGAAGGTGGTGAGGACGAGGACGTCGGCCAGGCCCTCCCCGACGACCTGCCGAGTCGCCGACACTCCGTCCAGCCGTGGCATCTGGACGTCCATGAGTACGAGATCCGGCCGCAACTCCCGTGCCAGCGCCACGGCCTGTTCCCCGTCCGGGGCCTCCCCCACCACCTCGATGTCGGGTGCGCTGCCCAGGATGAGGACCAGTCCGGCGCGGACGGCGGACTGGTCCTCGGCGACGAGGACGCGGATCATTCGGAATCTCCTTCGGGCAGGGGGAGCGTGGCGTGTACGGTCCACAGCGTTCCGTCGGGTCCGGCCTCGAACGTGCCACCCAGCAGCCCCGCCCGCTCCCGCATGCCGACCAGTCCGGCACCGGAACCGGGCGCGCGGGGTCCGTCCCGATGGCCGTACGGGCTGGTCACACGGACGTCGAGGGCGCCGTCCCGCTGTGCGAGCGCGACGGTGACTCGTCCGGGGCCGGCGTGCTTGAGGGCGTTGGTCAGGGACTCCTGGACGATGCGGTAGGCGGCGAGTTCGACCGGTGCGGGGACCTTGCCGTGGTCGGTGTCGAGGCCGATGTCGAGACTGACGTCGAGGCCGTTGGCGCGGGCGCCGTCGACGAGGGCGGTGAGGCCGTCGAGGGTCGGCACCGCGCTCGGCTCACCGTCGCCGTCGCGCAGGATGCCGATCAGCCGCCGCATCTCCGCGAGCCCCTCGACGCTGTTCTCGCGGATGACGGAGAGGGCCTGTCTCGACGTGCCGGGATCGTCGATGGACAGTGCGGCCGTGGAGTGGATGGCGATCGCGGAGAGATGGTTGGCGACCATGTCGTGCAACTCCCTCGCCATCCGGGCCCGTTCCGCAATGACCGCCTGGCTGCGGTCCATCTCGGCGAGCAGCGCGGTCTGTTCGGCGCGCAGCCGCTCGGCGTCGGCGGTGTCACGGTGGTCGCGCACGACCCAGCCCGTCGCCGCGGGCGCCAGGGTGACGAGCGCGACGCCCGCCCCGATGAGCAGGGCCTGCGGTACGCGCCAGGCCACGTACGGGACGACGGTCCCGATCACCGTGAGCAGGCCGGTGATCCAGGTGATGCGGCGGGCCGAGGCGAGCGTGCCGTACAGGACGGCCGCATAGACGAGGTCCGTGAACATCACGATGGTGGCGAGGTTGCCGCGGGTCACCAGGTCCGCGGTGATCGCGACCGTGCCGACGAGCAGGGCGGTGCGCGGGCGGGTGCGGCGCAGCAGTTCGCAGGCCGCGGTGACGACGAGCGGCCCGAGGACCGCCCAGCGGGCGTCGACCACGGCGATCGGGTCGTTGGCCGTGCGGCTGTAGAGCCCGACGGCACAGAGCAGCAGCCCGCCGACCAGTCCGCCCACGGCGATGAGGACGTCGTCGCGGTGCGGGCGGGTGAGTCGTGCGGCCATGGCTCCATCCAACACGCCCCGCGCACCGCCTGCGTGCTTCCGGGGGAGGGTCCCGAACTGCATCTTTCGATGTAGGGCGACTTCGTCATCGACGACGACGAAAGCCACCGGCCCGGTCAGGAGCCTGGAAGGGGGACCGAGAGGAGCGAACCGTGGTCGTCACGCTGATCATCGCCTGCGAGGTGGGATTCTGGGTGCTGCTCGCGGCCGGGCTGGCCGTCCGCTACCTGCTGAAGTGGCGCCGGACGAGCGTGGCGCTGCTGCTGTGCGAGCCGCTGCTGGAGGTCGTGCTGTTCGTCGTCACGGCCGTCGACCTGAAGAACGGGGCGAAGCCCGGCTGGGAGCACGGCCTGGCCGCCCTCTACATCGGCTTCACCATCGCCTACGGCCACTCCACGATCCGGTGGCTCGACGGGCACGCGGCGCATCGGCTCGCCGGGGCACCGAAACCGCCGGGGCCCCCGCGCTACGGGCTGCCCCGAGCCCGCCACGAGGGCGTCCTGTGGCTGCGCACGCTGCTGGCCGCCGCCGTCGCTCTCGCCCTGCTCCAGGGTGCGATCTGGTACGTCGGCGACGGCGACACCTCGTCCCTGCGCTCCTGCCAGTGGACGGCGCTGCGGGTTGTCGTCATCCACGGGCTGATCGCGCTGACCTATCTGCTCTGGCCCAAGAAGGCCCCGGCGTAGACGCCCTGAGGGTCGCACCCTGACCGAACGCCGAGGGGAGGGGTGCATGACCGAGACGGGCAGCCCCGGGCCGTACCGGTCGTCGACGACGACCCGGCCATCCGCCGTTCGCTGGAACGCGGGCTGCGGCTGAGCGGCTTCCGGGTGCGTACGGCGGACAGACGCGGCTCGATCGCCCGCCTGCGGCAGCGCGTCGACAACGCCAAGGCAGCCGGCCACAACGAGATCGCCACATATCTCCAGGACCGGCTGACCTTCCGAAAGTCCCTGGTGAGGGCAGACGCAGGTGTTACGGCGTCGCAGCAGGCACCGGCCACCCCCTCCGGCTACTCGGAGATGCAGAAGAAGGTGGCCGCCGCCGAGTCCGCGGTCGCCCGCGCCGACCAGGACGCGGCCCAGGACACCGAGCGCTAGCGCTCCCCGCCCGGCACCCACAGCACATCGCCGACGTCCTTGTTGGCCGTGCGGGCCAGGATGAACAGGAGGTCCGACAGACGGTTCAGGTAGGTCGCGGTGAGGGGGTTCATGCTGCCGTCTTTTCCTTTGGCACCGTGCACCTCCAGCGCCGCCCACGTCGACCGCTCGGCCCGCCGAACGACCGTGCAGGCCTGGTGCAGCAGGGCCGCACCCGGCGTACCGCCCGGCAGGATGAAGGACCGCAGCTTCTCCAGCCGCTCGTTGAAGCGGTCGCAGTCCGCCTCCAGCTTGTCGACGTAGAACTGCTCGACACGGAGGGGAGGGAACTCCGGGTTCTCCACGACCGGCGTGGACAGGTCCGCTCCGACATCGAACAGGTCGTTCTGCACGCGGGTGAGGACCGCGACGATCTCCTCGTCGAGCCCGCCCAGCGCGATCGCCGTGCCGATCACCGCGTTCGCCTCGTTGGCGTCCGCGTACGCGGAGATCCGCAGGTCGGTCTTGGCGACCCGGCTCATGTCGCCGAGGGCGGTGCTGCCCTGGTCGCCGGTCCTGGTGTAGATGCGCGTCAGATTGACCATGTGACCAGCGTAGTTATGCTCCGGCCGTACGGAACACGCGTGTGCCCACTGTCACGGCCACAGTCGCGAAGCCGACGGCGACCAGGACGCCGTACAGCATGTGATCCGTCGCGTACGAGCCGACGTACGCGTCCCGCACCGCGTCCACCAGATAGCGGAACGGCATGAAGTGCGAGAGCAGGTCCAGCCAGGCCGGTGCGAGGGACATGGGCAGCATCAGACCGGACAGCAGCATCGACGGCATGGTCATGGCGTTGATGAGCGGGCCGAACTCCTGCGGGGTGTGCACCTTCATCGCCAGGGCGTACGACAGCGAGCCGAGCGAGACCGTGAGCAGGGCGACGAACCCGAAACCGATCAGGACCCCGGCGAGCGGCGCCCGCAGCCCCATCGCCACGGCCGCGACCACCAGCAGCACCGCCTGGAAGACGAACACCGTGGCTTCGCGCAGCACACGGCCAAGCAGGAGCGCGAGGCGGCTGACGGGCGTCACGCGCATCCGCTCGACCACCCCCTGGCCCTGCTCGATGATGATCGAGAACCCGGCGAACGAGGCGCCGAACAACCCGAGTTGAAGCAGCAGCCCCGGCACCAGCAGCTGCCAGGAACTGCCCCGCCCGCCGAGCGGCAGACCGGTCAGCAGCGGCCCGAAGAACAGCAGATACAGCAGCGGCATCAGCACGCCGAAGAGCAGCGCGAAGCGCGAGCGCAGGGACTGGCGCAGATAGCGGCCGTAGATCAGTGTGGTGTCGTGAAGAAGCATCGTGGCGGTCCTATACGGCTACGGAGGCGGCGTCGGCCGGGGCGGGACCGCGGCCGGTGATCGCGAGGAAGGTGTCCTGGAGGCTCGCGTCGATCGAGCCGCCGTACCGCAGCTTCAGCGCGCTCGGCGTGCCCTGCGCCACGACCACCCCCTTGTCGACGATCACCAGGCGGTCGGAGAGGGCGTCGGCCTCGTCCAGGTAATGGGTGGTCAGGAAGACGGTCGTGTCGTGCTCGTCGCGCAGGCTGCGGATCAGGTCCCACAGGTCGGCGCGGCTGCCGGGGTCGAGGCCGGTCGTCGGTTCGTCGAGGAAGAGGACCTTCGGGCGGTGGGTGAGGGCCATCGCGATGTCGAGACGGCGCCGTTGACCTCCGGAGAGCGCGGACGTCCTGCGGTCGAGGAGGTCGGCGAGGCCCAGGTCGCGAGCCAACTCCTCCGCGCGTGCGATCGCCTGGGGCTTCGTCAGGCGGTAGAGGCGGCCCTGGGTGACGAGTTCCTCCCGCACGCTGATCTGCGCGTCGACCCCGCCCGACTGGGCGACGTAACCGCAGGCCCTGCGTACGCCCGCGGGGTCGGTGGCGAGGTCGTGGCCGGCGACGGTGGCCGCGCCGCCGGTCGGGGCGAGCAGCGTCGTGAGCATGCGCAGGGTCGTGGTCTTGCCGGCCCCGTTCGGGCCGAGGAAGCCGAGGATCTCGCCCTCGCGGACGGTGAGGTCGATACCGCGGACGGCCTCCACCGGGCCGCGTTTGGTCTGGAAGGTGCGGGCCAGTCCGGCCGCGCTGATGACTGCCATGCCCTACAGAAAAACAGAGGCTCACCAATTTTGCAATGACTCTAAGTTTTCAGTGGGCCCAGCGAAAGCTAGGATTCGGACATGGCAGAGGGGCTCAGGGAGCGGAAGAAGCGGCAGACCCGGCAGTACATCTCGGACGTCGCCACCGGGCTGTTCGTCGAGCGCGGCTTCGACGCGGTCACCGTCGCGGAGATCGCCGAGGCCGCCGACGTCTCCGTCAACACCGTCTACAACTACTTTCCGGCGAAGGAGGACCTCTTCTTCGACCGCTCCGCCGGCATGGTCGACCGGATGGCCCGATGGGTCCGGGGCCGGAACAAAGGGGAGTCCGTCGCTGCCGCCGTTCTGCGGGAGCTGCGCGAGGAGGTCGAGGCGGTCTCGCCGAGGGTCGGACTGATCCCGGGGTACGCCGCGTTCATGCGCGTCATCGAGAACGCACCCGCCCTGCGCTCCCGGCTGTGGGCGATCGGGCAGGAGGTTCAGGCCAATCTCGAACAGGCCCTGCGCGAGGACACCGGCGCAGCCGACGACGACCCGATGCCGCATCTGATCGCGGGTCAGCTCGGCTGGGTGCACAGCTGTGTGATGGGCGTCATCGGCCGTGAGATGGTCAAGGGGCGCAACCCGGGCGAAGTATCACGAGAGGTACTCGTCCTCCTCGACGACATCGAGGAGCTGTTGGGCGAGAAGGTGCTCAACTACGCCGTCCGAGGCATGGAATGACCCGCCCCGGTGTGATGTCCGTCAGATGAGACGTGACGCGCATTACTTACCGGTCACACAGCACCTCACGAGCGCTAAGGTCCGCCGAAGAAGCAACGTAAACAGGGTGTAAGGCGTTTCAAAGGGGAGTCGCAAACGTGGCACGGAAGCTTGCCGTCATCGGCGCCGGCTTGATGGGTTCCGGGATCGCCCAGGTCTCCGCTCAGGCGGGCTGGGACGTCGTCCTGCGTGACGTCACCGACGAGGCGCTGAAGCGTGGCACCGACGGCATCAAGGCCTCGTACGACAAATTCGTGAGCAAGGGGAAGCTGGAGGCGCACGACGCCGACGCCGCCCTCGGCCGCATCACCGCGACCACCGACCTGGACGCCGCCGCCGACGCGGACATCGTCGTCGAGGCAGTCTTCGAGAAGCTGGAAGTGAAGCACGAGATCTTCCGGGCGCTCGACAAGATCGTCCGCCCGGACACCGTGCTCGCCTCCAACACCTCCGCGATCCCGATCACCAAGATCGCGGCGGCCACCGAGCGTCCCGAGCGGGTCGTCGGCGTCCACTTCTTCTCGCCGGTGCCGATGATGCAGCTCGTCGAACTCGTCCGCGGCTACAAGACGAGCGACGAAGCCCTCGCCACCGCGCGGGAGTTCGCGGAGTCCGTCGGCAAGACCTGCATCGTCGTCAACCGGGATGTGGCCGGCTTTGTGACGACCCGTCTGATCTCGGCGCTCGTCGTCGAGGCGACCAAGCTCTACGAGTCGGGCGTGGCGAGCGCCGAGGACATCGACCTCGCCTGCAAGCTGGGCTTCGGCCACGCGATGGGACCGCTCGCCACGGCGGACCTGACCGGCGTCGACATCCTGCTGCACGCCACCAGCAACATCTACACCGAGTCGCAGGACGAGAAGTTCGCACCGCCGGAGCTGATGCGCCGGATGGTTGACGCCGGTGACATCGGGCGCAAGAGCGGGCAGGGCTTCTACACGTACTGACACATCAGTACGTACAGCCACTGAAACCGCACAGGCCCCGCGGGTATCACCCGTGGGGGTGAATTCGGTATCGGTTCGCTTACAGACGGCAACCTCGTCGCCGCTGAAGCAGTCAGACGTTGCACAGCCACCGTCACGGAGTACGTCACCGCACTCTCGGGGAGCGCATATGTACATCAGGGGCGACCACGCCGAGCTGGTCGTCGGGGGCCGCCTCGACGTCCGCAGCGCGGCGGACGCCCGTACGGTCCTGCACTCGGCCGTCGACGACGGAGTCGGCGACCTGGTGCTGGACCTGTCCGAACTGGACTCCTGGGACGCCACCGGACTCGGGGTGATCATGGGCGTCCACCGGCGGGCCGGCCGCTGCGGCCGGCGCCTGGTGCTGCGCGACGTTCCGCCGCAGATGCAGCGCCTGCTGGTGGCCACCCGGCTGCACCGGATCCTGGCGATCGAGGGCGGCATCGGGGTGGAGTCACTGCCCCGGGTGTGACCCTTCAGTGTGATCCTCACGAGACTGTGACGTCTCGCACGGCGCGGTACTCCGGACTGTCGTAGATACTGAGCGAAGGTTTAGGGTTCGGTCGCCCGCTGCCTGACATCCCTGCAAGCGGGTCCGGACCAGAAGCGACAGCGCGGTGTGCAGCAAGGCCGGGAGGGGCTCTAAGGCACACACGACGCTTTTGGGGGGCTTGAACCTATGGACCCGAACAACCGGGGACCCGAGGAGTACGGCCATGACGGCGACGGCGGCACGCCGCGCCAGCGCCCGCCCAGGGACTCCCTCACCACGGACTTCGGACAGCACTCGCCCGCGCTCGCACGCACGGTGCAGCTCGTCACGGGCGACTACCTGCTCACCGTCAACCCCGTCGACGGCAGCGAGATAGAGGTCTGCCCGCCGGGCGAGCGCCCAGGGCGGCCCGTGAAGTTCACGGCGGCCGAGCGCGCCGAGGTGAACCGCGCGGCCAAGCCGCCCGTCCCGCCGGGACCGGCCCGGCCCTCGCTGCATCTCCTGGAACGCCAGGAGGAGCGCGAGCGCCTGGTCCGGTTGCTGGCCCGGGGTCGTTCCGTGCGTCTCACCGGCCCCGCGGGCTCCGGCCGCACCGCCCTCCTCGACCTGGTCGCCGAGGACTGCGCGGACCTGGCCCCCGACGGCGTCGTCCGCCTCAGCGGCTTCCACCGCACGGCGAGCGACCTGCTCCACGACCTCTTCTACGCCGTCTACAACGCACCCCTGCACCGCCCGGAACAGGACGAACTGCTCGAACTGGTCCGGGAGATCGGCGCGGTCGTCGTCCTGGACGACATCGAGTTCGGCGGCGCCGGGCTCGACGAGCTGCTGGACGCGACGCCCGAGTGCGCCTTCGTGATCGGCGCGACCCCCGAGGTGCCCGCGCCCTCCGCCGACTCCACCATCGAGGAGGTCTTCCTCGGCGGTCTCGACCGTGCGGGCGGCGTGGAGCTCATCGAGCGCGCCGTCGGCCGGGTGCTGACCGAGGAGGAGTCCAACTGGGCCGGCGACCTCTGGTTCGAGTCCGAGGGCCTGCCGCTGCGCTTCGTCCAGGCCGGCGCCCTGCTGCGCCAGCGCGACCAGCAGCGCGCCGGGACCGGCGCCGTCGAGGCCTTCGGTGTGTTCGAGGACGCGATCCCCGCAGACGCTTCCGTCGACGCCGAGGACGGCGACGAGGTACCGCTGCCCTCGCTCGGCGAGGCCGCCGCCCCCGCGCCGCTGCTGGCCTCCCGGCTCAGCGCCTCGGCCCGCGCCACACTGCGGTTCGCCGTCGCCCTCGGCGGCGAGGTGCCGCACCAGGCGCATCTGCCGGCGCTGGTCGGCGACACCCATGCGGACGCCGCCCTCGGTGAACTGGCCTCCTGCGGACTCGTCTCCACGGTCGGCTCCCGCTACCGGCTCGCCGCCGGGGTCCTCGCCCAGCTCGAGGCCGCCGGATACGGCGACGACGTCGAGGCGCAGGCCCTCACCGCCGCCCAGCACTACGCCTGGTGGGCGGGACACCCCTCGGTGACCCCGGAGCGGGTGTGCGCCGAGGCCGACGCCCTGCTCGCCGCGCTCGGCGTCCTGGTGCCGGGCACGACCGCCCCGGCCGAGGGCGAGGAGAGCGTCACCGTTCAGCTGGCCCGCACGGCGGCGCCCGCGTTCGCCGCCGGTCTGCACTGGAGCGCCTGGGAGCGGGCGCTGCGGTCCGGTTCCGAGGCGTCCCGACTCGCCGGCGAGGTGTCCGAACAGGCCTACTTCCAGCACGAGCTGGGCATCCTCGCGCTCTGCGGCGGACAGCTCGACCGGGCCCGCGCCGAGCTGGAGTCCTCCATCGGGCTGCGCGGCGCACTCGCCGACAAGCGCGGCACCGTCGCGGGCCGCCGCGCCCTCGCCCTGGTCTCCGACCGCTCCGGCACCACGCCGGGCCTCGGCTCCACGGCGGGGGAGGAGGTCCCGGACGCGCGCTACGAGGAGTCCCAGTCGCCGCCCGGCGGAGTACCGGCCGCGTTCCCGGCGAGCCCGCCGCCGTCGTCCGGCGACACCTCGACCATCGTCGTCAACCGGGCCATGTCCGGCCCGCCGTCCAAGACCCACCGCGGCGGCATCCGCGGCCTCGCCCGGCGCAACCTCGTCGCGGCCGGCGCGGGCGCCCTGCTCGCCGCCGTGCTCGGCACGGTCGTGACACTCGGCGCGACCTCCAACAACGACGCCAACAACCCGTCCGACAACGTCGGCGTCAACCCGTCCGCAAGCCAGGGCACCGACGACGGCAGCCTGGGCGCGGACAAGCCGAAGAGCGACACCGGCACGGCGACGAGCCGTCCCACGGACCCGGGCCCCGACGGAACGTACGGCACCTCGGACGATCCGACGCCGCCGTCAGAGACGACGCAGCCGTCGGACAACCCGAGCGGCACGAAGGGCACGGGCGGCGGCTCGTCGAGCTCGCCGTCCAAGCCGTCGACGACGAAGCCGCCGACCAGCCCGTCGACGACGAAGCCGCCGACGACGTCTCCGCCGACCACCTCGCAGCCGCCTACTTCGTCGGCGCCGCCGACCTCGTCCCCGCCGCCCACGTCGACCGCGCCGTCGTCCCCGACGACGTCCAACTCGGCCAGCGGCCCGGCGTCCAGTGCTCCCGCGTCCTCCAGCGCCCCGGCCACGACCAGCGGTTCGGCCAGCGCCCCGGCGAGCAGCACCTCCACCGCGGTGATGTGACGCCTCGGGCACGCAAGAGGGCCTGGTCCGTCTCTACGGACCCGGCCCTCTTCGTCGTAGCGACGGACGCTGAGCGCCCCGCGGGCTGTGCTCATGGGCGGCTTGGCCGCAGGGCCGCGATTGGCCGTCGATCGTCTGCCGGCCCGTCGTGGCTGGTCGCTCCCCCACTCTCGAATTCGCTGGAGCGGGGGACCCCCATCGCCGCGGAGCCGCACATCGATGTGCGGCCCCGCGCCTCTTCGGGCGCGCCCGAGCCGCTCAGAACAACCGCAGCTTGTCGTCCTCGATGCCCCTGAGGGCGTCATAGTCCAGCACCGCGCAGCCGATTCCGCGGTCCGTGGCGAGGACGCGGGCCTGCGGCTTGATCTCCTGGGCCGCGAAGATGCCGCGGACCGGGGCGAGATGGGGATCGCGGTTCAGCAGGTCGAGGTAGCGGGTGAGCTGCTCCACGCCGTCGATCTCGCCGCGCCGCTTGATCTCGACCGCGACGGTCTGCCCCTCGGCGTCCCGGCACAGGATGTCGACGGGGCCGATGGCCGTCATGTACTCGCGGCGGATGAGCGTATAGCCGTCGCCGAGCGTCTCGATGCGGTCCGCGAGGAGCTCCTGAAGGTGTGCTTCCACGCCGTCCTTGATCAGGCCGGGATCCACGCCCAGTTCGTGCGAGGAATCGTGGAGGATCTCCTCCATCGTGATGATGAGCTTCTCGCCCGCCTTGTTGATGACGGTCCAGACGCCCTCGTCGTCGCCCGCGCCTTCCTTCAGGGTGCAGGGCGGGGACATCCAGTTCAGGGGCTTGTAGGCGCGGTCGTCCGCGTGGATGGAGACGCTGCCGTCGGCCTTCACCAGGATCAGGCGGGGCGCCGAAGGGAGATGGGCGGTGAGCCGGCCCGCGTAGTCCACGGAGCATCGGGCAATGACGAGACGCATGGTCGGCAACGCTACTCGACGGATGTCGGTCGACGCGATTCGCCCCGGAAGACCCGAGACAACCCCTGTTCATTCGTGGCTGATTGTGTGCCCAAAGAGGGTTCTCCATGTACGCATTTTCCTGGTGCCGTCACCGTCCGTTGCTTACCGTAGAAACGGGAGGTCGCGAGACGAGTACTCAGCGTGTTCGGTATCGCGAACTCCCTCATCTGTCCGGCAACCCCTGTCGACCACGGGGGTGCGAGAGGAGAACCCATGTCGCTCGACGTCTCACCGGCCCTACTCGAGAAGGCCGAGCGAGGCGAGGTCGACGAAGCAGAATTCGTCGACTGCGTCCGGACCTCCCTGCCTTACGCATGGGAGATGATCAGCTCCCTGGTGGCCCAGCTGAAGGTCGACGGTGGCAACTTCGCCGACAACCAGACGCCCCCGCCGGACGAGCAGGCACGCGGACAGCTGCTGCGTGCGCTCGCGAGTGACGCGATACGCGGCGCGCTGCAAAGGCACTTCGGTGTCCGGCTGGCCTTCCAGAACTGCCACCGGGTGGCGGTGTTCCCGTTGGACGCCTCGGTCGACGAGACGCTGGCCCGCTTCACCTCGGTCCGCAGCCAGCTACTCAACCAGTCCCCGGAGTTCCGGGACTGCTGAGGAGCAAGCCGCTTGCTTGCCGCTCCGTACGCGGGAGGTGCATTCAGTACTGGGGCGGCAAGCTCCTGCAGGCCCGTTCAACCGAGGTGCGGAAGCACCTCGGCGCCCAGCCGCCGTACGTTCTCCTCGGTGGCCGCCAGGTCTCCCGAGCCCTCCACGAGCAGGGCGAAGCGGGAGATGCCGGTCCGCTCGCTGGTGGCGGCGAGCCGGTCGGCGCACAGGCGTGGGGTGCCCACGGGGTGCAGTCCGCAGAGCAGTTCGGTGTAGGCCAGCGGGTCGCGCATCTGCCGGGTCCGGCCGTCCACCGTGACATGTGCCTCCAGTCCCTGCTTCAGCCAGCCCGGCATCGCCTTCGTCAGCGCCTCCACCGCGTCCGTACGCCGGTCGGCGATCTGGCACACGCCGGCCGAGACATGGCCGGCGCCCAGGACGGTCCCCGCGGGGTGCCCTGCGGCGCGCGCGAGCTGCCGCCACAGGGCGACCATCTCGGCCTTCTCCTCGTCACCCACATGCATGCCCAGCAGCATCGGCAGTCCGCGCTCCGCGGCCTGCCGCACACTCGACGGAGAGGTGCACGCGACGACGACCTCGGGGCCCGCCACCTCCGACAGGGACTCCGACGGCCTTGGTACGACGGGCACTTCACGGAAACCGAAGCGCTCCCCCCTGACCCCGACCGACGGCTCGCGCAGCCAGCGCAGCAGCAGATCGAGTGATTCGGGGAAGCCCTCCTCGTACGCCTCGATGCCCGAGCCGAACACCTCCAGGTCGACCCAGGGCCCGCCGCGCCCCACGCCCAGCGAGAAGCGCCCGCCTGAGGTGATGTGCAGCAGCGCGGCCTGCTCGCCGACCGCCACCGGATGGGCGGTGGGCAGTACGGTGACCGCCGTGCCGATCCGGAGCCTGCGGGTCCGGCCGAGGAGTAACGCCGCCAGGGTGATCGCCGACGGGCAGGTCCCGTACGGCACGAAGTGGTGCTCGGCCAGCCAGACCGAGTCGAGACCCGCTTCCTCGGCGACCTCGGCCGAGCGGACCGCGCGGTGCAGCGCCTCCCCGTGGCCCTGCCCCGGGAACTGGGCCGACAACACGAAACTTCCTACGCGCATTGCTCTTCCTGCTTCCTTGGCTCCGACGCGGAGCTCCCCCACCCGCATAACCGTCTGACACGTGCCGAGGACACGGCCTGGCGAAGAGATTTGCGGATTGTCTGCAGAATGGGAGGTCGCGGCGGGGACGGGGGCCGGCCGGTGCTCTACGCGTACCCCCGTCCACGCCCCGTAGGCTGGACACGACCCGTGCTTCCTGTATAGCCCCGTGAGGTGTCCCGTGTCCCCGCGTCGCAACCGACCCAAGGGTGCCGACCCGTCGGGCTCGTCCGGCCGGAGCGGTGAGGACGACCGGCCCGGCCGATACGGCGGCTGGCAGTCCACCGAGAGCTGG
This sequence comes from Streptomyces sp. NPDC001157, assembly GCF_053598255.1. Lineage (NCBI taxonomy): Bacteria > Bacillati > Actinomycetota > Actinomycetes > Kitasatosporales > Streptomycetaceae > Streptomyces > Streptomyces sp. NPDC001157. Next base: position 118,702 of record NZ_JBSFJW010000027.1, read on the forward strand.
CAGGGGGAGGAGTGGAGCGTGCGGCACGTGGCGGGCGCGAGCGCGCAGGGCAAGACGTACCGCTGCCCCGGCTGCGACCAGATGATCCCCTCCGGCGTCCCGCACGTGGTGGCCTGGCCCGAGCACTCGGGCGTCGACGAGCGCCGACACTGGCACAAGGCGTGCTGGAACGCGAAGGACCGCCGCACCACGCGGGTGCAGCGGTCCCGTAACGCGCCGAAGTTCTGAACCTGCTCTAGACGTCGCGGCTCTGCAGCAGCGCAACCGCGCCGGCGAACGCGACGGCCGTCACGCCCAGGACGATCCACACCGGGTCCCAGCCGGTGGGGCCGGTGTCGCTCAGGGAGTTGGAGTAGAACGCGCCGAGCTGGTTCGGGATCGAGTAGTCGAACAAGGCCTGGCGCACCTTCTCCAGGGCCGACGAGAACATGAACAGGGCGATCACCAGCGGTGCCAGCACCAGGCCGATCATGATGGTGATGGCCCCCGCCGAGTGCCGGATGATCGAGCCGACGAGAAGCGAGAGCAGCCCGAGCAGCGCGATGTAGAGCGAGATGCCGAAGGTGCCCTTCAACCACTCACCGCCGGATGGGTCCTTGGCGCCCTTCAGCATGGCGACGTCCACGACGGCCACGAGGAGCACCGAGGCGAACGTGACGGTGAAAGCCACCGCGAAGAACACGATCGCCTTCGCCGCCAGCACGCGCGTGCGGGACGGGCATGCGGTCATCGTGGTCCGGATCATGCCGGTGCCGTACTCCGAGGCGGTGGTCAGCACGCCGAGCGTGATGATGCACATGCTGCCGAGGAGCAGCCCGAACACGCCGAAGGACAACGGGTTCTGGCCCTTCAGGCTCTCCTCCCCCTGGTTGGCGGTGACCAGCGCGGCGACCAGCAGCCCGATGCCGACGACGAGCAGCAGGAACACGCCGAGCGTCCACATCGTGGAGCGCACCGATCTGATCTTCGTCCACTCCGAGGAGATCGCGTGCCCGAGGTGGGTGCGCGTGACCGGGATCGGCGAGGTGTAGGTGGGGTACGGCGAACCGGGCGCCGCCGCCTGCCAGTCGGGTGCGGCGGCCTGCGGCATCGGGGGCTGCGGGGTGCTCATCGGGCGTCCTCGGGCTTGGTCAGGTCGGCGGGGGCGGCGGAGGCGGGGGGCTGGGGCGGCGCGGCCGGAGCCTGGGGCGCCGCGGGCGCCGGCTGGGCGTACGGGTTGGGCAGGCCCGCGCCGGGGGCGCCCGGAGCGCCGTACGGGCCCGCCGGGGGCTGCCCGGCGCCGTACGGGCCCGGCTGTCCCTGTGGCATGGCGAACGGCTGCCCGCCCTCCTGGGGCGACGGCGGGGCGTACCAGTCGGGCTGGCCCTGCCCGGGCACCGGCATCGGCGGCTGCACACCGGGAGGCAGCGGCTGCTGCAGCCCCGCCTTCTGGTCGGTGGTCGAGCGGTAGTCGACGGCCCCCTGTGTCATCCGCATGTACGCCTCCTCCAGCGAGGCCTGGTGCGGCGACAGCTCCCACAGGCGTACGTCGGCGTCGTGCGCGATGTCGCTGATGCGGGGCAGCGCCAGTCCCGTGATCCTCAGGGCGCCGTCCTGCTCGGGCAGCACGTGCCCGCCCGCCTCGGTGAGCGCGGCCGTCAGCTTCTCGCGCAGCTGCGGCTCGGTGTCCGGCGTACGCACGCGCGCGAAGTCGGCGGAGTTCGCCGAGATGAAGTCCTTGACGCTCATGTCGGCCAGCAGCTGTCCGCGTCCGATCACGATGAGGTGGTCCGCGGTCAGCGCCATCTCGCTCATCAGATGGGAGGAGACGAAGACCGTACGGCCCTCCGCCGCGAGCGCCTTCATGAGGTTGCGCACCCAGAGGATGCCCTCGGGGTCGAGGCCGTTGACCGGCTCGTCGAAGAGCAGCACCTGGGGGTCGCCGAGCAGCGCGGCGGCGATGCCGAGCCGCTGTCCCATGCCGAGGGAGAAGCCCTTGGAGCGCTTTCTGGCCACCTCCTGGAGCCCGACCACACCCAGTACCTCGTCGACCCGGCGGGCCGGGATCCCGGACAGCTGGGCCAGGCACAGCAGATGGCTGCGGGCCGACCGGCCGCCGTGCACGGCCTTGGCGTCGAGCAGGGCGCCCACCTGGCGGGGGGCGTTGGGCAGCTTCGGGTACGGGTAGCCGCCGATCGTCACCTGCCCCGCTGTGGGGTTGTCCAGGCCGAGGATCATGCGCATCGTCGTCGACTTGCCGGAGCCGTTCGGCCCGAGGAAGCCGGTGACGGCACCCGGCCGCACCTGGAAGGAAAGGTTGTACACGGCGGTCTTGTCGCCGTAGCGCTTGGTCAGGCCTACAGCCTCGATCATGCTCCGCACCCATCGAAAGGTTCAGGACAGCGGGGCACACGCCCCCGTAAGGGTTAGGAGGATATCGAGGAGCTGACGGTTCCGCTCAAATGAAAGTAAAGCAGTGTGACTCCGCTTCCCTGCGGAACGGTGTCCCCCGCGGAGGGCTAGGCGTCCCGCTTCTTCAGCAGCACATAGCCGCCCGTGAGGGCCGCGATCACCCACAGCACCATGATCCCGAGACCGCCCCAGGGCCCGTACGGGGTGCTGTCGTCGATCCGCGGGACCACCTGCATGATCTTGCTGCCGGCCTGGTCCGGCAGGAACCGGCCGATCTTCTTCGTCGCGTCGACATTGCCCAGGATGTTGGAGATCAGGAAGAAGAACGGCATCAGGACACCCAGCGACAGCATCGGCGAGCGCAGCATCGCGGCGACGCCCATCGAGAACACCGCGATGAGGGTCATGTAGACACCGCCCCCGATCACGGCGCGCAGCACGTGCGGGTCGCCGATCGAGGCGCGGTGCGTGCCGAGCATCGCCTGCCCGAGGAAGAAGGCGACGAAGCTGGTCGCCATGGCGACGACGAGTGCGAGGCCGGTCGCCACGGCGATCTTGCTGAACAGGAAGGTGCCGCGCTGCGGTACGGCGGCCAGCGAGGTGCGGATCATGCCGGTGCTGTACTCGTTCGAGACGACGAGCACGCCGAACACGATCATCGCGAGCTGGCCGAGGCTCATGCCCGCGAAACTGATGAAGGTCGGGTCGAAGGTCAGCCGGTCCTGTCGGCTCATCTTGTCGAACTCGTGCCGGGACAGCGCCGAGATCAGCATGCCGAGGGCGACGGTGACGACGACGGCGAGGGAGAGCGTCCACACTGTGGACGCCACCGACCGGATCTTGGTCCACTCGGACCGTACGACCTGCATCGACGCCATGCTCATCTCCTCCTCCAGTCCTCGCCCCAGTGCTGCGGCTGCGGGGGTGTGTCGAACGGCGTCTCGAAGCGCCCCTCCGAGGGTGTTTCGGCGTGCGCGTGGTACTCCACCGCCCCAGCGGTCAGCTGCATGAACGCCTCCTCCAGGGAGGCCTGCTGGGGACTCAGCTCGTGCAGCACGATCTGGTGCTGTGCGGCCAGTTCGCCGATCTGCTCGGCCTTGCCGCCGTCCACCTCCAGCGCCCCGCTGCCGGACTCGATGACGGTGACTCCGGCCTCGTGCAGCACGTCGAGAAGCCGCTCGCGCTGCGGGGAGCGGACGCGGATGTACGAGCGGGAGTTCCGTTCGATGAAGTCGGCCATGGAGGTGTCGGCGAGCAGCCGCCCCTGTCCGATGACGACGAGATGGTCGGCGGTCAGCGCCATCTCGCTCATCAGGTGGGAGGAGACGAAGACGGTCCGCCCCTGGGCGGCCAGGGACTTCATCAGATTGCGGATCCAGTGGATGCCCTCGGGGTCGAGGCCGTTGACCGGCTCGTCGAACATCAGGATCCGTGGGTCGCCGAGCAGCGCACCCGCGATCCCGAGGCGCTGCCCCATGCCCAGCGAGAACCCCTTGGCCTTCTTCCTCGCGACCGCCGTGAGGCCCACCGTGTCGAGGACCTCGGCCACCCGCCGCTTCGGGATGCCGTTGCTCTGAGCGAGACAGAGCAGATGGTTGAAGGCGCTGCGGCCGCCGTGCATGGCCTTGGCGTCCAGCAGGGCGCCGATGTACCTCAGCGGGTCTCTGAGGCGGTCGTAGTGCCTGCCGTCGATCCGGACGTCCCCCGCGGTGGGCCGGTCGAGCCCCAGCAGCATCCGCATCGTCGTCGACTTGCCCGCCCCGTTCGGCCCGAGGAACCCGGTCACCATGCCGGGTCTGACGGTGAAGGTGAGGTTGTTGACCGCCAGTTTCTCGCCGTAGCGCTTGGTCAGGCCCTCGAGCTCGATCATGAAGTCACGCTAAGACCGGGGTTCGGGGGCTGCCACTCGAACGCTCGTGAGGCATGACAAAGGCCCGCACCGTTCGGGGGAGAGGGTGCGGGCCCTTGCCGTTGCCGTGTCAGGCGGTGTTACCGGGTCTGCTGGGCCGGAACCCCACGGGAGATCGGCTCGTCCTCGGCCGGCGAACCGGCGGCGGCCACCGCGGCGCCCGTGAGCGTCGCGAGCATCTCGCGGACGTTCGTCAGCTGGGCGTTGATGCTGTCGCGGCGGTTGGTGAGGGCGGCCAGCTCGCGCTCGGATTCCGAACGGATCCGGTCGGCCTTGGCGTTCGCGTCGGCCACGATGTCCTCGGCCTGGCGCTGCGCGGTCTCCACCGTCTGGCGGGCGCGGCGCTCGGCGTCGGTGCGCAGCTTCTCGGCCTCCAGGCGGAGCTGCTCCGCGCGGTGCTCGATCTCCGCGAGGCGCTTCTCGGCCTTGGCCTGACGGGACGCCAGGTCGCGCTCGGACTGCTCGCGGCGCTTGGCGAGGTTCGTCTCGAAGTCGGCGGCGGCCTGCGCGGCCTTGGCGCGGGTCTCCTCGAAGAGGGCGTCGGCCTCCTCGCGCTTCGACTGCGCGTCCTTCTGCGCCTCGGAACGCAGCTGCGAGGCGTCACTCTTGGCCTTCTCGACGATCCGGACGCCCTCGTCCTCCGCCTTGGCCTTGCGCTCCGCAGCGAACGATTCTGCGTCGTTGCGCACCTGCTGGGCCGCCGACTCCGCAAGTTCGCGGTGCTGCTCGGCCGCGCGACGGGCCTCCTCGCGCAGATCCTTGGCCTCTTCCTCGGCGAGGCGGAGGATCTTCTCGACACGCGCGCCGAGACCGGCGTACGACGGCTCTGCGTCGGTTACCTGTGCCTGGGCGTTCTGCGTCTCGAGGTGGAGCTCCTCGATGCGCTTTTCCAGAGCGGTGATGCGGGCGAGAGCGCTGTCACGGTCGGAGACGAGCTTGGAGATTCGTTCGTCCACCTGAGCGCGGTCGTACCCACGCCGCACAAGCTCGAAGCCGTAGGGGGAAGTGTCGCTCATGGGGTTCCTGTCAAATGAGACCGGTGAGGTGATAGGGGGAATCCTAGGGGCCGAAGCGGTGTGTCATCGAGCGGATACGTGTTTGATCTGGAGAATGAGACCCCTTTTGGGTGGCTAACCCTCGGACCACTTGCCAAAAAATTGGTCAAAGGCCCCAGACGGCGCCGCGCTTGACCCTGTCGATCAGCTGTCCGACGGCTTACCCGAACGAGGGGCGCCGACCGTGGCGCCCGCCTTGACGCCGCCGTCCTTGCCCGCACCCGGGGCCTCAAAAGACTCCAACGCCTCCAGGACGTCCTGGACACGGGAGATCTCGGCGTTGATGTCCTCGCGCCGGCGCACCAGGATCTCCAGCTCGCGCTTGCCCTCCTCGACGGTGCGCCTGGCCTCGCGGATCGCCTCGGCCTTGAGCTCCTCGGCCTCCTTCACGAGCGCCGACTTCTTCTGCTCGGCCTCCTTCAGGAGCCCCTCGGCCTTCTTCACGGCGGCGATACGGACCTTGCCCGCCTCGGAGTTGGCCTCTGAGACCAGCTCCTTCGCCTTCGCCTGCGCCTTGGCCAACTGCTCCTCGGCGGCCTTGATGAGCGCGTCGCAGCGGTCGCCCGCCGACTTCATCGTCTCCGCGGACTCGCGGCGGGCCCGCTCGTGCAGTGCCTCGATCTCACCGGTGATGCGTTCGCGCAGCTCCTCGGCGCGCTCCCGGATCTGGGTGGCGTCCCGGCGGGCGCCGACGAGCAGTTCGTCCGCGTCCGTACGGGCCTTCTCCACCCGCGAGTTGCCCTCGACCGTCGCCTCCGACACCAGCCGGTCGGCCTCCTTGCGGGCCGCGCCCACCATGGCGTCTGCCTGCGCCTCCGCCTCGGCGGTGGTCTTGTGGGCCTGCTGCTGCGCCTCCGAGAGCAGCTTGTCGGCCTCGGCCGTGGTCTCCGTGATGAGGGTGTCGACCTGCTCGGCCACGTCCTGGCGCCGCTTGTTCGCGTCCCTGCGAGCCTCGTCGAGGGTCCGCTCGGCCTCCTCGCGCGCGGCGTTGACCAGCCGCTCGGCCTCCGCCGCCGCCTCCGCCTTGACCCGCTCCGACTCGCTGCGGATCCGCTCGGCGTGCTGCTGCGCGGCCCCGACCGTGTCGGCGGCCTCGGCGCGCAGTCGCTCCGCGTCCCCGGTGGCGTCCGCGATGAGCTTCTCGGCCTTGGCGACCGCCTCGGCCCGCACCCGCTCGGCCTCCGCGACCGTCTCGGTGCGCAGTTGGTCGGTGTCCCGGACCGTCTCGGTGGTGAGCCGCTCGGCCTCGCTGCGCGCCTCGGTGATGAGGGCGTCCGCCTGCGTCGCCGCGTCCGAACGGATGCGGTTGGCGTCCTCGCGGGCGTCCGCCCGGGTGCGCGCCGCCGCCTGGTCGGCCTCGGCGATCGCGTCCGACGCCTCCGTACGCACCCGCTGCGCGTACTCGGCCGCGTCCGAACGCAGCCGCTCCGACTCCGCGATCGCCTCCGCGACCGTGCGCTCGGCAAGCGCCTTGGCGGCGTCGGTCTCCTCGTTCGCCTCGCGGCGGATGCGGCCCGCGTCCTCGCTGGCCCGCTCCCGCTCGGCGTAGGCGTCGGAGCGGACCCGGTCCGCCTCCTCCTGCGCCTCGCGCCGGGTACGGTCCGCCGCGTGCTCGGCGGCGCTGCGCAGCCCGGTGATCTCCTCCTGGGCCTGCTCGTGCAGCCCGGCCACCGAGTCCCGTACCTGCTGGGCGTGTTGCTCGGCGCCCGACACCATCTCGTTCGCGCGCCGGTCGGCTTCCTCGACCAGCCGCACGGCCTCGGCCTGCGCCTCCTCCACGCGCTTGCGCGCCGAGGCCAGCAGCTCCTCGCTCTGCTCGCGCGCCCGCTCGCGCTCCTGGTCGGCCTCGGCGCGCGCGGCGCCGAGGGTCTCCTCGGCCTCGCGACGGCGCCGGTTGGCCTCCTCCTGCGCGGCGGCCAGCGTCTCGGACGCCTCGGTGCCGAGCCGCTCGGCGGCGGCCAGCGCCTCCGCCCGCACCCGGTCGGCGCTCTCCTGCGCCTCCGACTTCAGCCGCTCCGCCTCCGCGGCCGCCTCGGACCGCAGTCGTACCGCGATGGCCTCGCCCTCGGCCCGGGAGGCGGACGCGTCCGACGCGGCCTCGTCGCGCAGCCGGTCGGCCTCCGCCTCGGCCTGCGCCTGCAGGGTGCGGATCCGCTCGGCGGCCTCGGCGCGCAGCCGCTCGCTCTCCTCGGCTGCCTCGCGGCGGATCCGCGACGCCTCCTCGCGGGCCTCGGTCAGCGCCTGCTCTGCGGCGGCGAGGCGCTCCTCGGCCTCCGTGTGCAGCCGCGTCAGCTCCTCGGCGGCCTCCGCCCGGCGGGCCTCCATGGCCCGCTCGGTCTCCTCCTGGAGCTCCCGCGCGGCCCGCTCGGCCTCGGCCTTGATGCTCTCGGACTGCTCGACGACCTCCTCGCGGTGCCGCTCCGCCTCCTGACGGGTGCGCTGGAGGGTCTCCTCGGCCTGTCGGCGCAGCGTGGTCGCCCGCTCGATGGCCTCCGTACGGACCTTCTCGCTGTCCGCGGTGGCCTTCTGGCGCAGCTCGTCCGCGTCCTGCCGGGACTTCGCCAGCAGCTCCTCGGCGGTCTTGGCCGCCTCCTCGATCTGCTGGACGGCCTCCTTGCGGGCCTCCGCGCGGATCTTCTCGCCCTCGGCGACCGCGTCGGCACGCAGCTGCTCGGCCTCACCGCGCAGCCGGCGCGCCTCCTCCTGCAGCTCGACCGTCTTGGCGCGGTACTCCTTGGTGTCGTCCTTGGCCGCGCCCTTGAGCTGCTCGGAGATGTCGTGCGCCTCGGCGCGCAGCCGGTCCGCCTCCGCCTCGGCCTCGGAGCGGATCCGCTCGGCCTCCTCGGCGGCGGCCTTGGTGGTGTTCTTCGCGTCCTCCTGCGCCCTGTTGAGGACGTCCTCGGCCGTCTTGGCCGCCTTGGACAGCTGGGTCGCGCTCTCCTCGGCCGTGATCGTGCGGGCCTTCTCGGAGGCCTCGGCGACGATCCGCTCGGCCTCGGAGCGGGCGTCCGCGACGACCTGCTCGGCGTCCGACTTGGTGGCCTCGGCCTCCTTGGTGGCCTCCTCGACCAGCCGGGCGACCTGCTCCTTCGCCGTACGGGTGCGCTGCTCGTTCGTCGACTCGGCGCTGGCGAGGGCCTTCTCGGCCGCCGCCGTGGCCTCGGTGACCAGCTTGTCGGCCTCGGCCTGCGCCTTGCGCAGCGCCTCCTCGGCCTCCGCCATGCGCTGCTCGGCGGCCCGGCTCAGCTCCTGCGCCTGGCGGCGGGCGGAGTCCGACTCGGTGGCGGAGGAGCTGCGCAGCTGCTCGGCGTGGTCGGTGGCCTCCTGGGCCTGGGTGGACGCGGCGTTCAGCAGCCGCTCGGCGTCCGCACGCGCCCGGCGCAGCAGCTGGTCCGCCTCCGCGCGGGCCTCCTCGGCCTCGCTCTGCAGCCGCTGCCTGGCCTCGCTCGCGACCCGCTCGGCCTCCGCACGGGCGGCGGCCAGGGCCTGCTCGGCCTCGGCGCGGGACTCGTCGAGCAGCCGGCGCGCCTGGGACTCGGTACGGGCGCGCAGCTGCTCCGCCCAGGCCACGTTCTCGTTGACGTGCGACTCGACGGTCTGCCGGCGCTCGGCCAGCTCCTGGTCCAGCTGCTGGCGGCGGGTGACCGCCTCCTGGTGCAGCTCGGCCTGGAGCCGGGCGGCCTGCTCCGCGTGCTCCTGGAGGATGCGCTGGGTCTGCGCACGGGCCTGGCTGAGCTCGCGCTCGGCGTCCAGTCGCAGCTGGTCGGCCTGGATCTGGGCGTTCCGCAGCAGCTGCTCGGCCTGGTAGCCGATGTCACCGCCGTCGAAGGAGGGCCGGGACATGATGGTGCGGCGCGCCTCGTGCAGCTTGGCGCGCAGCACCTCGACCTGGTAGCCGAGGTCCTCGGCGTGCTGGATCGCCTTTTCCCGCTCGGTCTTCAGCCGCTCCATCTCGGCCTCGAACCGAGAGAGGTGGTCGACGTCAGCCGCCGGCTCTCGCTCCTGGCGTTCGTAGCCCCGCACTGCGCGGTCCCATCCGTCCCCTGGTCGCAAGTCTGGCCAAACGAGCTCCGTCCATCCGCCGAACGGGGCCCCCGGGGAATGGTGTCAGATCAACGGCGGAGCATGGGCTGCTGCCCCGACGCTCGCCCCCCGAAACCCGGACCCCGGCGTGCGGTCACCCCCCAAATAGTGGCGACCGCCCCCAACCCTACCGGCCCATATGTACGGGGGTCAGTGCTCAGGTGACTCAACAGGCGCGGAAGTGACCAGTTCTGTCAGAACGCCGTGGCAGTCCTTCGGGTGCAGGAACGTGATTCGTGACCCCATGGAGCCGCGCCGGGGCTCTTCGTACAGAACGCGTACGCCCTTTTCCTTGATGTCGGCCGCGTCGGCGTCCACATCCGCCGTACCGAAAGCGATGTGGTGGACACCCTCGCCGTTCTTGTCGAGCCACTTGGCGACGGTCGAGTCCGGCCGCGTCGGCTCCAGAAGCTGCAGGTAGGAGGCCCCGCCGTCGGACGTGTCGTTGATCTTGAGCATGGCCTCGCGGACGCCCTGCTCCTCGTTGACCTCGGAGTGGAACACCTCGAAGCCGTATGTGGCCCGGTAGAACTCGACGGTCTTGTCGAGATCGAAACAGGCGATTCCGATGTGGTCGATTCGCGTCAGCATGGTGTTAGTGCAGCGCTCCTGGAATGGTTACGCAACGTGCCAGCGATCACACCGACTGCCGGGTGACGGCACGGAGTGCCACTCAGTACATTCGAAGTAAACCCTCGTTCACTCCTCGGCAGTGCAGCCGGAAGGGGATCGCAGCTCATGTCTGGATCGAACAGCACCACCTCGGTGATCGTCGCGGGGGCGCGTACGCCCATGGGACGCTTGCTGGGCTCGCTCAAGTCCTTCTCCGGAGCCGACCTCGGCGGCTTCGCGATCAAGGCCGCCCTCGACCGTGCGGGGATCGGCGGCGACCAGGTGCAGTACGTGATCATGGGTCAGGTGCTGCAGGCCGGGGCGGGGCAGATCCCGGCACGCCAGGCCGCCGTCAAGGCGGGCATCCCGATGAACGTCCCGGCACTGACCGTCAACAAGGTGTGTCTGTCCGGCCTCGACGCCATCGCGCTCGCCGACCAGCTGATCCGCGCCGGCGAGTTCGACGTGATCGTCGCGGGCGGCCAGGAGTCCATGACCAACGCGCCCCACCTGCTGCCGAAGTCCCGCGAGGGCTTCAAGTACGGCGCCATCGAGATGCTCGACGCCATGGCGTACGACGGCCTGACCGACGCCTTCGAGAACATCGCCATGGGCGAGTCGACGGAGAAGCACAACACCCGCCTGGGCATCCAGCGCCCCGAGCAGGACGAGATCGCCGCCCAGTCCCACCAGCGCGCGGCCGCCGCCCAGAAGAACGGCATCTTCGAGGCCGAGATCACCCCCGTGGAGATCCCGCAGCGCAAGGGCGACCCGGTCCTGTTCAGCAAGGACGAGGGCATCCGCGGCGACACGACCGCGGAGTCCCTGGGCAAGCTGCGCCCGGCGTTCACCAGGGACGGCACGATCACGGCCGGTTCCTCCTCGCAGATCTCGGACGGTGCGGCGGCCGTGGTCGTGATGAGCAAGGCCAAGGCGCAGGAGCTGGGCCTGGACTGGATCGCCGAGATCGGCGCCCACGGCAATGTGGCGGGCCCGGACAACTCGCTCCAGTCGCAGCCGTCCAACGCGATCCTGCACGCCCTGAAGAAGGAGGGCCTGGGGGTCGAGGACCTGGACCTGATCGAGATCAACGAGGCCTTCGCCGCCGTGGCCGTCCAGTCAATGAAGGACCTCGGAGTTTCAGCGGAAAAGGTGAATGTCAACGGCGGCGCGATCGCCCTGGGCCACCCCATCGGCATGTCCGGCGCCCGGCTCGTCCTGCATCTGGCGCTGGAGCTCAAGCGCCGGGGCGGCGGCGTGGGTGCGGCCGCGCTGTGCGGTGGCGGCGGTCAGGGTGACGCACTGATCGTGCGGGTACCCAAGGCCTGAGTTCTCCTTCGTACGTCGATCTCTGAACGGAGCTGTGATGCAGGACGTCTCCACACTCGTCGCCCAGGCGAGGGAAGGCCGGCCGCGGGCCGTGGCCCGGCTGATCTCCCTGGTGGAGGGGGCGTCCCCGCAGCTGAGGGAGGTCATGGAGACGCTCGCTCCGCTGACGGGCAATGCGTACGTGGTCGGCCTGACCGGATCGCCGGGTGTCGGCAAGTCGACCTCCACGTCCGCGCTCGTCACGGCGTACCGCAAGCAGGGCAGACGGGTCGGCGTCCTGGCCGTCGACCCGTCGTCCCCGTTCTCCGGCGGTGCCCTGCTCGGTGACCGCGTGCGGATGTCGGAGCACGCCTCCGACCCCGGCGTGTACATCCGCTCGATGGCGACCCGAGGCCACCTGGGCGGGCTCGCCTGGGCCGCCCCGCAGGCGATCCGCGTGCTGGACGCGGCGGGCTGCGACGTGATCCTGGTCGAGACGGTCGGCGTCGGCCAGTCGGAGGTCGAGATCGCCTCCCAGGCCGACACCTCCGTGGTGCTGCTGGCCCCCGGCATGGGCGACGGCATCCAGGCGGCGAAGGCCGGAATCCTCGAGATCGGTGACGTCTACGTCGTCAACAAGGCCGACCGCGACGGCGCCGACGCCACCGCCCGCGAGCTCAACCACATGCTGGGCCTGGGCGAGTCCCGCGGCCCGGGAGACTGGCGCCCGCCGATCGTCAAGACGGTCGCGGCGCGTGCGGAGGGCATCGACGAGGTGGTCGAGGCCCTGGAGAAGCACCGTGCGTGGATGGACGAGCACGGCGTCCTGGCGGAGCGCCGACGCGCCCGCGCCTCCCGCGAGGTCGAGACCATCGCCGTGACGGCACTGCGGGAACGCATCGGCGACCTGCACGGCGACCGCCGGCTGAGCGCACTGGCGGAACGGATCGTGGCGGGGGACCTGGACCCCTACCGTGCGGCGGACGAACTGGTGGCCGGGCTGACGCAGGGCTGAGGCGCGTTATTGCGTGGTCGACTCCCCGGCCCCGCTGATACCTTCCCCGACATGTACCTCCTCTTGGCATAGGGCACGCCCAGGCCCGCGTACGGCGAGCGGCAGTCGACCGACGAAACCGGTCGACCGCTCGGCCGACGCGGCGATCAGGCGTCCCCTTTTCCGCCTTGAGTCGAGGAACTCCCGTGTCTTCCATGCCAGCCGGACGGCCGTCGTATGCCGCCGTCCTCCGCATTCCGCATGCCCGCCGCACTTTCGCCGCCGCCCTGCTCGGCAGGCTGTCGTACGGGATCGTCCCGTTGTCGGTGATGCTCTCCGTGACCCGCGCCTCCGGGTCGTACGCGGTGGCGGGCACCGTCATGGCGCTGTTCGGCGCCACCAGCGTCTTCCTGTCGCCCGCCCGGGCCGCCCTGATCGACCGGCACGGGCCGCGCCGCACGCTCGTCCCGATGGTCACGGCGTACGCGGCCCTGCTCGGGCTGCTCACGCTGCTCGTCCGGCGCCCCGGTGCCGTCTCGCCGCTCGTCCTGGGCGCCGTGACCGCCACGGCGGGCGCCTGCACTCCGCCTCTCGGCCCGACCATGCGCGCCGTATGGGCCCGGCTCGCCCCGGACCGCCCCCTGTTGCAGCGTGCCTACAGTCTCGACGGCGTCGCCGAGGAACTGCTCTTCGTCTCGGGACCACTCCTGGTCGGCATCCTCGTCGGCTTCGCCCCGCCGACGGCCGGGATCGTCTTCGGAACGGCGCTGATCGTGGCGGGCACGGCCGGGTTCATCACGTCACCGGCCGTCGGGGCGGCGGGGCCCGTCGAGGCGGGTACGGGGCGGAGTGTGCCGCGCCGGGTTCGGCTGCGGCGCGGGGCGGGGCGGCGGGGTGTGCTGCGCGGGATTCTGCGGCCCGTTGTCGCTGCCGGCGGTGTCGGGCTGACGCTGGGGGTGGTCGATCTCGTGGTGGTGGCCTTCGCCGAGCAGCGGCACCACGGGGACGGCGCCGTGGCCTGGACGCTGGCTGCGCTCTCGGCAGGGAGTGCCGTCGGGGGTCTGGTCAACGGGGCTGTCCAGTGGCGTGTCCCGGCCCCGGTGCGGATGTCCCTGACGGCGGCGGGCCTGGGGGTGGCGTTGCTCGGCGCCGGGTTCGCGCCGGGGCTCGGCACGCTCGCCGTCGCGCTGGCGGCCGCGGGGTTGTTCGTCTCGCCGACGCTGACCACCGCCTATCTGATCGCCGACGACGTGGCGGCCCCGGAGGCACGGGTCCGGGCCGGCGCCTGGGTCAATACGGGGGTGAACGCGGGCAGTACGGCAGGCGCGGCCGTGGCGGGGCTCCTGGTGGGCGGGATGTCGACCGCCCTGTGCTTCACGACGGCCGGCGCGGCAGCCCTGCTGACGGCCCTCGCGACGGCACGGCGCGGCCGGGGCCGCAAAAGTGGCCGGATCGCAGGGACAGCCGGGGCGAATGCGCGCCAATCCCCTCGGCAACGCGAGCGCACGGCAGTGGCCGTCGCCGATGCCGGGAAAGGCCCTGCCCCACGGCTACCGTGACCGGGGCTTCGCGCGGTTCGTACGGCTCGCACCGGCAGGCGGGGCCCGGTTCGGGCTCCGCCTGCCGTTTTGCGCGCTCGAAGCGCCAGGAAGCGCTAGGGACGTCCCCGCTGCCCGCGCAGGTGCTCCGCGATGGGCTTCAGGGCCTTGTCGAGTTCCGCCATGGTCTCGGGGGACAGCAGGTCGATGAAGTGCCTGCGCACGGACGCCACATGGTGCGGGGCGACCTTCTTCATCGTCTCCATGCCGTGCTCCGTGAGGACCGCGTAGAGCCCGCGGCGGTCGGACTCGCAGTTCTCACGGCGGACCAGGTTCGCGTTCTCCATCCGGGTGATCTGGTGGGAGAGGCGGCTCTTGGACTGGAGGGTGGCGGACGCGAGGTCGCTCATCCGCATCCGTACGTCCTCCGACTCGGAGAGGTTCACCAGGATCTCGTAGTCGTTCATAGTCAGGCCGAACGGCTGCAGGTCCCTCTCGAGCTGGTACGTCAACAGCCTGTTGACCTCCAGGTGGGTGCGCCAGGCGCACTGCTCCGCATCGGTCAGCCAGCGCGTGGCCGTCTCGGTCTCCATGAATGAAGTCTACCTAAAATGTTGAAAGGCGAACTAGTGAGGGTGGTGTGGTGTCGGCGCGCACACGTTCGACGTCACACTCCGCAGACTACCGCTCACAGCCCGAAGCGACGCTGGAGGTCTCCCAGCTGTCCGGGAAGGCGCGGTGAGCCGGCTTGCGGTGAAGGGCCTGTGTGAGCCCCGCCGCCACCGGGCACGCCGGGCTCCGGCGGAACCGCCCCCGTGGCCTGCTCGGCCATGAGGGTTTCCGAGGACTGGAGCAGGACCGTACCGGCCCCGACGAACTCGAACTGGTGCTCCTCTCCGGAGGCCCCGCCGAGGCCCGTCATCGCACGTAGACCGCCCATTACGCCCGTCAGGTAACCGTGGTCGTAGTGATGGCACGGAGACGGGCAGTCGGCCCAGCCGACGAGCGCCTGCGGGTCCACCCGGATCGGCGGTTCCATGAACACCACCGGACCGTTAGATGCGGCCACGAACTTTCCGGTTCCGATGAGGGTCAGAAAACCCGGCACGATTGATTGCTTGAGCGCGAGACTTGGCTGAAAAGCGAGCAAGTTGCCGGAGCGAATGGTCAGATTGCCGTCGTCCAGGTCGTACGAGTTCACGTCGAAGGCCCGGTCGGCGAGGAGCATCTTGCCCGAGCCCTCCGCCACGACCCAGTCGCTCGCGTGCAGTGGCGAATGAAAGGACGTACGGACAAGGCGGTCGAGCCGGCCGTGCCCGATGCCGTTGAACTCCATCGAGCCGTAGTAGGCGATCATCTTCCCCTTCTGCAGGAACCACTGGCTCCCCTTGAGCTCCACACAGAAGGTGTACTTGTTGACGTTGTCGTCCACCGGCAGCGTCATCGGGTCGAAGACCGTCGGGCCGCCCGGAGTCCCGTACGCGCTCACAGCTTCTCCTCCGAGGCCTGGACATACACCGCGCCGTTGCCGCTGAGCTCCAACTGGAAGGCCTCGCCGGAGCCGCGGCCCACCATGTCGCGCCAGCCCAGCGCCGTGGACAACTTGTTGCGTACGTCGCCGTGGTGGGCGACGTAGGCCTGCGGGTCGACGTGGACGGGCCGCTGGGGGGTGATCGGGATCTCGAAGACGCCGCCGTGGGCCATCACGGCCACCGAGCCGTGGCCCTTGAGGGTGGTCGTGAACAGCCCCTGGCCGGTGACCTGGCCGCGGACCATGCCCATGACGCCGCCCTGCGAGCCCATGAACATCGTGCCCTGCTGGAGCGTGCCCTCGAAGGCCAGCAGACGGTCAGCCTCCACATAGAGGGTGTCGCCGGTGAGGTTGATGACGTGGACGTGATGGCCACCGTGCCCGAACAGGACCGTGCCGCTGCCCTCGACGGACATCAGCGGCGTGGCCTCGTTCGCCACCCGGCGGCCGATCATCGACATGATCCCGCCCTGGCCGCCCTGGATGTTGGGCGTGAAGGACACCTCGCCCTTGTAGGCGAGCATCGCGCCGCGCTGACTGAACAGCCGCTGGCCGGGCAGCACCGTCGCCTCGACCATCTTGGAGTTGATCTCACGGAAGGGCATGTCACACATCCCCCGCGATCGTGTTCCGCTCGCTCGGCTGTACGTACACCAGCCCGTCCCCCTCGAACCGGATCTGGAAGGCCTCGCCGCCGCCCTCGCCGAAGAACGTGCGGAACGTCACACCGGACTGGAAGGACTGCCGCAGGTTCCCCTGGTGCGCGATGTAGGCGCCGGGGTCGACCGTCAGCGGGTACTGCGCGCTCACCCGCAGCACCACCGCCGGGCCGTCCGACATGATCGCCGCCTGGCCGTGGCCCTCGACGGTGGTCGTGAACAGCCCGTTGCCCTGCGAGGCGCCGCGCAGTCCGGTGAAGGTCGTGCCGGTCCTCAGGCCGGCGTCGGTCGCGAGCAGATTGCTCGACTCCACATACAGCTTGTCCCCCTGGAGACTCACGAGATTGATCTCGGAGGCCCGGTCCGCGAACCAGCACGTCCCGTGCCCCTTCACCTCCATCACGGTCATCTGCTCACCGGTGAGCCGCCGGGTCACCATGCCCCGGATGCCCTCACCGCCGCCGCTCATCTTCTTGAAGGCCATCTGCCCGTCGTACGCGACCATCGAGCCGTTCTTGGCCTTCACGGCGTCCCCGGTCATGTCGACGGCGAGCACCTTGCTTCCTTGAAGTCGGAACATCGCCACGCTGCGAAAGGTAGCCGCCGGGCGGGTGCAGCGCACAGGGCCCGTAGGTGGAGAAGCACCCTGACCGCACCCTTAGGGGGACCGTTTGCCACAATGGGTGGACGCTTGTGCGTGCGTTCACAAACCGGCAGACCGTCGTCGCAACTCCCGAAGGTGATCCGTGGACCTCAAGACAGCCTCCGCCATCCGCCGCCTCCGACTGATCTCCGTGCCGGAGGGCGTGTCCTGGATCATTCTCTTCACCTGCACGGTCATCAAGTACACGATCAGCCCCGACGTCGACGTCGCCCGCGTGCTCGGCCCGATCCACGGCGTGCTGTTCATCATCTACGTGCTCTTCTGGGCCGATGCCTGGAACCGTGCCAAGTGGAACAAGGGCAAGGCCGCCCTCTACTTCGCCTACTCGATCATCCCGGGCGGTGGCTTCATCATCGAGCGCACGCTGCGTCGCGCTGCCGAAGACGAGGTCATCGCGGCTCGCGCGCGCAAGGAAAAGGAAGGGATCGTGAACGCATGATCGTCGCCTTCTCCGTCACGCCGCTGGGTGTCGGTGACGAGGTGGGCGAGTATGTCGCCGACGCCGTCCGTGTCGTACGCGAGTCCGGCCTGCCCAACCGCACCGACGCGATGTTCACGAGCGTCGAGGGCGAATGGGACGAAGTGATGGACGTCGTCAAGCGCGCCGTCGCCGCCGTCGAGCAGCGGGCGCCGCGCGTGTCCCTGGTCCTCAAGGCGGACATCCGCCCCGGAGTGACCGACGGTCTCACCGCCAAGGTGGAGACGGTGGAGCGGTATCTCGCCGAGTAACCCTCTTCGGCATGGAGAACCCCGGGCCCGCGAGGTCCGGGGTTTTCTTGTGCCGCATGTTTGAGCGATCGCTCAAGACGGTGTAGGTTCACGGTCAAGTAGTTTGAGCAGTCGCTCAAACAGTAGCCTGACCTGGGGGATTCGCATGGGCCGCTCGGGGCTCTACATAGAGGCACGCATCCGCGCCGACCTCGACGAACTGTGGTCACGTACGCAGGAGCCGTCCCAGCACCAGCGCTGGGACCTCCGCTTCACCGAGATCGAATACCTCCCGCGCGCGGAGGGCGAACCGCAGCGCTTCCGGTACGCCACGCGGGTGCTGCCCTTCCTCGCGGTCGCCGGCACCGGAGTCTCGGCGGGCGAGCGAGAGCGCCCGGACGGGACCCGGACGTCCGCCCTCCGTTTCGCCTCGCCGCACCCCCTCTCGCTGCTCGCCGAGGGCAGCGGGTACTGGCGTTACATCCCCGACGGCGACGGAGTCCGCTTCCTCACCGGCTACGACTACCGGCCCCGCTGGGGCGGCTTCGGCGCACTCGCCGACCGGATCCTGTTCCGTCCGCTGATGGGCTGGGCGACGGCCTGGTCCTTCGACCGGCTCCGGCTGTGGCTGGAGCGCGGGATCACGCCGGAGCGGGCGCGGGCGAACTGGCTCGTCGAGCTGATGGTGCGGGCCCTGGTGATCGCCCTGGCCGGCACTGGCTTCGGTTATGGCAGCCTGCTGCGGCTGACCGGGCCGTTCGCCCCGCTGTTCTTCTACGCCATGCCCTTGCTGGCGGTGGTCGCCCTGTCGCTGGCCCTCTTCGCACCGCCGTTGTCCACCACCCCGGCCGCCCGCCGCTGCCTGCGTACTCCGCCCACGCGCGTGCGTGCGCCCCGACTTCTGCGCACGCTGGAGGCCCACCGATGACGACGAAGTCCACGAACCCGACGAACTCGATCTTCCGCACGGTCATGGGCGCGGACTTCGATCGCCTCCACCCCCAGCTGCAGCGCCGCTTCTCCGTCGGCCTGGCGAGCGGGGAGGCGTGCACCGGCCGCGGCGTGATGGACCGCGTCTGGCACGGCGGATCCTTCGTGAAGCCCTTTCTCGCACTCGGCACCACGCGCAACATCCTCGTCCCGAGGCCGGGCCGTCAGGTTCCCTTCGTGATCGAGAATGTGCCGTACATCGACACCTTCGGGCGTGAGACGGTGACGTTCGTGCGCACCTTCGACCTGCCCGGACGTTCCCGGCGCTTCGACGCCCAGATGGTGCTGAGCCCGCGCGGGGACCGCATCCTGGACTACCTCGGGACCCACCAGCACCTCGCCAGCGACCTGTACTTCCGTGCCGAGCCCGATGGGTCGCTGCTGATCCGGTCCGGCGAACACCGGTTCCGGGAAGGGGCGGTGGACGTGCGGGTGCCGGAGCTGATCGGGGCGAGCGCCGAGGTGCGGGAGTCGTTCGACGACGTGACCGGGCGGTTCCGGATCCGGGTCCGGGTGGTGAACGAGTACTTCGGGCCGCTCTTCGGCTACGACGGGTCCTTCGAGGCGACGTACACGGATGTCCGTGCCTGTGGTGTGCGGCCCGGGCTGCGGCCGGTGCGCGAGGAGCGGCGCGCATGAGTCCCGAGACGGCGAAGTCCCAGGAGACCAAGGCCAAACTCCTCGAAGGGGCGCTCAGGACGCTCACCGAACAGGGGATCGCGAAGGTGTCGGCCCGTACGATCGCGACGGCGGCGGGGGTGAACCAGGCGCTGGTCTTCTACCACTTCGGCTCGGTGGACGAACTGCTGGCGGCGGCCTGCCGGTACGGGGCCGAGCAGTCGGTGGCGCGGTATCGCGAACGGTTCGACGCGGTGACATCGCTGTCCGAACTGCTCGCCGTGGGGCGGGAGATGCATGAGGCGGAGCGCGTCGGGGGGCATGTCGCGCTGCTCGGGCAGCTGTTGGCAGGGGCGCAGACCCACGCGACGCTGGGGCCGGCGACTGCGGCGGGGCTCGATCTGTGGATCGTGGAGATCGAGAAGGTGCTGGTGAGGGTGCTGGCGGAGACGCCGCTGGGGGAGTTCGCGGATCCGGTGGGGCTGGCTCGGGCTGTGGCGGCGGCGTTCGTGGGGATCGAGTTGTACGAGGGGGTGGATGCGGTGGGGGCTTCTGCGGCCCTGGACGCGCTGGAGCAACTGGGGGGCGTGGTGGCGGCCTTGGAGGAGCTGGGGCCGGTGGCTCAGCGGGCCGTGCGGCATCGGTTGCGGCGGGTGGGGCGGCGCTGAGGGTGGGGGCGGCGGGGGGGAAGCTCCCCGGGCCCGGCTCAGAGCGTCTTACCGGTCGCCGGTCCCACGATCAGCCCGTCGCCGAAGGA
>NZ_JBSFJW010000028.1:0-134587 GCF_053598255.1 Streptomyces sp. NPDC001157
AAACGCCCGGTTACATTCCGAACCCGGAAGCTAAGCCTTACAGCGCCGATGGTACTGCAGGGGGGACCCTGTGGGAGAGTAGGACGCCGCCGAACTCCTTTTAGAGCTCTGGCTCTTGGGCAACAGTCCAAGAGCCAGAGCTTTTTTGCGTTGAGGTAAGGTCAGGAGGCATCGTTGGCACGTTTCCCACAGGAGGCCCCCGGGTGGAGGTCCAGGAGACCCGCGTCCAGACGGACCGGGTCCTCACCATCCCTAACATCCTCAGCATGGCGCGTCTCGTCGGCGTGCCGGTCTTTCTGTGGCTGATTCTCAGGCCTGAGTTCGGAGGCCCGAAGAGTGACGGGTGGGCGCTGCTGGTGCTGGCTCTTAGCGGAGTCAGTGACTACCTGGACGGCAAGCTCGCGCGGCGTTGGAACCAGATCAGCAGTCTTGGCCGGCTGCTCGACCCTGCGGCTGACCGGCTCTACATTCTCTCGACGTTGGTCGGCCTCACCTGGCGCGAGATTCTGCCAGTCTGGTTGACCGCTGTACTTCTGGCACGCGAGCTCGTCCTGCTGGTGATGGTGGGCATCCTCCGGCGGCATGGCTATCCGCCGCCGCAGGTGAACTTTCTGGGGAAGGCGGCCACCTTCAACCTGATGTACGCCTTCCCGTTGCTCCTGCTCAGTGACGGAAGTGGATGGATCTCGTCACTCGCTGCTATTTTCGGATGGGCGTTCGCTGGATGGGGTACAACGCTCTACTGGTGGGCAGGAGTCCTCTACGTGGTACAAGTCCGCCGCCTGGTCCGTGCGGACGCCATGGCCGATTGAACTCGCCGATTGCTGCGGCCGAAGCGGCTCGATGGCCCTCGGCGGAAAAGTGCGGGACAATCTGACGGGTGAAGTCGGCTAGACCGTCGTCTCATTGAGGAGGACGCTTCCGACATGAAGGCCGTCGTGATGGCCGGAGGTGAAGGCACACGCCTTCGCCCCATGACCTCAAGCATGCCCAAGCCGCTCCTGCCCGTGGCCAACCGCCCGATCATGGAGCATGTGCTACGGCTGCTCAAAAGGCATGGGCTGAACGAGACCGTCGTAACTGTCCAGTTCCTGGCCTCCTTGGTCAAGAACTACTTCGGTGACGGCGAAGAGCTCGGAATGGAGCTCTCCTATGCCAACGAGGAGAAGCCACTCGGTACCGCAGGAAGCGTCAAGAATGCCGAAGAGGCGTTGAAGGACGATGCTTTCCTTGTCATCTCCGGTGATGCGCTGACCGACTTCGACCTCACCGAGCTGATCAACTTCCACAAGGAAAAGGGTGCGCTCGTCACTGTTTGTCTGACGCGTGTGCCGAATCCGCTGGAATTCGGTATCACGATCGTCGACGAAGAGGGAAAGGTTGAGCGCTTCCTTGAGAAGCCCACCTGGGGACAGGTCTTCTCCGACACGGTGAACACGGGCATCTATGTGATGGAGCCCGAAGTCTTCGACTATGTCGAGCCCGATGTGCCCGTGGACTGGTCCGGGGATGTCTTTCCGCAGCTGATGAAGGAGGGCAAGCCGATCTACGGCTATGTCGCGGAGGGCTACTGGGAGGACGTCGGCACACACGAGAGCTATGTGAAGGCTCAGGCCGACGTCCTGGAGGGCAAGGTCGACGTCGAGATCGACGGGTTCGAGATTTCCCCGGGTGTGTGGGTGGCAGAGGGCGCCGAGGTACATCCTGACGCCGTACTGCGCGGCCCGCTCTACATCGGCGACTACGCCAAGGTCGAAGCCGGTGCCGAAATCCGTGAACACACTGTCGTGGGCTCGAACGTCGTGGTGAAGAGCGGTGCGTTTCTCCACAAGGCCGTTGTGCACGACAACGTATACGTGGGGCAGCACAGCAATCTGCGTGGCTGCGTCGTCGGAAAGAACACCGACATCATGCGTGCCGCACGGATCGAGGACGGCGCGGTCATCGGCGACGAGTGTCTCATCGGTGAAGAATCGATCGTTCAGGGCAATGTACGGGTCTACCCGTTCAAGACCATCGAGGCCGGTGCGTTCGTCAACACCTCGGTCATCTGGGAGTCCAGGGGCCAGGCGCATCTGTTCGGCGCGCGCGGGGTGTCCGGCATCTTGAACGTTGAGATCACGCCCGAGCTCGCGGTGCGTCTGGCCGGTGCCTACGCGACGACTCTGAAGAAGGGCTCCACCGTCACCACGGCCCGCGACCACTCCCGTGGCGCTCGTGCGCTGAAGCGGGCGGTCATCTCCGCCCTGCAGGCCAGCGCCATCGACGTACGGGACCTGGAGAACGTACCGCTGCCCGTTGCCCGGCAGCAGACGGCTCGCGGCAGCGCCGGCGGGATCATGATCCGGACCACGCCCGGGGTGCCGGACTCCGTGGACATCATGTTCTTCGACGGGAACGGTGCCGATCTGTCGCAGGGCAGCCAGCGAAAGCTGGACCGGGTGTTCGCGCGGCAGGAGTACCGGCGTGCGTTCCCTGGGGAGATCGGCGACCTGCACTTCCCCGCCAGCGTCTTCGACTCTTATACCGGCTCGCTCTTGCGCAATGTCGACACGACAGGGATCAGCGAGTCCGGACTGAAGGTCGTCGTCGACGCGTCGAACGGCAGCGCCGGGCTTGTCCTGCCCAGCCTGCTCGGCAAGCTCGGTGTGGACTCGCTGACCATCAATCCAGGGCTCGACGAGTCGCGGCCCACGGAGTCCGCCGATGTGCGGCGGTCGGGGCTGGTGCGGCTCGGTGAGATCGTGGCGTCGTCGCGGGCCGCCTTCGGGGTGCGGTTCGACCCGGTCGGCGAGCGCTTGTCGCTGGTCGACGAGAAGGGGCGGATCGTCGAGGACGACCGGGCGCTGCTCGTCATGCTGGATCTGGTGGCCGCCGAGCGGCGCAGTGGGCGGGTGGCGCTGCCGGTGACCACGACGAGGATCGCCGAGCAGGTGGCGGCGTACCACGGAACGCAGGTGGAGTGGACGACGACCTCGCCCGATGACCTGACAAGGGTCGGAGGCGACGACTCGACGATCTTCGGCGGTGACGGCAAGGGCGGCTTCATCGTCCCCGAGTTCAGCAGTGTCTTCGACGGTACGGCGGCCTTCGTACGGTTGATCGGTCTGGTGGCGCGGACGCAGCTCACGCTCAGCCAGATCGATGCCCGGATTCCGCGGGCACACGTCCTCAAGCGGGATCTCGCGACTCCCTGGGCCGTCAAGGGACTCGTGATGCGGCGCGTGGTCGAGGCGGCCGGAGACCGCTTCGTGGACACCACCGACGGTGTGCGGGTGGTGGAGACCGACGGACGCTGGGTGATGGTGCTGCCCGACCCGGCCGAGGCGGTCACCCACCTGTGGGCGGAGGGGCCCGACGACGCCTCCGCCCAGGCCTTGCTCGACGAGTGGTCGGCGGTCGTGGACAGCGCCGGCCGCTGAAAATCGCAGCACGCGCGCGTGCCGGACAGGTGTCCCCGAGGGGGCCCGTCCGGCACGCCGGTGGGGCCATTCGGAGGTAGTGGTCGCGACATGCGACGATGTGCGGCATGCCGCAGCAGCCCCCCGTTCGGAGCACACCCACGCGCCCCTCGCGTCCGGACGCTTCCATGTCGCTGCTCACCAACGTCATGGACCACAGCCTGGACGACGGCTACGCCGAGGCGGCCGCCAGGAAGAAGGCCGCGGGCGACGGCGCCCTGCCGAAGACCCTCAGGGCCAGGCTCGGCCTGGCCGCCGGGCTGGTGCTCGCGGCGCTCGTCGTGACCGTCGGAGCGGCACAGGCTCGGGTGGCGGCTCCCGTCGTCGCCAAGGAGCGCGAGGAACTGATCAACCGCATCGACCGGGAGACCACGGCGGCGGACAAGCTCGAGGGCTCCGTCGACAAGTTGCGCGACGATGTGAGTGCGCGCCAGCGGGAGGCCCTCAAGAAGGGCGGCAGCGGAGATCAGTCGGAGCTGGTGGGGATTTTGTCGGGCGCCGTCGAGGTGCACGGTCCCGGCGTGAAGCTGGTCGTGAACGACGCCAAGGAAGCCACCAGCGGTGGCAACGGCAATCCGCGCGAGACCTCGGACTTCTCCGACACCGGTCGAGTGCGGGACCGCGACATGCAGCGTGTGGTCAACGGGCTGTGGGAGTCGGGGGCCGAGGCCGTTTCGATCAATGGGCAGCGGCTGACGGCGCTTTCGGCGATCAGGGCCGCGGGGGACGCGATACTGGTCGACAACAAGCCGCTGGTTCCCCCCTATACCGTGCTGGCCGTGGGGAACGGCAAGCAGCTGAGCAGCAGGTTCCAGGACAGTGCCGACGGGCTGTATCTGCACGCCCTGCAGGAGACCTACGGCATCCGGACCAGCATCTCCGTGGCAGGCGACCTCCGGCTGCCTGCCGCACCGAGTGTGATCGTACGTACAGCACAGCCGAAGACCGAGAAGACTGAGAAGGGCACATCGTGATCGCCGTACTGGGCCTCGTAGTGGGAGTCGTGGCCGGCCTGTTGGTCCGGCCTGAGGTTCCGGCGGTCGTCGAGCCTTACCTGCCGATCGCCGTCGTCGCGGCGCTCGACGCCGTCTTCGGTGGGCTGCGGGCCATGCTCGACGGGATCTTCGACGACAAGGTGTTCGTGGTGTCGTTCCTGTCCAACGTGGTCGTGGCCGCGTTGATCGTGTTCCTGGGCGACAAGTTGGGTGTGGGCGCCCAGCTGTCCACCGGTGTCGTCGTGGTCCTCGGGATCCGCATCTTCTCGAACGCCGCGGCGATCCGTCGGCACGTCTTCCGGGCGTGAGGCCGATGAGCGACAACGAAGAGACGCCGCAGAACAGGCTCCGCAAGGAACTTCCGGAGGAGGTTCCCGCGACGGAGCCCGAGGTGACGACCGCTCCCGAGAAGCAGCAGCAGCCTTCTCTCACCGGGCGGCAGCGGCTGGTGAAGGGCCTGTGGCCGCCGCGCCTCACGCGCGCCCAACTCATCGTCGCCGTCCTGCTGTTCGGCCTCGGCTTCGGCCTGGCCGTCCAGGTGGCTTCGAACAGCAACAGCGACAGCGCCCTGCGTGGCGCGCGTCAGGAAGATCTCGTTCGCATCCTGGATGAACTCGACGACCGTACACAGCGTCTTGAGGACGAGAAGCAGGGACTGGAGAAGCAGCGCGACGAGCTGGAGAACAGCTCCGACCAGGCCGAGGAGGCCCGCAAGCAGACGGTCGAGAAGGAGAAGCAACTCGGCATTCTGGCGGGCACGGTGGCCGCGCAGGGTCCCGGCATCACGATGACCATCGAGGACAAGAAGGGGACGGTCCAGGCGGACATGTTGCTCGACGCGATCCAGGAGCTGCGTGCGGCCGGAGCGGAGGCGATCCAGGTGAACGACGTGCGCGTCGTCGCCAACACCTACCTCACCGACTCCGGCAAGAGCGTGAGCGTCGACGGGAACAAGATCAACGCTCCGTTTCGTTTCAAGGTCATCGGCAAGCCGGAGGACCTCGAACCGGCGCTCAACATCCCTGGAGGCGTGGTGCAGACTCTGGAGAAGGAGCAGGCCACCGTTGCCGTCGAGCGGTCGAACAAGATCGTCGTGGACGCCTTGCGAGCGGCGAAGCAGCCTGACTACGCTCGGTCGTCCTCCCAGTGAACAGGCGGTGCATGGGCGACGTCCGGCGAGGGCATGAGGTTGCGGGGGGTCGGCGCACCGAATGGGTGGTGCGTGGTGGAAACTGTCTGGTGGATACGGACGTTGTGAGGATGTCCGGGTCGGCCGGTGTATGCAATCAGGGTTCGTCCTGCCCCACGGGCGGGTCTGTTTCGGTCAAGGGGAATCGCCCGTGAAGTTGTTTGCGAAGTTGTTCGGCAAGAGCGCGCGAGAGGGTAGCGACAACGCGACCGCTCGTCATCGCGCACAGCCCGATGCAGAGGGCCAGCGCCCGCTGTTCCGGGACCAGGTCCCTGGTCCGGGTGGTGACATTCACGGAGGTCAGGGCGCGCCGTCTGTTGACCCTGCGCAGTCCGGCGGCATAGGTTTCGGGCAACCGTCAACCTCAAGTACGGGTGGAGGGTTTTCCCCTATGTCGGCCCTGGTGTGTACGAGGTGCGGTAACCGCAACGCGGAGAACAGCCGCTTCTGCTCCAACTGTGGCGCTCCGCTGCGGACCGGCGGCGCGGCCGAGCGGCCGTCCGAGACGACGTCCACGATCTCGATTTCCGGCCTTGAGGCCTACGACGCCGAGGTCACCGGTCAGACGCAGATGCCGGCGCTCTCCCCTGAGGCACAGGCGGCGGTCGACGCGCTGCCGCTGGGCTCCGCGCTCCTGGTCGTGCGCCGCGGGCCCAACTCGGGCAGCCGCTTCTTGCTGGACGGTGACCTGACCACGGCCGGGCGTCATCCGCAGAGCGACATCTTCCTGGACGACGTGACGGTCTCGCGTCGGCATGTGGAGTTCCGCCGTGGCGCGGACGGCTCGTTCACGGTGGCCGACGTGGGCAGTTTGAACGGCACGTACGTCAACCGCGAGCGGATCGACCAGGTCGCTCTGAACAACGGTGACGAGGTGCAGATCGGAAAGTACCGGCTGGTCTTCTACGCAAGCCAGCGGGGCTACTGACCCTTCCCCCAGACCCCGCCCGGGGGGACCCCAAGGGAATGCCCATGCTTCGAACACCGAGCGGCGGTGCCGTGCCCGGCACCGCCGGCACGGACAGCGGTCTGATGAGCATCGGCACGGTGCTGAACGTGCTGCGCGACGAGTTCCCCGAAGTCACGATCTCCAAGATCCGCTTCCTGGAGTCGGAAGGGCTCATCGAGCCGCAACGCACCCCCTCGGGGTATCGCAAGTTCAGCGAGGGCGATGTCGAGCGCCTCGGCCATGTGCTGAGGATGCAGCGGGACCACTATCTGCCTCTGAAGGTGATCCGCGAGCATCTGGACGCCATGGAGCGCGGTGAGGCGGTCCCGCTGCCCGTCGTGGGACGCCAGCGGGACGGCGAGGCCCTCCTCGATGTACCCGAGGGGCCCACCGCGGCTCGGATCGGACGGGCGGAGCTGCTCGCGGCCGCCGGGATCGGCGAGCAGGAACTCGCGGAGTGGGAGTCGTACGGCCTGGTCGCGCCACTGCCGGACGGGGCGTACGACGCGGAGACGGTGACCGTGGCTTCGCTCGTCGTGGAGCTCGGGCGGTTCGGGATCGAACCGAGGCACCTCAGGGCCATGAAGGCGGCCGCCGACCGTGAGGCCGGGCTCGTGGACCAGGTGGTGGCCCCGCTGAAGCGCCATCGCAATCCGCAGACCAGGGCGCATGCCGAGGCACGTACGAAGGAGCTGGCTGCGCTCACGGTGAAGCTGCACGCCGCCCTCGTGCAGACCGCGCTCGGTGTGCGGCTGCCCTGAGTCCGGCGTGTTCGCGGAGGCCGGATCGGCCTCCCGTTCTCGGCTCGACTACCCAAACGTCCCGGGCAGGTCCTAGGGTTGCTGTGTGAACGAGCTCGATGTCGTAGGTGTCCGGGTCGAAATGCCCTCCAACCAACCGATCGTGCTCCTGCGTGAAGTGGGAGGCGACCGTTACCTCCCCATCTGGATCGGGCCGGGGGAGGCGACTGCCATTGCCTTCGCCCAGCAGGG
Organism: Streptomyces sp. NPDC001157; assembly: GCF_053598255.1. Taxonomy (NCBI): domain Bacteria; kingdom Bacillati; phylum Actinomycetota; class Actinomycetes; order Kitasatosporales; family Streptomycetaceae; genus Streptomyces; species Streptomyces sp. NPDC001157. The sequence goes on from NZ_JBSFJW010000028.1 coordinate 7,587, forward strand.
CATGGCCCCCGCACGACCGCTGACCCACGACCTGTTCAAGGACGTGCTGGAGGCCGTCGGTCAGGAGCTGACCGAAGTACGCATCACGGATCTGCGTGAGGGCGTCTTCTATGCGGAGCTGGTCTTCGCCAGCGGGGTCGAAGTCAGTGCCCGTCCGTCCGACGCCATAGCGCTGGCGCTGCGCACCGGAACGCCGATCTACGGCAGCGACGGCGTGCTCGACGACGCAGGCATCGCGATCCCGGATGAGCAGGAGGACGAGGTGGAGAAGTTCCGCGAGTTCCTCGACCAGATCTCGCCGGAGGACTTCGGGACAAGCAGTCAGTGAGGCGTGGTCGGCCCGGCGGAGTCGGACTCCGCGGCGGGCCGGTTCGCCGCCGGTCACGGCTCAAATGCCGGCAAGTGCCAACGGCGAGTGAGAGCGTCCTGCGGCCCCATCCGAGCGCATTCGGCTAGCCTTTCCCCGCGGTGGGGTGCGGGAAACCACTCTTAGGGTGATTATCACTCGGCGTGCCGAGTGTGGCGATCGTTGACGCACCCCTGGTGACTGCCTACCGTCGAGATGGCAGGTCAAGGACGGAGGTCGGCGTGAGAAGCAGCGGCGACGGTACGGCTGGGGGTGGCCCCGGACGCAGTCTCGGGGAGAGCGGTCCGTACCCTCCCCCAAGCTCTCAACTTCGTTCGAGTTGGGGGGACCCCCATTCCGGCAGCGCGGCCGATCACGCTCCGCAGCGACCGGCGGCCGTGCCGAGCAGCGGAGGGGCGGCGTCCATGGCGTCCGAGCAGATCGGCTATCGCGGTCCGACGGCCTGCGCGGCCGCGGGCATCACCTACCGGCAACTGGACTACTGGGCCCGTACCGGGCTCGTCGAGCCGAGCGTGCGGCCCGCCCACGGGTCGGGCACGCAGCGGCTCTACAGCTTCCGGGACGTCGTCGTCCTGAAGATCGTCAAGCGGTTCCTGGACACCGGGGTGTCGCTGCAGAACATCCGTACCGCGGTGGTGCACCTGCGTGAGCGGGGCTTCCGGGACCTGGAGCGCATGACGCTGATGAGCGACGGCGCCACGGTCTACGAGTGCACCTCGCCCGACGAGGTCCATGCGCTGCTCCAGGGGGGGCAGGGGATCTTCGGGATCGCCGTCGGTGTGGTGTGGCGGGACGTCGACAGCGCGCTCTCGCAGCTGCACGGCGAGCGGATCGACACCGGCGAGACCCTCGTCGGGCACAACCCGGCGGACGAGCTGGCGCGACGGCGGAACCGGGCGGTCTGACCGCATCTGCTGCGGCTTCGCAGGGCGCTTCGGCGGCCGTAGGAGGTCGTAGGACGGCATTGTCAGTGGCGTAGGGCAGCATCGGAGATGTGAGAAACGCGCCCACGATCCTGCATCTCGACATGGATGCCTTCTACGCCTCGGCGGAGCAGGCATCCAAGCCGAGTCTGCGCGGGAAAGCCGTGATCGTGGGTGGGCTCGGGCCGCGCGGGGTCGTCGCCACCGCTTCGTACGAGGCGCGGGTCTTCGGGGTGCGGTCGGCGATGCCGATGGCGCAGGCGCGACGGCTGGCACCGAACGCCGCGTATCTGGTGCCGCGCTTCGCGTTCTACCGGTCGATCAGCGAGCAGGTCATGGGGCTGCTGCACTCGCTGTCGCCGCTGGTGGAGCCGCTGAGCCTGGACGAGGCCTTCGTGGACCTGGAGGCCGGAGAGGCGGCCTGGGACGCGGCGTCGGCGCGGCTGGTGGGGGAGAAGCTGCGCGCCGACATACGGGCGGATACGGGGCTCACCGGGTCCGTGGGCCTTGCCGCCTGCAAGATGCTCGCGAAGATCGCCTCCGAGGAGGCCAAACCGAACGGGCTGGTGCTTGTCGAGCCCGGTACCGAGCGGGCCAAGCTCGGACCGATGTCGGTGCGGATGCTGCCAGGGGTGGGGCCTGCCACGGGGGACCATCTGCGGCGGGCCGGAATCACCACGGTCGACGAGATCGCCGAGGCCGGTGAGGACGAGCTCGTCCGGCTGCTGGGCAAGGCCCATGGGCACGCGTTGTACGCCATGGCACTGGCGCACGACGACCGGCCCGTGGTGGCCGAGCGTGAGGCCAAGTCGGTGTCGGTCGAGGACACGTACGACGTGGACATTCACGACCGGGTGAGGGTGGGGCTGGAGGTGCAGCGGCTGGCGGACCGGTGTGTGCGGCGGCTGCGTGGTGCGGGCCTTTCAGGCCGGACCATCGTGCTGAAGGTGCGGCGCTACGACTTCTCGACGCTGACTCGTTCCGAGACACTGCGCGGGCCCACGGATGACCCGGCGGTGGTACGGGAGGCTGCCGCCCGGCTGCTGGATTCGGTGGACACGACGGGGGGTGTGCGGCTGCTGGGGGTCGGGGTGAGCGGGCTGGCCGACTACACGCAGGAGGATCTGTTCGCGCAGGCCGCGGGGGACGGCGTGGATCATTCGGCGGACGAGGCGGACGAGGAGCCCGTCGAGGAGCAGCAGGTGGTCGTCGAGCGGCGGTGGCCCGCGGGGCACGATGTGCGGCATGCCGAGTTCGGGCACGGGTGGGTGCAGGGAAGCGGGCTCGGGCGGGTGACCGTGCGGTTCGAGACGCCGGACTCGGGACCGGGGCGGGTGCGGACGTTTCGCACCGATGACCCTCAGCTGGAGCCGGCGGACCCGTTGCCGTTGGTGACGGGGAGACCCGGGGCCTCCGTGCAGGGAGTCGGTGCCTGACCGGGGGATGGTGCCGGTCCGCGCGGGGGGCCGCGCGCGGTGCGAGGGGTCGGGCTAGGCGTCCGCGTCCTCCGTACCCGCGAGCTTGCCGAAGTCGTGATCCGGGAAGGAGGAAGGAGCGGCGATGTCCAGACCGTAGTGGTGGTAGAGCTGGAGTTCCTGTTCGGGGGACAGGTGGCGGCCGACGCCGAAGTCGGGGGCATCCTTGATGAGGGACCGGTCGTAGGGGACGCGGAGGGTGCCCTCGATCAGTTCGCTGGGTTCCAGGGGGACGAAGGCGTCCCGGGAGAACAGGCCGGTGCGTATGGCCGCCCACTCCGGCACGCCGGTCGCGTCGTCGAGGTAGACCTCGTCGATGGTGCCGAGCTTGGTGCCGTTGCGGTCGAACGCCTTGCGGCCGATCAGGTTGCGCGGATCGATGTCGGTCTGCACGGGCCCTCCACTTGGTCGCAACTCATCCGTAAGCACTACAAAAGAGCACATTGGTGATGGCGGCCACTCGAAGGATCCACTGTTGCGCTCGCTGGTAGGCTGACAACGGCTGCTGACCCCGTGCGGGAGAGTCCTCCAGACATCATCGGAGGCGCCGAAGGAGCAAATCCTCCCCGGAATCTCTCAGGCACACGTACCGCGCGGACGAGGTCACTCTGGAAAGCAGGGCGGGTGTCGACGGCTTCCGCTCTCACCGACGGTGAAAGCCGGGCGCCCTCGGGTGATCCGGTGAAGCTCTCAGGTTGAGATGACAGAGGGGGAGGCCGTCCGGGCACCCGCGCCGTGGTGCCCCTCGCAGGTCGTGTCAGACCAGGAGGCCTCCGCAATGACCGCCCATCGCATTCCGCTCTCCGAGCTCGAACAGGGCATCCCGTTCGAGCAGCGCCACATAGGGCCTGATCATGAGGCACGGGCCAAGATGCTCGCGCACGTCGGATACGGCTCGCTGGACGAGCTGACCGCCGCCGCGGTGCCGGATGTGATCAAGAACTCGGATGCGCTGGAGCTGCCGGGCGCGCGTACCGAGGCCGAGGTGCTGGCCGAGCTGAGGTCGCTCGCCGACCGGAACCAGGTGCTCGACTCCATGATCGGACTCGGGTACTACGGCACCTTCACTCCGCCCGTCATCCTGCGCAACGTGATGGAGAATCCCGCCTGGTACACGGCCTACACGCCCTACCAGCCCGAGATCTCGCAGGGGCGGCTCGAGGCCCTGCTCAACTTCCAGACCATGGTCGCCGACCTGACCGGGCTGCCCACCTCCGGTGCCTCGCTGCTCGACGAGGGGACGGCCGCAGCCGAGGCCATGGCGCTGTCCCGGCGCATGGGCAGGAACAAGAAGGGCCTGTTCCTGATCGACGCGGACGTGCTGCCGCAGACCATCGCCGTGATCGAGACGCGTGCCGAGCCGACGGGTGTGGAGGTCGTGGTCGCCGACCTGAGCGACGGCATTCCGGCCGAGGTCGCCGGGCGTGAGATCAACGGCGTGCTCGTCCAGTACCCCGGCGCCTCCGGCGTCGTGCGCGACATCAAGCCGCTCATCGACCAGGCGCACGAGCTCGGTGCGCTGGTCACCGTCGCCGCCGATCTGCTGGCGCTGACGCTGCTGAAGTCGCCCGGGGAGCTCGGCGCGGACATCGCGGTAGGGACCACGCAGCGCTTCGGTGTGCCGATGGGCTTCGGCGGGCCGCACGCCGGCTACATGGCCGTGCACGAGAAGTTCGCGCGCAGCCTGCCCGGCCGGCTGGTGGGTGTGTCCGTGGACGCGGACGGGCACCAGGCGTACCGCCTCGCGCTGCAGACCCGTGAGCAGCACATCCGGCGGGAGAAGGCCACCAGCAACATCTGCACCGCCCAGGTGCTGCTCGCCGTCATGGCGGGGATGTACGCCGTGTACCACGGGCCGGAGGGGCTCAAGGCGATCGCGCGGCGCACCCACCGGTACGCCACGATCCTTGCCGCGGGCCTTCAGGCCGGTGGTGTCGAGGTCGTGCACGGTTCCTACTTCGACACGCTCACCGTGCGGGTGCCGGGCCGCGGCGCCGAGGTGGTGGCCGCCGCGCGGGAGAACGGCGTCAACCTTCACCTCGTCGACGCCGACCACGTGTCGATCGCCTGCGACGAGACCACCGCGCGGGCCCAACTGAGCGCCGTGTGGACCGCGTTCGGGGTCGAGGGCGACATCGAGGCGCTGGACGCGGCGACCGCGGACTCCCTGCCCGCCGGTCTGCTGCGCACCGACGACTACCTGACCCACCCGGTCTTCCAGCAGCACCGCTCCGAGACCGCGATGCTCCGCTACCTGCGCAGGCTCGCCGACCGCGACTACGCACTCGACCGCGGCATGATCCCGCTGGGCTCCTGCACCATGAAGCTCAACGCGACCACCGAGATGGAGCCGGTCACCTGGCCCGAGTTCGGGCAGCTGCACCCCTTCGCACCCGCCGAGCAGGCGCAGGGCTACCTCACGCTCATCCGTGAGCTGGAGGAGCGGCTCGCCGAGGTCACCGGGTACGACAAGGTGTCCCTGCAGCCCAACGCCGGATCGCAGGGCGAGCTGGCCGGACTGCTCGCCGTACGCGGATATCACCGGGCCAACGGGGACGAGCAGCGGACCGTGTGTCTGATTCCGTCGTCCGCGCACGGTACGAACGCCGCCAGCGCCGTGATGGCCGGGATGAAGGTCGTCGTCGTGAAGACCGCCGAGGACGGCGAGATCGACGTCGAGGACCTGCGGGCGAAGATCGAGCAGTACCGCCACGAGCTGGCGGTGCTGATGATCACGTACCCCTCCACGCACGGTGTCTTCGAGGAGCATGTCGCCGACATCTGCGCGCAGGTGCACGAGGCCGGCGGGCAGGTGTACGTCGACGGCGCCAACCTCAACGCCCTTGTGGGGCTTGCCAAGCCGGGGCACTTCGGCGGTGACGTCTCGCACCTCAACCTGCACAAGACCTTCTGCATCCCGCACGGTGGCGGCGGTCCGGGCGTCGGACCCGTCGGTGTGCGGGCGCACCTTGCGCCGTACCTGCCGAACCACCCGATGCAGCCGGCGGCCGGCCCCGAGACGGGCGTCGGGCCGATCTCTGCGGCTCCCTGGGGTTCCGCGGGTATCCTGCCGATCTCGTGGGCGTACGTGCGGCTCATGGGCGGCGAGGGGCTGAAGCGGGCCACGCAGGTGGCTGTGCTGAGCGCCAACTACATCGCCAAGCGGCTGGAGCCGCACTACCCGGTGCTCTACACCGGTCCGGGCGGGCTGGTCGCGCACGAGTGCATCATCGATCTGCGGCCGCTGACCAAGGCGACCGGGGTGAGCGTCGACGACGTGGCCAAGCGGCTCATCGACTACGGCTTCCACGCGCCGACGATGTCGTTCCCGGTGGCCGGCACGCTGATGATCGAGCCGACCGAGTCCGAGGACCTGATCGAGCTGGACCGGTTCTGCGAGGCGATGATCGCCATCCGTGCGGAGATCGAGAAGGTCGGGGCGGGCGAGTGGCCGGCCGAGGACAACCCGCTCCGGGGGGCGCCGCACACCGCCGCCGCGCTCGGCGGGGAATGGGAGCACGCGTACTCGCGTGAGGAGGCCGTCTTCCCTGCCGGGGTGTCGGCCGCCGACAAGTACTGGCCGCCGGTGCGCCGGATCGACCAGGCCTTCGGCGACCGGAACCTGGTGTGCTCGTGCCCGCCGCTGGACGCGTACGACGACTGAGGCAGCGGTCGTGGAGGAGGGCCCCGCTTCGGCGGGGCCCTTTCCCGTTATGCCGTCGCGAGTGAGATCTCCGTCGACTTGATCAGGGCCACGACGGGTGTGCCGGTGGTCAGGGCGAGGTCCGTGACGGCGTCCTTGGTGATCGCGGAGGTCAGTTCGCCGCCGTCGACGGCGACCTTCACGGAGGCCATCGCGCCGCCGGTGGTCACGTCGGTGACCCTGCCCGGCAACTGGTTGCGGATGGACAGGCCCTCGACCGGGGCTGTGGCCAGGGAGACCTCCGTCGACTTCACCAGGGCGCGTACGGCGGTGCCCGCGGCGAGGCCGAGTTCCTCGGCGGACTCGCGCGTGATCGCCGCGGTGAGGTCCTGGCCGCCGGTGAGGCGGACCTTGACGGTGGCCATGGCCTCGCCAGGAGTGATGGCGGTGACCGTGCCGGGGATCTGGTTGCGGATGCTCAGGCTCATGGGGCTCACCGTAGTCCTACGGGGGCGTTATGCCGGGTGCGCGTGTGTATGCGTCGCTTTGAGCACTACTGGTCTCCAGGTCGGCCCCCTCGCAGCGCCAGGGGCGGGCGGGGCCGGTGGCCAGGGCGCGGGACTCGGACGGTGTACGGGGCAACTCGTCGTCCGGGTGGAGGTGGCCGGCGGTGAGGGAGTGGTCTGTGGGTCAGGTGCGGTCGATGTGCACGTTGGTCGACTTCACCCGGGCGGTGGCCTCCATGCCGACCTCGAGGCCGAGTTCCTCCACGGCCTCGCGGGTCAGCAGTGAGACCAGGCGGTGCGGGCCGGCCTGGATCTCGACCTGGGCCGCCACGTCACCGAGCTTGATCGCGGTGACGATGCCGGGGAAGGCGTTGCGGACCGAGGTGTAGGAGGTCTCCTCCTCGGTGCCGCCCGCCTTGGCGAGTTCGACGGAGAAGGCGGCCAGGTCCCGGCCGTCGATGAGTCGTCGGCCGCCCTCGTCGCGATGGGTCGCGACCCGGCCGGCGTCCGCCCAGCGGCGTGCGGTGTCCGGGCTCACGCCGAGCAGCCGTGCCGCCTGGCCGATTGTGTAGCTCTGCATGCGGTCACGATAGGGCCGGGAACGGGCCGTGGCGGACGTGGGGTTGAGCGTGGGGTTGAGTGTTGGGTGTAACGCGATATAGCGTTAGTTTGATGTCGGGGATTCGGGGTGTGGGTATGTCGGCTGAGCTGTCACGCAGTGGCGGGGCGTCGCTCGATCTGAGGGCCTCGCACGCGGACCGGGACCAGGTCGTGGAGGTGTTGCGTGTCGCGGCCGGGGACGGTCGGCTGACCGCGGAGGAGCTGGACGAGCGGGTGGAGGCGGCGTTGACCGCCCGCACGTTGGGCGAACTGGCGGTTCTGACGGTGGACCTGCCGGAATCGGCCTCGGAGGTCGCAGGCAAGGACATCGACCGCATCGAGCAACGCGGCGCCTCCACCCGGCGCGGTGACGGCTGGACAGTGCCGCGGCGGCTGGAGATCGACTCGGAGTGGGGCGAGGTGACGCTCGACTTCACCGATGCGGTGATCACCCACGACACCCTGCACATCGAGGTGGACCTGCGTGGAGGCGCGCTGAAGCTGCTGATCCGGCCGGGCATCGTGGTGGACACGGACTCGCTGATGCTCGACTACGGGGGCGTCAAGAACCGTTCGGCGGCCGCCCCGGGGGTGCCCGTGGAACTGCGCATCGCGATTCACGGCCGTATGAACTTCGGTCAAGTGGTGGTGCGTCCGCAGCGGCGCGGGTTCCTCAGGAGAGCCCCGAGGCCCTGAGCACCGCCTGGGCTGTCTCGTCGTCGATGCGGTGGCCGAGCGCCCGTAGGACGTCCGTGCCCTGGCGCAGGGTGCCGCGTTCCAGGGAGCGGTGCATGCCCGTGTCCAGTTCGTGCCACACCAGCGGGTCGGCGATCAGGACACGGGGGTCGAGTTCCAGGCGGTGGCCGTCGGCGTCGCGCAGGACCAGGTGCGAGGAGGCGCCACTGAACTGCCTCACGGCGACCAGGGCGTCCGTACGGATGGCGCGCCGGCGGCCGAGCCCGCGTACCGCCAGCCAGCCCGGGCCCGCCGTGACCCGGGGCGGGAGAAGGACGGCGAAGACGGCCGCCGACAGCGTGAGCCACAGCAGGGCGCGCAGTGGGGTGAGGGTCTCGGCGTCCCAGTCGACCAGCATCGTCATGGCGCAGAAGACGAGGGCGCAGCACGCGGCGAGTCGGGCGCTGCCACGCCAGTGGCGGTCTCCGGCAGGGTTCGGCGGTCCAACCCGTCGCATGAGGCGAAGGTAGGCCGACGGGGGCGGTTGGGCGCGGCCGCTGACGGCGTTCTTACGCCGTGGGGCCGGATCTTGACGGGATCCTGACGGTGGTGGGCTCCGGGTGTGCCGATGTGCGGCTCCGCGCCCCTCGGGGCCCGGCCGGTGTTCAGCCCGTGTGGACGCGTGGCCTGCGGGCGCGGTCCGGTTCTGCCTCGCGCAGGACCTCTCGGGTGACCGGGGCGACCTCGCCCTGGCCGAAGAGGAAGAAGCGCAGGAAGTTGGCGAAGGGGCTGCCCTCGGTCCACTCGAAGTAGATGTGCGGGGTGCAGTTCGTGGTGTCTCGGACATGCAGGAGCAGAGCGGCCAACGCGTTCGGGATGGACGAGGACTCCAGGGTCAGCACCCGGTAGCGGTTGTGGAGGACCTCGCCGCGGACCGTCAGGCCGGCCTCGAACTCCGAGGGGTCGACGACCGTGACCTCGACGAAGACGAAGTCCTCGCCGGGGATGTCGTTGTCGTTCTGGATCTGCTCGATCTTGTCGCGGTACTCGGCCTTGTCGCGCCGGTCGGGCTCGTTGGCGATGAACCGTATCTTGCGGCTGGACATGTCCCGGATGAAACGTTCCGCCATGTCGTCCAAGGTCACGCTGGTCACGCGGAGCTCGAAGGCGCGGGCGAGGCGGGACAGCAGGGAGACCAGGATGATGCCGGCGATGAAGCAGGCGCCGATCTTGACGCCGTCGGGGCGCTCGATGACGTTGGCGACGGTGACGTAGAGCAGGACCGCCGAGACGGTGGCGAAGGCGACGGTCCAGTTGCGCTGCCGGGCGCGGTGGGCCGCGATGGTCACCGCGATGGCCGCGGAGGACATCAGGACCAGGACGCCGGTGGCGTAGGCGCCGCCCTGGGCGTCGACGTCGGCGTCGAAGATCCAGGTGACCAGGAAGCCGATCAGGGTGAAGACGATCACCATCGGGCGTACGGCGCGGGCCCAGTGCGGGGCCATGCCGTAGCGGGGCAGATAGCGGGGCATCAGGTTGAGCAGGCCCGCCATGGCGGAGGCGCCGGCGAACCACAGGATGGCGATGGTCGAGATGTCGTAGACCGTGCCGAAGGCGTTGCCCAGGTACTCGTGGGCCAGGTAGGCGAGGGCGCGCCCGTTGGCCTGGCCGCCGGACTTGAACTCCTTCGCCGGGATCAGCACCGTGGTGATGAAGCTGGTCAGGATCAGGAACACGCTCATGATCAGGGCGGCGGCCGTGAGGAGCTTCTTGGTGTCCCTGATGCGGCCCTGCGGGTTGTCCTCCGTGTCGCCCGGGTCGCCCTGGACGTGCGGCATGACGGCGACGCCGGTCTCGAAGCCGGAGAGGCCGAGCGCGAGCTTGGGGAAGACCAGCAGGGCGACGCCGATCATGGCGAACACGTTGCCGTGCTCGGCGGTCAGTGCGCTGGTCCAGTCGGTGACCACGTGGCCCGCGGTGATCACATGCCAGAGGCCGACGGCCACGACGACCACGTTGAGCCCGAGATAGGCGACCACCAGGGCGACGGCGACGCCGATCGCCTCCAGGAAGCCCTTGAGGAACACCGCGCCGAGCAGGGCCACCAGGATCAGCGTGATCAGCATTTCCTTGCCGTGCAGGACGCTGGTCAGGTGCGGGTTCTCGACGAGGTGGGTCGAGGCGTCGGCGGCCGACAGGGTGATGGTGATCAGGAAGTCGGTGGCGGCGAAGCCGAGCAGGGTCAGGACGAACAGCTTGCCCTTCCAGAAGGACAGCAGTCGCTCCAGCATCGCGATGGAGCCCTCGCCGTGCGGGCTCTCCTCGGCCACCCGGCGGTAGACCGGCAGCGCGCCGGCGAGCGTCACGATCACGAGGACGATGGTCGCGATCGGCGAGAGCAGGCCGGCCGCCAGAGCCGCGATGCCCGGCTGGTAGCCCAGGGTGGAGAAGTAGTCGACGCCGGTCAGGCACATCACGCGGTACCAGCGCTGCCCCTTGTGCGGGGCCTCCGGCTGGGCGTGCGGCGCCTGCTGGACACCCTTGCCCATGTCGGACAGGCCCTCCAGCATCCAGGAACGCAGGCGGCTGGGCGCAGGGTGTTCGGTCGTGGCCATCGGCGTGCTCCTGATGTGCGGCTCAGCGTGTGGGTTCCGGCCATCACGCGGACGGCGGCACCAGCGTAAGCGGAGAGTGACGCCGGGGCCCACGGATGAGGGGGCGGACGGCGTCAAGCTTCCGTTAAGACTCGCTGCTCGGCTGGATCGGCGCCCAGGAAGGATGCTTCTGGAATGGTTGGTGATGCTTTGGGCTGTCTGGAGGAGGGAGGCCCGGTGGTCCGGGCCGGACACCCAGCGTCATGGCATCCGGTTCCCAAGCCAGGGGGCCGTGCTGGGCGCCCGGCTGCTGTGCTCGTCCGCGAGCCACCTGCGCGGCGCCTACGACGTCGTCCTGCCAAGTCGAGCCGTGGGCGTACGGGCAACGGGCACCACCTCGGGTGCTTCATGCAGGCCCCGGGCCTGGGCAGGGTGCCACCGCGGCAGGCACGCCTGGTCGCTGACGCGGGCAGTGGCGCCAGGCTCGCAGGGGCCGGGGCGGCGGGCTCATTGGCATGTTCTTGACGGATTCTTGGATCATGTGGGGCCCCCGGCCGGAACAGCCCCCGTAAGCCCCGTCGTTCAGCCTGATGTGACGTCAACTCTCCCCACCAGCCCAGATCCCGGCCCGAGATCGCAGCACATGGTGATCTGCGGCGACGACGGACTCGCGCACCGGCTGGCCGTCGAACTGGACGCCGTGTGCGGCGAGATCGTCACCGTCGTGCTGCCGCACGCGAGCGACGAGCGCGGCGCGGAGATCGCCGCGCTGCACGACGACCCGGACTCCCCGGTCGAGCTGCACATCTCCGCCCGACCCGACGAGCGGGCCCTGCGGGCGGCGGGCGTCGAACGGGCCGCCGCGCTCGCCCTGACCTACCGGGACGACCAGGTCAACATGACCGCGGCGCTGCTCGCGCGGACCGTCAACCCGTCGGTGCGGCTGGTCGTCCGCATGTTCAACCGTGAACGCGGCCACCACCTGGAACGGCTGCTGGACCGGGCGGCGGGGCTGTGCGACGGCCTCGTCCAGGACACCTCCACCACGGTGCTCTCCGACGCCGACACCGCCGTACCGGAACTCGTGGCAGCGGCGGCCGTGGGCCACGGGCACACCCTCCAGGTCGAGGGCAAGGTCTTCCGCGGCGTCGTACGGCCCGCGGGAGCCCCGTCGAACACCACCGATCTGGCCACCCTTGCCGTCCTGTCCGGCGCCCACGAGGACGACCCTGCCAGCCAGGACAGCCCCGAGACGCCCGGCGAGGAGGGCACCCAGCTGCTGCCCGACACCCGGACCGCCTACCACCGGCAGTTCACGCACGGTCGGCTGATGCTGGAGGAGGTCACGCATCTCGCCGCCGAGACGGCCGCCCGCGCCCGCCGCTTCCACCCCCGCCGATGGCTGCGCGCACGCCTCACCCACCTGCCGTGGAAGGTCTTCCTCTCCCATCAACTCGCCGCCGTCTACGGCGCGTTGGCGGCGGTCGTCCTGGCGCTCGCGACCGCCACCGCGCTCTTCGCGGACGAGCACCCGTGGTGGAAGAACTTCTACCTGCCGCTGCTGGACATCTTCACCATGGGCGACCCGGCCACCGAGGAGTCGGTCGCCCGTCGCATACTGCAACTGCTCGCCGGCTTCGTCGGGTTGGCGGTCCTCCCGCTCGTCGTCGCCGCCACCATGAACGCCACCGAGGCCTTCCGCACCGCCTCGGCGAGCCATCCGCCCGAGGACGATGTCAGCGGGCACATCGTCCTGGTCGGCCTGGGCATGGTCGGCACCCGGGTGCTGGCCCGGCTGCGCGCCACCGACCACCAGGTGGTGGCCATCGAACGCGACCCGCACGCCCGCGGCGTCGCCCTCGCCCGCCAGCTCGGCGTACCGCTGATCCTGGAGGACGCCACGGCTCCCGGCGTTCTCGAACTGGCCCGTATCAGGCAGAGCGGCTCGCTGCTCGTCCTGACTCGCGACGACGGCCAGAACCTCGACATCGTCATGGCCGTCCGGGAGACGAACCCCGCGCTTCGGGTGGTGACGCGGCTGTACGACGACGCCTTCGCGGCCACCCTCCAGCGCACCCTGCGCGCCTCCTACCCGGACGCACTGACCCGCAGCAGAAGCGTTTCCGCCCTGGCCGCTCCCTCGTTCGCCGCCGCGATGATGGGCCGCCATGTGCTGGGGGTGATGCCGGTGGAGCGGGGCTCGCTGCTGTTCACCTGCGTGGACGTGGCCGGGCATCCCGAGCTGGAGGGGCGCTCCGTGCGCGAGGCCTTCCGGGCGAACGAGTGGCGGGTCCTGGCCGTCGGGACCGCCACCGGCCCGCTGCCCGTGTCGGCGGCCGTGGACGGCCTGCCCGGACTGCCTCCCGGACGGACGGGCTTCGACTGGCGTCCGGTGCAGGGGAGGATCCTGCGGGCGGGCGACCGCGTGGTCCTCGCGACGACGCGGCGCGGCCTGGACATCCTGATGACGGGCGTGCCGCCGCATCCGGCGGACCGGCGGCGGTGACTGCGGGCAAGCGCTGCGCGGGATGCGCGGCGATGTGTCGTAGGTCCACTGCGGCTCCGCCGCCCGGCAGCGGACTCTGCCCGGCCCGCTCAGGGGAGCTTCACCTCAGATCGGAGACCCTGAACACCGTCTCGGCCGTCTCGCGCTCCACCCGCTGCGAGACCCGGTCCAGCGCGGTGCTCCCGCACAACAGGGTGCTCAGGGCCGGCGACTTCCGGGCGTCCTCGTGCAACCGGTGCCAGAGGTCGGGATTGTGGACGAGAACGGCGGGGTCGAGTTCGACGCGCTCACCGAAGGCGTCCCGGAGCACCAGACGCTGGGTGACTCCGTCGAGGGAGCGCACCGAGACCAGCAGGTCGGTGCGGACCTTGCGGGTGCGCAGCAGGCGGCGCGAGGTCAGCCACCCCTCACCGGCGCGGATCCGGTCGGGGCAGAGCAGGAGGAAGAGCAGTACGGCGAGCGCGCACCACAGCGCCCCGCGCCACAGGGACAGGGTGTCCGCAGCCCAGTCGATCAGGAACAGCAGGCCGAGGAGCGCGGTCGCACAGCGGATTGCGCCGATCAGATCCCGTGCCCAGCGGCGATCGTGGACCGTCGGGCCGCATTCCGGTTCTCCGGCGCCGGATCCGTGTCGTCGCGCGTCGTCGCGGTGTCCCATACGGCAGACGGTAAGAGACCCTGTGACATGGGGGAATGGGCCTTGACGGGACCCATACGGCCCCGTGGTCCTGCTTGACGGCTCCGCAACCATGTCCGTACTGACCACCGAGCCGGGCGTGCTCTCGCTGGATGCGATGACGTCGGTGGCGTACAGGCCCGAGGTGATCGTGCTGGTGCTACACGGTCGAGCCCTCCGAGGTCCCCGTCGACGCGGACACGTCCTCCGGTTCCGGCCTGGACCCGGACATGTCTCCCCAGTACGCCGACATCCAGGTGCACCGGGTCGTCGAGCGCAACGGCCTGTCCGTCGTCCGGGTGGAGAAGCTCGGCAAGGGTCACACGAGGGGCGCACCCTCGGCTCCATGGGCGAGGGCCGGAGCCATCCGGATCCGAAGGCTCCCGCCGCCGTTCGCCGGCGGGTCGAGGAGGTCCAGCGGCCCCCGAGGTGATCCTGGTGGAGACCGACGACGCGGCAAGCCCCGCCCCCACGACGACATCCTTCGTCGAACAGGCCGAATGTTTCGGCCAGCAGCACCCCGATCGACGGGGCCTCCGCCCGCCTGATCCTTCGAGTCGACGTGTCTCCGGAATGCACCGGAAACTCTCGGCTCTTCCTGTGCCTGCGTCAACGCTGGGGGGCCTCGTGGAAGTTGGACGCAGATTCACCGCGTACAAGGGGTTGCCACGGTTTGGGAGCTGTCTCTAGGGTGCGGCAACAACGCAGCTTTCTGGATCATCTCCGAAACTTTCGGTCCCAGCGGACGGTCGTGGACGCGCCGTCCCTACCCAAGGAGCGCATGATGGGCGATCGGGCACTGTCCCGCCGCGGCTTCCTGGCGGCCTCCGCCGCGGCCGGTCTGGGCATGACGGCACTGAGCGGATGCGGCGGAGACTCGGACGGAGGGTCGTCGGACGGGACGACCACCGTCGAGTGGTGGAACATCTCCACCACCGAGCCCGCGAAAACCGTATGGGCCGGTCTGGCCAAGAAGTTCGAGGCTCAGAACCCCAAGGTGAAGCTGAAGATCGTCCAGCTCGAGAACGACGCCTACAAGGCGAAGATGACGGCGCTGACCGCCTCCGGCAAGCTCCCCGACATCTTCCACACCTGGGGCGGCGGCGTCCTCAAGCAGCAGATCGACGCGGGGATGGTCGAGGACCTCACCGACCGGACCAAGCCGTGGGCGGGCCAACTGCTGCCGGCCTCGACGAAGGCGTACATCTTCGACGACAAGACGTACGCCATTCCGTTCGACATCGGCATGATCGGCTTCTGGTACAACAAGGCCCTGTTCAAGCAGGCCGGCATCGCCGCGCCCCCGACCACCTGGAGCGGCTTCCTCGACGCCGTGCGCAAGCTGAAGGCCAGGAACATCACCCCCATCGCCCTCGCCGGCAAGGAGAAGTGGCCCGGCATGTACTACTGGGCCTACCTCTCCATGCGCACCGCGGGCCTCGACGCCCTCCAGAAGGCCAGCGACGACAAGGACTTCACCGGCGCTGGATTCGTCGAGGCCGGACAGCACCTCAAGGACCTCGTCCAACTCCAGCCGTTCCAGAAGGGATTCCTCGGCGCCGCCTACTCCACACCCAGCGGCCAGGCCGCGACCGTCGGCAACGGCAAGGCGGCCATGGAGCTCATGGGCCAGTGGGCCCCGCAGGTGGAGGCGGACCAGGGCAAGGGGCTCGGCGCGAACCTCGGCTTCTTCCCGTTCCCGGCGGTCGAGGGCGGAAAGGGCGCCATCACGGAGGTGTTCGGCGGGGGCGGCGGGCATGCCCTGCGCAAGGGCGCCCCGCAGGCGGCCGTCGACTTCCTGAAGTTCTTCGCCTCTGAGACCACCGATCGGGAACTCGTCAAGAAGACCGGGGCCATTCCCGTGGCCCCCGGTGCCGAGAGCGCCCTCAGCGACCCGAACCTCAAGGCCGTAGAAGCCCAGTTGAAGGGCTCCACCGGCTTCCAGCTCTACCTCGACCAGGCGTACGCACCGGCCGTCGGGCAGGAGATCAACGACAGCGTCGCCGCGCTCATCGCAGGGTCCAAGTCCCCCGAGCAGGTCACGCAGTCGGTCACGAAGACCGCGAAGGAAGAGCAGTAGCCGCCGATGACCTCCACGTCCTCCACGTTCCTTCCGGACAAGCGGAGCGGCCCGGATCTCGAACTCCCGCCTCCCGCCGCGGACTTCGCGCGGGGGCGGGCCCGGCGGCGCCTGCTGAACTGGCTCACCGCGGTCGGCTTCCAGGTGCCCGCCCTGGTGCTGTTCATCGGCCTCGTCCTGCTGCCGATGCTGTTCGCGCTGTACGCCGCCTTCTTCCGCTGGGGCGGGTTCGGTATGCCCTCCGACTACGTGGGCACGGACAACTTCACCCGCCTCTTCCAGGACCCCGTCTTCCTGGGCGACCTGTGGCGCTGCCTGGTCCTGATGGCGCTGTCGCTCACGCTGCAGCTGCCGTTCGCGCTCGCCATGGCCGTGGCGCTCAACCAGCGGCTGCGCGGCCGGGCCGTGTACCGGATGCTGTTCTTCGCGCCGTACGTCCTGTCCGAGGCCATCACCGGCGTCCTGTTCAGCATGATCTTCGCCCCGGGCGACGGACTCGCCGACCACGTCCTGGGCGCCGTCGGCCTCGACGGGCTCGGCGGGGAGTGGTTCGCCGATCCGTCCTACGTCATGGCGACCCTGTTCCTCGTCATGACGTGGAAGTACTTCGGCTTCCACATGATGCTCTACCTGGCCGGACTCCAGTCCATCCCGGCCGAGTTGACCGAGGCGGCGCTGATCGACGGCGCCGGGCCCTGGCAGCGGTTCCGCAATGTCACCCTGCCGCTGCTCGCGCCCACCCTGCGCATCAGCGTCTTCCTGTCCGTCATCTGGGGTGTCCAGCTCTTCGACCTGGTGTGGGTGGTCACCCAGGGCGGCCCCGACCACCACTCCGAGACGATGGCCGTGACCATGTTCCAGTACGGCTTCAAGCGCTACCAGGTCGGCTACGCCAGCGCGATCAGCGTGGTCATGTTCGGCATCTGCCTCGTCTTCGCCCTCGCCTACCAGCGGTTCGTGCTCCGCCGCGACCTCGAAGGGGCCACCACGAACATGAGGGGAGACGGCACGTGAAGACCCTGCGCCAACTGCCGCTGCACGTCGTCCTGGTCGCCGTCGGCGCGTTGATGGTCGTACCTCTGCTGTACGCCGTCATGTCCGGCTTCAAGTCGACGGCCGAACTCTCCCGCAATCCCTTCGGGCTGCCCGAGCACTGGCTGACCGGCAACTACACCGACATCCTCGGCTCCGGCAGCTTCTGGAGGCTGCTGGGCAACAGCACCCTGATCGCCGTGGCGACGACCGTGCTCATGGTCACCGTGTCCGCGCTCGCGGCCTTCTCCTTCGCCCGGTTCGCCTTCCGCGGGCGGGAGTTGCTGTTCACCTTCTTCGCGATGGGTCTGATGTTCCCCTTCGCGGTGGCCGCGCTGCCGCTGTTCCTGCTGCTGCGCTACCTCGACCTGCTCGACAACCCGCTGGGCGTGATCCTCCCGCAGGCCGCATACGGACTGCCGGTGACGATCATCATCCTGCGCGGGTTCTTCCGGCAGATCCCCGGTGAGCTGGAGGAGGCGGCCACCCTCGACGGCTGCAGCCCGTTCGGGTTCTTCTGGCGGGTACTGCTGCCCATGGCACGGCCCGCGCTGGGCACGGCCTCGGTGCTCGCCGTGGTCACCAGCTGGAACAACTTCCTCCTGCCACTGCTGGTGTTCACCGACAACACATGGTGGACCCTGCCGATCGGCGTCCAGCAGTTCCAGGGCCAGTACTCGGCGGAGTACGCGCGCGTCTTCGCCTATCTCGTCCTCGCGATGGTGCCCGCCCTCGCCTTCTACTCGGTCGCCGAGCGGCAGCTCGTCGGCGGCCTCACCGCCGGTGCCACCAAGGGATGAGGCGCACCGGCGTCCGTACGGCCCCGCACCCCACACCGTGAGGAGTCGCACCATGCGCAAGACCACCCGTCTCAGACTCGCCGGCGGCCTCGCCGCCGTCCTGGTCGCCGCCGGAATCGCCACCGGCCCCGCGGCCCAGGCGAGCCCGAAGCAGCCGACGCTCGCGGAACTGGCCCAGCGCCACGGCCGCTACTTCGGCAGCGCCACCGACAACCCCGAACTCACCGACACCGCCTATACGGCCCTGCTCGGCAGCGAGTTCGACATGATCACGCCCGGCAACGGCATGAAGTGGTACGCCACCGAGCCCCAGCAGGGCGTCTTCGACTGGACGAACGGCGACCAGATCGTGAACCTCGCCCGCAAGAACCACCAGCGGGTCCGTGCCCACACCCTGGTCTGGCACAGCCAGCTGCCCGACTGGCTCACCGGCCGCGAATGGACCGCGGACGAGCTCAGGGCCGTACTGAAGAAGCACATCCAGACCGAGGTACGGCACTACCGCGGCAAGGTCTACTCCTGGGACGTCGTCAACGAGGCGTTCAACGAGGACGGCACCTACCGCGAGACCCTCTGGTACAAGACGCTCGGCTCCGGCTACATCGCCGACGCGCTGCGCTGGGCCCACGAGGCCGACCCGCACGCCAAGCTCTACCTCAACGACTACAACATCGAGGCGGTCGGCCCGAAGAGCGACGCCTACTACCGGCTGGCGAAGGACCTCAAGGCCCGGAAGGTCCCGCTCGACGGCATCGGACTCCAGGCCCATCTGGCCCTCCAGTACGGCTATCCGACGACCCTGGAGGACAACCTGCGCCGCTTCTCGCGGCTCGGCCTCGACACCGCGCTCACCGAGGTCGACGTACGGATGATCCTGCCGGCGACCGACGAGAAGCTGGCGCAGCAGGCCCAGTGGTACCGGGACCTGACCGAGGCATGTCTCACGGTGCGGCGGTGCGTGGGCATCACCGTGTGGGACTACACCGACAAGTACTCGTGGATCCCGGCGTTCTTCCCCGGTGAAGGTGCTGCGCTCCCGTGGGACGAGCAACTGCGGCCCAAACCCGCCTACTTCGCGATCAGGGCGGCGCTGGGCGGCAAGTAGAGAACGCCCCGGCGGTGCAGTGGGGAGCACCGCCGGGGTCCGGCACCCCCGGCTCAGGGCGCCGGGGGTGCCGTGTTCGACCGCACCACGAGCTCCGTGCCCGGCTCCACCCGTGGTGAGCCGGGCTGTTCGCCGGGCCGGCAACAGCGCTGCACAGCGGCCTGGGCGGGCCCGTGACGAGGCCGATCCTGCGGTGCCCGATGGGGCGGGACCCCGAGGGCCCGTAACTCCTCGTGCGCGACAGGCTCCAGCGCCGAGGTGACGAGGGCGACGCCGTCGCAGGCGCGGGTCCGCGGGCTCCGTGTCGCACCGCGCAGGACCACGACCAGCTGGCCGGCCCGGCGCTGGTACGCGCCCGTCTCCAGCAGCTCCACGACGGCCGTGCCGACCACGGCGCCGGCGGGCTGCCGCCGAACGTCGAGCCGTGCTCGCCCGGCCGCAGCACGCCGAGCCCGTCCCCGCGCGCGGCTGCCGCGGAGGCGGGCGTCGCCGGACAGGCCGTGGATCGCCGACACCACGGGCGCCGAACCCGGCCGCCTCCGCGGGCCCCTCGACGCCCCGGATGATCCCCACCGCCCAAGGGCCGTAGAGGTCGTTGAAGACTGGGGCGAGCAGCGGCCGGTCGCGTCTGCGGGGGCCGTTCCGCAGCGGCAGGGCCTCGACCGGGGCACGGGTCTGCGGCGAGACGTCGGTGCGGCCGCTGATGACCCGGGACGCGGTCGGCTCCGAGACCCCGGCCTCCTCCGCCGCCAATTCCCCCTGAGTCGACGTGGCCGACACGCGCAACTACGGGCAGTGATCGCCTCCGCACATGCGTCGGGGCCGGTTCGCAGGGTGTCCTTGCGACCGGCCCCTCAAGTCTCCGGGCGGGGTGGCGCGCCGCCCGGTGCCGCTCAGGCGGCCGTCATCACCTGGCCGGCGCCCACCGGGCGGTGCGGCGCGATGATCTGGCCGTCGGGCAGGAGCTCACCGGTGTCCTCGAAGAGCAGAACGCCGTTGCACAGCAGGCTCCATCCCTGCTCCGGGTGGTGCGCCACAAGTCGGGCGGATTCCCGGTCGGCGGAGTGGGCTGTCGGACACGGTGGCTGGTGCTGGCACATTGATGGGATCTTTCGCTCTGTCGTGATGTGTGAGATGGCTGTCTTGTCTGTCTCGCGGCTTGAAGCTCCGTTCATGGCCGCCCCCCGTAGTGATAAGTCGGTCCAGTCCCAGTGTTGCCCCACGGGCGTCAATCCGCAGGGATTTCGCAGCACCGCTTTCTCACAGGTTGAGGACGCATCCCCCGTGCGGACGGTTCAGTCCAACTGCACTGTCACTTCGGGTGGTTCTCGGTGGTCGGATGGGGCTAGTCCGTCCAGGTCGGATGCTGTTTTCGGCTCGTACGAGCAATTGGCTGCTCGTACGAGCGAATTGCCGGGCGGAAAAGCGTCGTACCCCGTCCCGGAATTCCGGGACGGGGTACGAAAGGTCTGGCGACGGGCGGTGGTCAGGCGGGCGAGCCCAGTAGCCGGACGGGAGTCACCCGATGGGTCAGCACCGGGAGGAGTTCGGCGACGCGGTGCGGGCGATGGGCGGCTATGCCGGGCGGTGCCGGCGCCAGCGGGACGAGCAGGTCCGTGGCGGCGGGGTGGCCGGTGGCGCCGTCCGCGGTGCAGTCGCCGTGCAGCCACAGTGTGAGCATGTACAGGCTGGGTACCGAGAGCAGGCGAGGCTGGTAGGGCTGGCTCATCGTCTCGGCCTGGCGCAGGGCGCGCTCGGTGGAGGCGATGTACGGGCCTTCGAAGAAGTGCGAGAAGGCCCAGCCGTCGGGCGTCAGCATGGTGTCCGCTGCGGCCACCGAGCGCTCGCCGCAGCGGATCAGGAAGCGCCACCCGGCCAGCCGGGTGGCGGACACGCCCGCGGGGCTGAGCTCGTCCAGTACGTATACGGGCAGCGGGAGTTCGGGAGTGGCGGGGCCCTGGGAACGCAGCAGGGAGGGAGTTCGGGCCTCGCGGACCGCGGTGGGGGAACCGAGTGCGGTCAGGACGGTGCGAAGGGCGGGCGCGGGAGCCGGGGGGACATGCAGCGGCATGGTGGGTCGCCTCTCATTCGACAGGCACGGTGGCGCGAGGGCGGGGGCGGACGGCGCTGTCTGCTCACGGGGCCAGAGGGGCAGGGGCCGGGGCGTGGGAACGAGGAGTGTGGGTGAGGCCTGCCGCACGTCACCTCGACGGCAGGTTCCATGACCGCGGGCGCCAAC
Organism: Streptomyces sp. NPDC001157; assembly: GCF_053598255.1. Classification (NCBI taxonomy): domain Bacteria; kingdom Bacillati; phylum Actinomycetota; class Actinomycetes; order Kitasatosporales; family Streptomycetaceae; genus Streptomyces; species Streptomyces sp. NPDC001157. The sequence continues at coordinate 28,808 of NZ_JBSFJW010000028.1, forward strand.
CCTCTGTCTTGTTCGCGGAGTTTATACGAACTGTGTTCACACGGTGTTTCGTCTAGCTGTTTCGGGTGCACTCGGCAAGGGTCCATCCGGTCGGCGATACGCGGGAATCATCCCGATTCCGCTCGCGCCTTACGCCGGTGACCTCGGAGAATAGCCGGGAAGGGGTCGGCCAATTCTCGTCGGCGTTTTTCACGAGGTTGTCTCGGCCCGAAACTGCGCCGTGCCCCATGCCCGGCGAATGTGCCACCGGTCACGCTCATCAGATTAGCGGCCGGCGTCCCCGCCCGGGGACGTTATCGATCGCCGCGTGTGGGCATCATCCCACGTGACCCCGACACCGGGCGGCCGGATCTTCGGGCCGCCCACGCGAGGAGGGACGCTTCGATGGGGGAGAAGGTCGTGGCGGGGCGGTTCGACCTGTCCGATCGGCAGCACTACCGCGACAAGCTCCGCAGGTGTCTGACGGGACTGGAGCGGCTCCTGGACGAGAAGCGGTTCGATCGCCCGAAGAACCTCATGGGGCTGGAGATCGAACTGAATCTGGCCGGTGCCGACGGCATGCCGAAAATGCTCAATGCCCAGGTTCTCGAGCGGATCGCAAGCCGTGATTTCCAAACAGAACTCGCCATGTTCAATCTGGAAGTAAACATAGCCCCACACCGATTGGGCGGGCGGGTATTCGACCGGCTCGCCGAGGAACTGACGACCTCGCTGGCATATGCCCATCGAAAAGCGGGGGAGCTCGACGCGGGAATCGTGATGATCGGCATTCTGCCGACCCTCGACCGCGACGACCTGGTCTCCTCCAACCTCTCCGACGTCGACCGCTACGCCCTGCTCAACGAGCAGATCGTGGCCGCCCGCGGCGAGGACTTCGTCCTCGACATCGACGGCGTGGAGCGCCTCACCTGCACCTCGAAGTCCATAGCCCCGGAGGCCGCCTGCACCTCCGTACAACTGCACCTCCAGGTCACCCCGGGCCGCTTCGCCGACGTCTGGAACGCCGCGCAGGCCGTCGCCGCCGCGCAGATCGCCGTGGGCGCCAATTCGCCCTTCCTGTTCGGCCGCGAGCTGTGGCGCGAGTCCAGGCCCCCGCTGTTCCAGCAGTCCACCGACACCCGGCCGCCGGAGTTGCAGGCGCAGGGGGTGCGCCCGCGCACCTGGTTCGGGGAGCGCTGGATCTCCTCGGCGTACGACCTGTTCGAGGAGAACCTGCGGTTCTTCCCGGCCCTGCTGCCGATCTGCGACGACGAGGACCCTCTGGAGGTCCTCGACGAAGGCGGCGTGCCCAAGCTCGCCGAACTCGTCCTGCACAACGGCACCGTGTACCGCTGGAACCGCCCGGTCTACGGCATCGCCGACGGCGTCCCGCACCTGCGCGTCGAGAACCGTGTCCTGCCCGCGGGGCCCACCGTCACCGACGTCATCGCCAACGCGGCCTTCTACTACGGCCTTGTCCGCGCCCTCGCCGAGGAGTCACGGCCGGTGTGGACCCGAATGCCCTTCGAGGCGGCCGCCGCCAACTTCGACGCCGCCTGCAAGCACGGGATCGACGCCCGCCTGGAGTGGCCGCGGCGGGGGCGGTACGGCGGCACCACACAGGTCGACGCCGTGAGCCTCGTACGCGACGAACTGCTGCCGCTCGCCGAGGCCGGGCTGGAGGCGTGGGGAGTCGAACCGGCCGACCGGGACCTCTACTTGGGCGTGATCGACGAGCGCTGCCGGCGCCGGGTGAACGGCGCGACGTGGCAGGCGGCGACGTTCCACCGGGGTCTGGAGGCCGGGCTGGCACGGGATGCCGCGCTGGCGGCCACGACTCGGAGGTACAGCGAGCTGATGCGGGTGGGGGAGCCGGTGCATACGTGGCCCGTGGGGCTGCCGGAGCCCGTGCCCTTGGGCTGAGCTGCGCTCAGCGTTCCGCTGACTGTGTCCATTTGCGGCTTCGCCGCGGGCGCGATCGCTGTCTGCGGCGCCGTCGTGGCTGGTCGCGCAGTTCCCCGCCCCCCTTCAGGACGCGGCCGTACCCCAGCGGACTTCGCGCACCCTGTTCAGTCGTCTCCCCGCGACCCCGCCGCCACGATCGCCCTCAGCATCACCGACTGGATCTGTGACGGGCTGCTGACCGACTGCCCCGAGCCGCCTGTTGCCCCGGCGATCTGTTCGGCTTCCTGGCGGTCGGCGTCGGGGCCGACGGCGATCATGATGAGCGGTACCGGGCGCGCGGGGTCGGTGAGCTTCTGGAGTCGGGTGATGAGCTCGGAGCGGGAGATGCTGCCGGGGTCCTGGTTCACGCCGTCGGTGAGGACGACCAGCGCGTTGAACTTTCCCTTGGCGTAGGACGAGGTCGCCGCCTGGTACGCGGCGAGCGTGGTGTCGTAGAGCCCGGTCGCCCCGTGCGGTACCGGCTCGAGGGCGTTGAAGGCCGCCGAGAGCCGGTCGCGCTGGGTGCCGCTGCCCTTCTGGTCGCCGAGGCGCTCGGTCGGCACCAGGACGCGGTAGTCCTTGGCGCCGTCCAGCTTCGTGGAGAACTCCCACAGGCCTATCTCGTCCTCGGGCGTGAAGGTGGCCAGGGCCTGCAGCAGGGACCCTTTCGTGACGTCCATGCGGGACTGGCCGCCGGTCCCCGGCACCGGCTGCGACATGGAAGAGGAGGCGTCCACGACCGTGGTGAGCCGGGCGCTCTGGACGGTGATCGTCCAGGTGCCGAGGGTCTCCTGGAGCGCGGCGTCCGAGGCGGGCTGGGGCGTGGGATCGGTGTACGGCTGGGGGCTGGTGCCGCCCGCCTCGGCGACCACCGCCTCCGGCGCCTCCTCGTCGGAGGTGCGGAAGCCGTACTTCTGCAGCAGCCGGAGCTGCGCGGGCTGCCGCAGGTAGTTCACGAACCGCAGCGCGGCCCGGCTCTCGTCGGTGCTCAGCTCGTCGACCGTGGCGAACGGGTAGTCGAGCCGCGGCGAGCCGTCCTTCGGGTAGAACATGTCCACGCCGGCGCCGGCCGAGGAGTTGTACGCGTACGCCGCCTGCTCGGACAGCACCAGCGCCTGGTTCCGCTTCGGGTTGCCCAGCTCGGTGCCCGAGGAGTCGCGGGGCAGGGTGTCCGCGACCTGGCCGTCGCTGTCCGAGGTGCGCTGCGACAGCGTCTTCATCATGGCCGCGACCTGGGTGTCGCCGCCCTTGAGCTCGGCGGCGGCCGTGCTGAGCTGTGTGAGCGCGAGCAGCCCGGTGGCGCTGCGCGCGGGATCGGCCGCGCCCAGCCTGAGCGACTTGTCCTGCATGGCGGCGCCCACCAGGTCGACCCAGTTGTACGTCTTCTTCGGCCACCCCAGCGACTTGGCGGCCGTGGGCACCATGGCCACGCCGATCGGCGTCGAGGCGACCGTCCCCACCGGAGTCACGTCGATCGGGCCGTTGTCCGCCGTGATCCGGTCGATCCACAGCTGAGAGTCCGGCACCCACAGCTGCGCCTCGGGCTTCTTGCCCGCGGCGAGCGCGTCCGCGACCTTGTACGAGTCGCCTGCGGTCACCGTGACCGCGAGGCAGCGCCCGTCGGAGGTGATGTTGCCGCGCCGGGCCTGCTTCGCCGCGGCCGTGAGGGCAGGGGCGATGTCCGGCGACGCGGTGAGCTTCAGACGCACCGGGTCGTCCTGGCAGGAGGAGCCGAACGACAGCAGGCCGCTCTTGACCGCGCCCGCCGTGCCGCCGACGACGGCGAGGACGAGCACGGTCGCCACGGCCACCGTGCGGCGCCGCGCCCGTGGACGGGGGTCGCTGCCGCCCGCCCCATACTGATCGGGCAAGCTGTGACGTCCCATGACGGTGGTGCCCCTCCCTGTTGAACCTCGTGCCGGACCGCGGCCGTATGGCAGGCAAAGGGGAGGTTTGCCCCGTACGGCGTCCGTCCCCCCTGACGGCCAAGCGCACGATCCTCGTAAGTTCTTTCGAGACCCTAGCGGGGTGACGGTGGGGATGAGGCTGGATTACTCAACTGGAGGCAGGTGTGCAGGCAGAGGCGGGCCCGGTGGCCGATTCCTTTCCGCCGGAACGGCCCTCGCGACGGATTCTCCGTGACGAGACGCTGCTCGTTCTGGGGCTTTCGCTCGGTGCGAGTGGTGTGTCCGCCCTGATCAGCTTTGTCGGATCGGTCACGAAACCAGGGGGCCTCAAGGAGCAGGCGGCCACCCTCAACGCCTCGGCCGCGCCGGGCCGCCCCTGGCTGGATCTGGCCTGGCAGCTGTTCGGGATCACCACGGCCCTGGTGCCCGTCGCGCTGGTCGCGCACCTCCTGCTGCGCGAGGGCCAGAGCCTGCGCACCATCGGCTTCGACCGCACCCGGCCGTGGCCCGACCTCGGCCGTGGCGCCGGGATCGCGGCGGTGATCGGCAGCACCGGAATCGCCTTCTACCTGGCCGCACGCGGGCTCGGCTTCAACCTCACGGTGGTGCCGGAGGCGCTGCCCGACGTGTGGTGGAAGTACCCCGTGCTGGTCCTCTCGGCGATGCAGAACGCGATCCTCGAAGAGGTCATCGTCGTCGGCTATCTGCTGCGCCGGCTCGGGCAGTTGGGCTGGACGCCGGGCACTGCCCTGGTGGCCAGTTCCGTACTGCGCGGCTCGTACCACCTCTACCAGGGCATCGGCGGCTTCGTCGGCAACATGGTGATGGGTGTGGTGTTCGTGTACCTGTACCGGCGCTGGGGGCGGGTGGGCCCTCTGGTGGTGGCGCATTCCCTGCTCGACATCGGGGCGTTCGTGGGGTATGCGCTGCTGGCCGGGAAGGTGGGGTGGCTGCCGACGGCTTGAGCGTCCGCAGCCCGGCTTTCTAGGCGAGCAGTTCGCCCTCGATGACCGTGACCGCGTGGCCGCTCAGCAGGGTGCGGTCGCCGCGCAGCTGTGTGCGGACACGGCCGGAGCGGGGCGAGGCCTGCAGGCCGGTGAGGTCGGGGCGGCCCAGGCGCTCGGACCAGAAGGGGGCGAGCGCCGTGTGGGCGCTGCCGGTGACCGGGTCCTCGTCGATGCCGAGGTTCGGGAAGAAGCAGCGGGAGACGAAGTCGTAGCCCCGGGCGGGGTCCTCGGCGCGGGCGGTGGCGATGATGCCGCGTTGGGAGTAGGCGGCGAGCGCCTTGTGGTCCGGGATGAGCGCGTGGACGGTCTTCTCGTCGGCGAGTTCGAGGACCAGGTCGCCCACGTTCGGGCCGGTGTCGAAGGCGGCGTGCGGCTGGGAGCCCAGCGCTTCGGCGACCCCGGCCGGCACCTCGACCTCGGTGAGCGGCGCCGTCGGGAAGTCCAGGGTGATCGAGCCGTCCTGCTGGGGCGTGGCGACCAGGACGCCGCTGCGGGTGGCGAACCGCACCGTGCCCTCGTGGGCGCCGGTCGTGTGCAGGACGTGCGCCGTGGCGAGGGTCGCGTGCCCGCACATGTTGACCTCGGCCGCGGGCGTGAACCAGCGCAGCGCCCAGTCGGCCTCCCCGCCCTCGGGCAGCCGGTGCGCGAACGCCGTCTCCGCGTGGTTGACCTCCAGGGCGATCTTCTGCAGCCGCTCGTCGTCGGGGAAGTCGTCGAGAAGCAGGACACCGGCGGGGTTGCCGGTGAAGGGGCGGTCGGCGAAGGCGTCGACGATTCGGATGCGCATGGCCTCGACGCTAGGGCGAGGTGGAGCTTCCCACCAAGGCCAATTCGAGGTCGGTGGACCGATTTCCGGGCCGCGTGTCTTAGCGAGGCGACCCTCGGCTGACACCCTGTCGTTGACCGTTCAGCCTTTGCCCAGGAGGCCGTCATGTCCCAGCCGTCCGTGCTCGCCGTCCTGCTCGCCGGGCTGCAGGGGGGATCGATCGAAGTCGTCGACCTCACCTCGCCGCTGTCGTCCACCACACCGGTGATCCAGCTGCCGCCCCAGTTCGGCCAGACCCAGGCCTTCGAGCTGGAGGAGATCAGCCGGTACGACGACCGGGGGCCGGCCTGGTACTGGAACAACTTCCGCAGCGGTGAGCACACCGGCACCCACTTCGACGCCCCCGTCCACTGGGTCACCGGGAAGGACCTCGCCGATGTCGCCTCGGTACCGGCTGCACGGCTGATCGCCCCCGCGGTCGTACTCGACTTCTCCGACCACGCCGCCAAGGACCCCGACTTCCTCGTCGAGGTGGACCACATCAAGGCCTGGGAGGCCGACAACGGGCCCTTGCCCGACGGGGGTTGGCTGCTGCTGCGCACCGGCTGGGACGCCCGCTCGCAGTCGCAGGAGGCCTTCCTCAACGCCGACGAGAACGGTCCGCACACCCCCGGCCTCTCCGCGGAGTGTGCCCGCTGGGTCGCCGAGGAGTCACCGGTGATCGGCCTGGGCACGGAGACGGTGGGCACGGACGCGGGTCGGGCGCACTCCTTCGACCCGGCCTTCCCCTGCCACTCCTACTTCCTGGGCGCCGACAAGTACGGGCTGACCCAACTGCAGAACCTCGCCTCCCTGCCCCCGACCGGCGCCGTCGTCATCGCGGGACCGCTGCCCATCGTCTCGGGCTCCGGATCCCCCGCACGCGTACTCGCCCTGGTGGAGCGGTCGTGAAGGTCGCCGAAGCCGTCGGACGGGCACTGGTCGCGTCGGGGGTCGACCATGTCTTCGGCGTGGTCGGGTCGGGCAACTTCCATCTGACCAACGCCATGGTGGCGGCGGGCGCGCGCTTCGTCGCCACACGGCACGAGGGCGGCGCCGCGACCATGGCCGACGCGTACGCCCGCACCAGCGGTACGGTCGCCGCGCTCAGCGTCCACCAGGGCCCCGGCCTGACCAACGCCCTGACCGGCATCACCGAGGCCGCCAAGAGCCGCACCCCGCTGCTGGTGCTGGCCGCCGAGGCGACCGCGCAGCGCTCCAACTTCCGTATCGACCAAGCCGTGTTGGCGCACTCCGTCGGTGCCGTCACCGCGCGTGTGACGACCGCGCACGACGCGGTCGAACAGGCCCGCGCGGCCCTTCAGCGGGCCCGGCACGAGCGGCGCACGGTACTGCTGAACCTGCCGCTGGAGGTGCAGGCCCTGGACGTGCCCGACGCGGCCCTGCTGGACGCCCACCCCATGCCCGTACGAGAACCCGTCGAACCGTCCGAGGCTGCGGTGGCGGAGCTGGTACGAGCCCTGGAGGGCGCCCGGCGGCCGGTCTTCGTCGCCGGCCGGGGCGCGCGCACCACCGGCAGTCGCGACGCGCTCCTCGCCCTGGCCGACCGGTACGGCGCCCTCCTGGCGACCTCGGCCGTGGCCCGCGGCCTGTTCCAGGCAGACCCCTTCTCGCTCGACGTCTCCGGCGGCTTCGCCTCGCCCCTCGCGGTCGAACTGATCCAAGGCGCCGACCTGATCGTCGGCTGGGGCTGCGCGCTGAACATGTGGACCATGCGGCACGGCAGTCTGATCGGCCCGGACGCGACCGTCGTCCAGGTCGACGACGACCCGGAGGCGCTCGGCGCGCACAGGGAGATCGCCCTGGGCGTCACCGGCGACGTGGAACGCACGGCACGGCGGGCACTGGAGGCCGGTGGCGAGGACCGAACGGGCTACCGCACGCCCGATGTCGCCGAGGCCCTCGCCGCGCGGGTCCGGTGGCGGGATGTGCCGTACGAGGACGAGGGCACCCGTGAGCGGATCGACCCGCGGACGCTGAGCATCGCGCTGGACGACATCCTTCCCGCGGAGCGGGTCGTCGGCGTGGACTCGGGCAACTTCATGGGCTACCCGAGCGCGTACCTGTCGGTGCCGGACCACCACGGGTTCTGCTTCACCCAGGCCTTCCAGTCGATCGGCCTGGGCCTCGCGACCACGATCGGCGCGGCCCTCGCCCAGCCCGGCCGGCTCCCCGTGGCCGCCCTCGGTGACGGCGGCGCGCTGATGAGCGCCGTGGAACTCGACACCGTGCGCCGGCTCGCCCTGCCGATGGTGGTCGTCGTCTACAACGACGAGGCCTACGGAGCGGAGGTGCACCATTTCGGTCCGGACGGTTTCCCGCTGGACACGGTCACCTTCCCGGAGACGGACATCGCCGCCGTGGCCCGCGGCTACGGCTTCGAGGCGGTCACCGTCCGCACGCCCGCCGACCTCAAGGCCGTGCGGGACTGGGTCGCCGGGCCGCGCTCGGCACCCCTGCTGATCGACGCCAAGGTGACCCGCGAGCACGGTTCCTGGTGGCTGGAGGAGGCGTTCCGCGGCCACTGAGCGCGGCACGGTCCCGTAGGGGCCCGCCCCTGACCTGGGGCCGGGCCCACCATCGGGGCGTCATCACTCCATCGACTCCAGAATGCGGTCCAGTGTCCGGCGCCCCATTCTGCTCATCGCCGGATTGCTCTCGACGTAGTACCAGACGAGACCCAGCGACTGTTCGAACGCCCATGCCTTGCCGCGCTCCCACTCCAGATCGTCACAGCCCAGTGTCCGCCGGAGCACCTCCCGCGGGCCTGGCTGCAACAGGTGCCAGGCGCTGATCAGATCCAGCGCCGGGTCGGCGGGTCCGAAGCCGCCGGTGTCGAGGACGCCGCTGAGCCGGTCGCCTGCGATCAGCACATTGCCGGGGATCAGGTCGCCATGGCTCATCACGTCGGCACCGGTGCGGGGCAACTCCCGAAAGTGGCTCCACACCTGGCGCAGCCGGGGCACGTCGAGCAGCCCATCACTCTCCTCGAAGCACGTCGCCATCCACTCGTCGTGGTGAGTGAGAACGCCGCCGCGGTTGTCGCCGCTGAAGAGCCGCCCCCGCGTGTCGGCCTTCCGCAGGGTCGCGATGAAGGCCGCGAGGTCCTCGGCAAAAGCGTCCGACCCACTCGGGTCGGCATCGGAGGCGACCGTTCCCGGCAGCCACGTCTGGACCGACCAGGGCATGGGGTACCCCGCTCCGGGCTTTCCCAAGGCGACGGGTTCGGGGACGGGGAACCCGGACACCTGCGCCAGCTCCGCGCTTGCCCGGGCCTCCTGTTCCAGAACCGCCAGCGCCTCGGCAGCATCGGTCAGACGCAGGGGGAAACGCGCAGAGAGCTCGTTCCCGATGCGGAAGATGGCGTTGACCGTCCCGGTCGACGGCAGGAGTTGGATCGCCTTTCCGCTCCACTGCGGGAACTGTTCTCGGACCAAGGCCGCCACGATGTCGGTGGTCACGTCGACTTGGTCAGCATGCATGGTCATGTCGGCCAGTCTCCAGACGCCACGGTCCACAGATCAACTGAGATTCGCGTCGGCCAAGTGTCCTGTCTCAACGAAGTCAGTCGTGCTCCGGCCGGTGACCTGCATGGACTGGAATGGCTGAGACGCGTGGACTGGGTTCGCTGAGACAAAACGGCAGATCTTCGGCGTGCGGAGAGATCAATCCCTGTGGATCTGACCTGCGCTCACGCCGATTCGGTCTTGCGCGCGAGGATCTGGATCCCCGTTGACTCGTGACCGTTCATGGTGAGCACCGTGATCGTTCGGGTGTCGATGGTCCGGAACCCAGGAAGCAGCGTGGCGAACCACTCGCGGTCGTGATGGCGGCAGACCGCACCGTCGGCGGTTTCGAACACGCCGTAGCTGCCGTAGTGAGCAGCATGCCGGTCATAGCGATTCCGGTTGCGTTCGTCGTCTTGCAGCAGAAGGTCGCTGATGTAGAGGATCCCGCCGGGCTTGAGGATGCGGTTCAGCTCGGCGATCAACCGGTGTTGAGCTTCGTTGCCGGGAATGCAGGTCAGCACGGCGAAGAGCAGAACCGCGTCGAATCCTGCGTCTGGGTAGGGCGAGGCTGGTGGTGCATCCAGGGCAGCAAAGCGCATGGTGGGGTGAAGATGGCGTGCACGACTGATCATTCCCGGAGAGGCGTCGACACCCGTGAGATTGTCGAAGCCGCGCTGCGCGAGCTCCTCCATGATGCGGCCGTATCCGCATCCGTAGTCAAGGATCGCAGCGTGCGTGCTGATCTCGTTGAGCCAGGGCAGATGGAGCGGGTGGGTGAACGTCTTCGTGGCCGCAGCGGTATCCCAGTAGGGGACCTGACTGTCGAGGTCGGACATGGCAGATGCCTCCCTGGGAGCCCGGCCGAAGCCGGTTGTGGTGTCACGGCGGTGGGGCCTTGATGAGTCGACCACGCTCGAAGCGAGCGCTGGCCGGGAAATGAGCGACGAGGCTTTATCCGGGTGCAGTGATGGCGTGGTTGATCGCGGAGGCGACGTCGGCAGCGACGCGGGTGGGCTGGTAGGAGTCTTGGGTCCAGGCACGTCCGTCCGTCACCCACACGCTTTGAAGGCTGAGCGCGCTGGCGCCTGCGATGTCGGCGTGGGGTGAATCGCCGATGACCCACGCGCCCGGGAGGGGGACGCCGACGGCATCGGCTGCCGCTTGGAAGATCTCCGGTTCGGGTTTCTTGTGGCCGATTGCTTCGGAGATGACCCAGCCCTGGACGAGTCGGTCGAGTCCGGTCTTCCGGATCTTCGCCTCCTGTTGGACGGTGCGGCCATTGGTGACGATGACGCAAGTCCAGCCGTCTGCTTGCGCTTTGTTCAGCGCCTCGCGGGCCGACTGAGCCAGGACGACGCGGTCGGCGGCGCCGTTGTCGAGAAGGGCGCGGACGGCGGCGGTTGGCACCACCTCGCCGTATCGGTCGGTGAGGGCTGCGGCGACGTCGTAACGCGCGGTGTAGCCGCTCGCGTCGATGGCCATCACCCATGTGAGGTCGGAGTCGGGCAGGTTGTGCTCGGCAAGGAAGTCAGCGACGGCGGCGCGGAAGGCCGCATCCCGGTCGACAAGGGTGTTGTCGAGGTCCAGCAGCAACAACGGCATGACCGGGAGTAGATCATGGAACCTCCTGCGAAGTAGGCCAGTTTCCGGCTGGCAGCGGCACGAGGCCGGCGAAGCGGATGTTGCGGATCGTCAAGGATGGACTTCTGCAGGGCCACTCAGCAGCGGTAGTAGGGGTGGAACGGGCTCCACCGTGTTTCCGCGTCAGCTTCATCGGGCTGGCGCGGTGGCGGGATCGTTTCGCGAGGGAAGAACGCGTCGTAGATCGTCGGGCTTCGGTGGAAGGCGACGAACTTGTGGGTGGAGAAATGCCGCTCAACCCACTGGATCAGGGGGTCCGTGCGTTCCTTGGGGACGTAGCCGAGAAGGATGTTGCGGACGGTGATCTGCTCGACGAGCCAGGTGACGTGGCCGACGGCGACAGCGCGGCGTTCCCACTCTCGGCCAGCGAGAAGTCCGGCGAGCGTCACGACTTGAGGGTGGAAGACCATCGTGAGCGTCAGGTCGGGAGAGGGGTGTTTCCCCGTACCATCGGTGAGGATGTGGCGTGCAGTGTCGAGCAGATCGAATGGGTCAGCGGACTGCTGCAGCCAGGCGAAGTACATCTTTCGGGCATCCGGATAGGCGTTGCGGACCCAGCGGCGGCCGTGGCGGGCCACCAGATTTCGGTGGTGTTTCTGGGCTCGTAGCGTGTCGGGGAGCCTGCTGATGTCGACTTGCTCGTCGGCGTTGGCGATGCCGTTGCCGATCCAGAGGCGGTGGCGGAGACAGACGTTGCGGTCATGAGTGGTCCAGCAGGTCACGGGCATGGTGATGCCTGCGGCGTGAGTGCAACGGCGGCAGGCGGGACGCTGGATTGCGGTGTGCAGGGCTGAGCGCGGACGGCCGATGGTGCCGGGCTTGTCGGTGCTGTCGGCATCGGCGTCGAGGAATTCGGGCAGGGCCAGTTCCAGGGCGCGTTGGCGGACTCCGGCCGCGGCGGCGAGAGGTTCAAGGAGCGTGTTGGCGGGGGTCTTCCTGGTGCGGCGGATCTTCAAGAGGGGCAGCAGTTGGTCGGCCGGAAGGTGGTTGGCGGCGGCGAGCCTGTGGAGGAAGGAGTCCAGGGTCTCGTTGTGAAAGAGGGGGACGGTGCGCGGAAGCGGCTGTCTCGGTGGCACTACTCGTCGCGTTCCCGCAGATGGAGAAGGTCGGGGACGGCTCTGAGGCGTTCACGGTGGGCCGCGGCGCGGCAAGTACGGGAACACCACACCGGCTGGCACCGATTTCCGCATGAGGAGCTTGTCTTCTGCTGCAGATCCTGCCCGCAGTGTCCGCACTGCCCCGTGGCCCACCGGGCATCGTAGGAGGCTTGCCTGCAAGGCTCGGAACACCAGCGAAACGGGCGGTTGCGTTCGACGACGGTGCCGCAGTGGGCGCAGGGCGCTCTGTGGGCGGTGTGCCGGCGGGCGCCTTGGCGCGAGAGCGGGACGCGCTTCCGGCGGGCGGTCAGGCGGCAGTGGTCGGAACACCATCGTGCGGGTCGGCCCTTGACCCTCCGGGAGCGCAGGGGCTGGAAACAGTTGCCGCATCGCGTGTCGATCAGCGCTCGTTGCAGGTCAGCAAGGGGGCGTCCCGTGACTGCGGCCAATTTCTCGACGAGGGGCGGGCCGACGGAGCCCATCGCGTAGAGGTGGGAGCGCAGATCAGCGGGCGGGAGGTGGTTGGCGTGCGCCAGGCGCCGGATGTAGGAGTCGACGGTGTCGTCGGCCGGGCGAACGTAGATCGGCAGGCGGGGAGGAGGGATATCGATCATCGCTGCCTGACGGGCTTCCGGGTGGGACGGACGGACTCCGCTGCGTGATCCAGGGGGATGGCGTCGAGGCCTTCCTTGGTGACGCGTTCCGTGCCGTTGAGGATCGCGTCGATCGCGGCGCCCCGGATGGCGTGGGACAGGGCTCCGATCATCCCGTCGGTGCGGTTGTGCAGGTAGCGGTCCAGTTTGACCAGACTGCGCGGTGGATGGTCGTGGAGGATCAGGGTCTCCTCCATGGTCGCGATCAGGCCCTTCCACTCATCGCCGTAGGGGAACGGGCCGGTGGGGACGAGAGTGAAGCGGCCTGCGATCTGAGCGCCCCGCGTGCCGATCGGCAGTTCACTGGTCTCCAGGTCGATGCCCGCATAGACGAAGGTTGCGGGGATGCGCTCGGAGAAGTACTTCAATGTGTCGGAGACCTCGGCGCCGGCCTGGGTCCTCTGCGAGATGTTATGGATCTCGTCGACGACCACGAGACCCGTGCGGGTATCGGTGCAGACGCCCACCACAGCCTCGATGATGTCGGTCATGTTCGACCGGGGACGGACCGGAAGTCCCAGGAACCGGGCGAACTCCGCCGCGACCATGCGGGCGGTCGCAGCGGGTGGAACGGTGATGTAGAGGACCGGGATGCGGTCGCCGACCTTCGGGTGACGGGCCCGGTCGAGGAGTTCGTGGGCGCGGCCGAGTTGGGCGATGGCGCTGGTCTTGCCGGTGCCTGGAAGGCCCGAGACCATCAGACCGCGCCGGGCGCTGATCGCGTGCCGGTTCAGCAGGACCAGGCGACGGCCGCAGATCCGCGTCTTTTCGACGAACGACGTGGAGACTGTGAGCATCCGGGCGTGATGATCGAGGCGGTCCTCGTCGTAAAGGTCCCGCTCGGTCGGTGGCAGTTTCTGCAGTTCGCTCAGGGACAGTCGGGCAGGGGGCGGGGGCGGTCCGTCGATGAACTTCCGCCAGCCGGCCAGGGTGGTCAGTTGTCGGTTCGCCTCGGCGTCGGCCTCCTGCACTGTCGTGGGCCCGGCCGCTGGGCAGGAGGGGGTCACGTGCGCCTCCAGGGGTTGGCGAGTGGGTCGAACAGGCCCAGCGGGATGACGTCGGCGAGTTCGGTGTCCGACTCGTCGTTGTGTTCGGGCTCGGTGGCGGGCAGATCGGGGACCGGGCGGTCGGTCGTGGTGGCCCGGGTGCGAGCGGCGACGCGGCGGTCGCGCTTCGAGCGCTTGGCCGGACGGTCCTGTTCCGCAGCGGGACCGTCGTGGGCCCGCCGCAACAAGGCTGCGGCCGCGTCGGCGATCTGTTCCTCGGTGCCGCCGGGGACCTGGGCGCGAGCGTGATCCCAGGCAAGCTCGCCGAAGGGGACTCCGGCGCGGTGCAGATGCTTCCAGAACATCGTGATCCACCGATCGGCACGGGTATCGCGTACCCAGATCCGGGAGACGTCGTAGGGGTCGTAGTGGACCTCCCACAGGCCCTTCTTCGTCGTCACCCCGGAGCGCTGGCGGCGCAGCGGGTTCAACTCGGGGCTGTCGTAGGTGCGGTGCTTGATGCGGATCCCGTAGGCGTTGATCGCCTGCCAGCGCTCCGGCAGCAACTCGACGTAGTCCTCCCCGCTGAGCGGCACTGGCACATATCCGCAGGACTCGAGCAGCGTGGCGTACTTCTCGTTCGGCGAGAATGCCCGTGCCGGCGCGTCCGGGTCGCGCAGAGAGTCGTGGGGCCTTGTCTGCCAGATGGCAATGATCCATTCGTCGAGGAGGTTCTGAAGTTCGGGCAGCGACCACAGCGGTCCTTCTTCCAGACCCCGGCCGCGGCGGTCTGTCGTCGAGCCGGTGTATCCCGCGACGAACTGGGCGAACAGCGTGGCAACAGAGCCCAGGGTCTTCTCGATCGTGCCCTTGTCGGTCGGCGTCGCCTTGTGCGCTGGCTGCAGGTTGATACCCAAATAGCGACAGGACGCGCGGAAGGCGTGCGAGATGAAAACGCTGCCGTGGTCGCAGACGATCGTCTCCGGCACGATCACCGGGCGAGCGGCCGCGTGTTCCAGGCGCTTGTCGATGCTCAGCAGCCGCCGGTGCGGCAACGCTGACCGGGACATCCGCAAGGCTTCCGCCCAGCCAGGACGCATCGTCTCAGGGGTAACACTGCGAGCCAGCAGCGCAGAGGCGTCCGCGGCCTTCGTGGAGGGCCGCAGCACCGCTGCGGTGATCGACCTGGTGGCGATGTCGACCATGCCCGTCAGTTCGACCTTCTCGGCGACACCGTCATCCAGTCTCACCAGCACGTCCATCGGTGTGGAATCGATCTGCATCAGCTCACCGGGCGCACTCGCCGGCACTTCGCTAAACGGCCCAGATGGCCGTGCACCGATCGATCGGCGGGTTCGGGCCGAACCGGTGGCGTGGGTCCCCGTGGCGAGCTTGTCGAACAGCCGGTAGAGCGTGGCCCGAGACGGCAGTTCAATGCCGGTGGTCTCCTCTTGGTCGGACAGGATCTGCTTGGTCCGCCAGATGATGAAGCCGATCGTCCTCGACGATGCTTCGGCGGTCTCGGCAATCGCCTGTCGCATGGCCTCCACCACGGCGGGCTCGACCTGGCCGAAGGCCTGCATCTGCTTGGCTGACCGGCGGTCCGCAAGCCCGACCAGTCCATCGCGCTGGTAGCGCTGGCGCCGCTGCTTGACTCCGCTGGCCGACACCTGATGCCCGGCTGCCGTCAGCTCCGCGGCCTTGGCCCGCTCGCGCTGGGCCAGCGAGTGTTGTTCCGGATCGAACTCCGGCCGCGGCTTGGTCCCTTCTGGAGCATCTGGCGGCAGGCCGTGCAAGACCTCCAGGATGTGCCTCTCCCACCAGCCAGCCTCTTCAGCGGCGGCCTCGGGAAACTCCGTGATGCGGGACGTCTGCGGCACTCGCCTCTTCCCGGTCACCGGCCAGCTCCGTTGGCCAAGTGGACAATCGTGCGCGGACCCAGCAACTCGACCGTCATCTCCTCGGAGGCCAGATCCTGGATCCAGAGGAGGTGGAACAGCACAGGCAGCGTCAACAGCCGATCCCCGGCGGCGTCCGCCCCCACCATGAGAGGTCCCGGGGCTGCGAAGACCTCCCGGAGCCGGGCAGCCGCCGGGTGGCGCAGACACCGTGGGTGCCGGTAACGCGACAGCCACCGGACATTCGCGAGCAGCACCGCGTCCGGTGTCCCCAGCCGCTCGAACCTCCACCCGGCCTGGGCGCAGAGCAGACGCGTCACCTCGAACGCCTCGGCGTCCTTCGGCTCGATCCGATCGTCCGCACGAACATCGACGACCACCGCCGAGCCGTCCGCGCGGCGCACGAAGTAGTCCGGGGCGTGCCGACGCTCCCGCTCGCCGTCATGCCAGTGCAGCCAGAACGGCTGCGAGCCGATCCCCACCACGCTCGGATCGAAGTCCATCAGCAGCAGTCGGTCCCGCTCCAGCCACGACTCGAAGCCGACGTGCCGCCCGGTCGTCGCCGCCCAGTACCAGCCCGGGAAGTGACGCTCACCGCGCGACCAGCGAAACGTACGTACCGGATCGACATCCTCGAACCGGCCCGTCACACAGTCCCGCAGCGGAAGCCGACGACGCCCGTGCACCGCGTCCACGTACGACAACTCGACGCACGGCCTCGCCTGATCCACCCCAGCCGGTACAGCCATCCAGCACCCCCAGCACGCTCAACCGCGCGACTAGGTTCGCTGAGACGGAAGCCCGAACGACTCGGTTCGTTGAGAAAACGACTCGATTGAGTGAGACAGGACACCAAGGATGTTCCCTCGGGCCTTGTCATGCGAACAGTCCCGATATATCGTTGAAGCATCGCGACAGATCAACGATGGAATGGAGTGATTGCGATGCGTTCCCATGGATTCGAACGTGGACACGGTGGACCCGGCCCTCGCGGCCGGGGTGGTTTCGAGGGCCGGCGCGGTGCCTTCGGTCCCTTCGGGCCGGGCGGACCGGGCGGTGGCCCGGGCGGCTTCGGTTTCGGCGGACCCGGCTTCGGTCCGGGCCCCTGGGGGCCACGAGGGCGCGGCGGACCGAGGGGCAGGGCGCGGCGGGGTGACGTGCGAGCGTCGATCCTGGCCCTGCTCAAGGACCGGCCCATGCATGGTTACGAGATGATCCAGGAGATCGCCGAGCGCAGTGGCGGGGCGTGGAAGCCCAGCCCGGGTTCGGTGTACCCGACCCTCCAGCTGCTGGAGGACGAGGGCCTGATCGCCAGTGCGAGCGAGGGCGGCAAGAAGCTCTTCTCGCTCACCGAGTCCGGTCGCAGCGCGGCCGACGAGGGCCCGGACGCGCCCTGGGAGGAGGCCTCCCGTGGCATCGACTTCGAGGCGCTCGGTGAGATCCGCCAGGCCGGCTTCGGTCTGATGGAGGCCTTCGGCCAGGTCTGGAAGACCGGCAACAAGGAGCAGCGCGAGAAGGCGCTCACGGTCATCAACGAAGCCCGCAAGAAGCTGTACCTGATCCTCGCCGACGAGGACTGACAGTTCTCACGGCGACGAAGGCGCCCCGCGGAGTGGTCCGCGGGGCGCCTTCCCGTGTCCGGCGGTCAGGACACCAGCCCGGCGAGCTTGCGCAATGACTCGTTCAGCGCGGCCGTCCCCGAGTCCTTCAGCCTGCCCGCCATCAAGGTGACCGCGGCGCCCGTGAACTCGCCGTCGATGCGGACCTTCGTGGCCTCGCCCTCGGGGGTCAGGGTGTAACGCGTGGCCACGGTGACGGCCATCGGGCCCTTTCCCGTGATGGCGAAGACCCGGGCCGGTTCCAGTTCCGAGATGGTCCACTCGACCTCGGCCGGGAAGCCCATCAGCTTCATGTTCTCCTGGAAGGTCCCGCCCACTTCGAGCGCCGCCGGGCCGCCCTGCGGAAAGCTGGTGTGGGTGGCGTTCCACTCGCCGTACGCGGGCCAGTCCATCAGCTGTGCCCACACCTTCTCGGCCGGCGCCTCGATCCGTGCCTCCGCGTTGATTTCGGGCATGCGACCACCTCTTCGTGTCGGGCTGTGGTGTCGCGGAACGTAGCCTCAGGGCCTGGAACATTCAATACTGATGAACCGTCAGAAAATGTGGGCGTTTTCCGGCGCGCCCCCGAAGGCTCAGCCGACCCGGCGGATCAGCGCTGCGTCGAAGAGATCGCAAGCGCGCGGGAAGGTGCTCTCGTCGTGGCAGTGCCAGGCGTCCCAGAACAGGTCGGCGGGCAGTGCGTCCTCCGGGGCGTACACCCGGTACACGTACTGCTTGCCGTCGACGGCCGGCAGGGACACCAGCCAGCACCTGCTCTCCACGCACTTTCTGGACGTGCGACGGGGCGCTGTGGTTGCACGTCCGGGCGCGCGACAAGGCGGCGCGCGCCCCCGCGGGCAGAACGGCCAGATCTCATCCGTAAGGAGGAGATTCCGTCCCGCCGGGTCCACTCCCTGTGGGACGCCAAGATGCTCCCCCTCGGGGATGACCGGAGGCGAGGAGGCTGATGGGGTAGGGGTTGTGCAACCCCGTATCCCCCGGCAGTCGGTCGGCGAACAGGCCGTCGGCCCCTGCGTGGACAACGATGCCAGGCTCAGTGCCGAACTGGCAGCGGTGGTCTCCGGTGCCCGCCGCCGGGCGGTGCGCGACGGGGACCGGCAGATCGACACGGCCCACCTGCTGCACTCGCTCCTGGAGCACGATCCCGAGGTGCGGGCCGTGTTCGACGACGGGGCCGAGATCGCCCGGCTGCTCGGCTACCTGGTGCAGCGCAGTATCGGTTACGGCCTGCGCTGGCAGGGCTCCGTCGAGGACTCAGGCGCCGTACCCGTGGTGGTGGAGGCCGAGGGCTTCTCGCCGCTGGCCGCGGGGGCGATGGGTTACGCCTGCGACCGTGCGGCTGCCCGCGGCGCCGGACCTGCTCGCGGCATCGACCTCCTCGTAGCGATCGTGGTCGACCCGCAGGCACGCGCCGTCGAGGTCCTCGGCCGGGCCGGCGTCGAAGCGGGCGCCGTGCCGGCACGCGTCGAGGACCTGCTGGCGCGGTCCAGGTGGTCCAACCGCTGAGACAGGTGTCATCGGGGGTGACGCTCATGTCGTGGCCTGTCATCATGTGCCCGTGCATACGTCTGAGAGCAGCCGGGGCGGCCGCGGCAGGAGTGCCGGGCTCGGTCTCGCCCTCGGGTCCGCGGTCGCCTTCGGAGGATCCGGGGTCGCGGCGAAACCCCTGATCGAGGCGGGACTCGACCCGCTCCATGTGGTGTGGCTGCGTGTCGCGGGCGCCGCCCTGGTGATGCTGCCGGTCGCCGTGCGCCACCGCGCGCTGCTGCGCCGCCGCCCGGCGCTGCTCGCCGGGTTCGGACTGCTGGCCGTGGCCGGTGTGCAGGCCTGCTACTTCGCTGCGATCTCCCGCATACCCGTCGGGGTCGCGCTGCTCGTCGAGTACCTCGCGCCCGCCCTGGTCCTGGGCTGGGTGCGGTTCGTGCAGCGGCGGCCGGTGACCCGTGCCGCCGCGCTCGGCGTGGTCCTCGCGGCCGGCGGGCTCGCCTGTGTGGTCGAGGTCTGGTCGGGGCTGAGCTTCGACGCCGTCGGCCTGCTGCTCGCACTCGGCGCCGCCTGCTGCCAGGTCGGCTACTTCGTCCTGTCCGACCAGGGCAGCGACGCCGGCGACGACGCACCCGACCCGCTCGGCGTCATCGCGTACGGCCTGCTGATCGGCGCCCTCGTCCTGACCGCCGTGGCCCGCCCATGGACCATGCACTGGTCCGTGCTGACGGGCACCGCGCACATGGACGGCGCTCCCGTCGCCGCCTTCCTCCTGCTGGCCTGGATCGTCCTGATCGCCACCGTCCTCGCGTACGTCACCGGTGTGCTGTCGGTGCGCCGGCTCTCGCCGCAGGTCGCGGGCGTCGTGGCCTGCCTCGAAGCGGTGGTCGCGACGGTCCTGGCCTGGGTGCTGCTGGGCGAGCACCTGTCGGCGCCGCAGATCGTCGGCGGTGCGGTCGTCCTGGTGGGGGCGTTCATCGCCCAGTCCTCGGCACCCGCCAAGGGGTCCCCGGAGCCGGTCGCGAGCGGCGGCCCGGAAAGGGAGTTGTCGTCCCGCGAAAGCGCCGCCTAGGCTGCTGATCATGCATTCGAACGCACTCGTTCTTCCGCCTCCGGCCGCCTGAGGCGGGCCCTCCGGAACCCACGCCCGGCCCGGTGCCGGGCGGGGCGGTGCTGCCCGCAGAAGAAGTCCACGGCCCGGCTGATGCCGGCCCCCTTCCGAAACTTCTGCGGAGACATTCGTGTCGTCGAATGCTGCTTTCGGCCTGCCCGTCGGGCGAGGCCTGTTCTACCTGATCGTCGCCGGTGCCGCATGGGGCACCGCGGGCGCGGCCGCCTCCCTGGTCTACCGGGCCAGTGACATGGGCTGTGCCGCCCTCTCCTTCTGGCGCTGCGCGGCCGGCCTCGTCCTGCTCCTCGCCGCCCGCCTGCTCCGTCCGCGCCGGCGGACCGCCGTACGCGAACCGCTCCGTCGCCGGGCGCTGCGGGTCGGTGCCAGCGGTCTCGGGCTCGCCGTCTTCCAGACCGCCTACTTCGCGGCCGTGTCCGCCACCGGCCTCGCCGTCGCCACCGTCGTCACGCTCGGAACCGGCCCGGTGCTCATCGCGCTGGGCGCCCGGCTGACGATGGGGGAGCGGCTGGGCCGCGGCGGCCTGACCGCCGTGGCCGGGGCCCTGGCGGGGCTGGGAGTGCTGGTCCTCGGCGGCGGCGGGGCGACCGTACGCCCCTCTGGTGCGCTGTTCGCCCTGCTGTCGGCGGCCGGGTACAGCGTGCTGACCCTGCTCACGCGCTGGTGGGGCAGGGAAGGCGAGGTCGACGCCTCCGGTACGTCGGTGGGGGCGTTCGCGGTCACCAGCCTCTGCCTGCTGCCGTTCGCACTGGTCGACGGACTGTTCCCGCACACCGACCACGCTGCTCTGACCGTCTGGCTGCTGGCCTACATCGCGGCCGTTCCCACGGCCCTCGCCTACGGCCTCTACTTCGCGGGCGCGGCCGTCGTCCGGTCAGCCACCGTGTCCGTGATCATGCTGCTGGAGCCGGTGGGCGCGACGGTCCTCGCGATCCTCCTGTTCGGCGAACGGCTCACCACGGCGACCGTCGTGGGCACGCTCCTGATGCTGGGCTCGGTCGCCGGACTGGCGCTGGCGGAGACGGGCGGTGCGCCGACGGAGGCGGAGGACCCGGTGCTCGCGTGAAAGGGGGGTGCGGACCCCGCACCCGACGGATCACCGCCCCGCCGGCCACGCCCCTCGCCGCCGCAACTGGTGCTCCCGGGCCGCCGCGTCCCGCGCACCGCCCCGCGCCGCGAGGCCCGCCACCGTCCGGTCCTGCACCTCCTGCGGCTTGTGGCCGGCGTACTTGAACTTCGCCCGTACGTCGACCACTTCGAGCCGCAGCGCGCGGATGCCCGCGAGGAACCTGCCGAAGGGTGCCTCGTCGGCCGCCACCGGCGCCGAGCCGCCCTCCGGCTGGAAGTGGCCGACCTGGCGGTTGAGGAGCGCGGCCTTCTCGGCCGGGTCGTCCACGACGTGCGCCCGGCAACGGAGTTGGACGGCCGCGTAGAAGCTCGTCGGGACGCCGTGCTCGGGCGGGGCGTCCGGCGGGGCCTGCCAGGGCCCCGGGACGTACACGTAGTCGTCGACCACGCTCAGGACGACGTCCGGGTCCGCCTCCAGTGCCGGCCACAGGGGGTTGGGGCGGGCGAGGTGTGTGACGGCCACGCCGCGCTCGGCGTCGTACGCGAAGTGCAGCGGCTGCACGTGCGGCGGTTCCCCCGGCAGGCCGTTGACGGCGAGCTGCCCGAAGTCGTGGGCGCCCAGCCACTGCTGCCACTCGGTCTCGTCACGAGCCGCGTCCCACGGGTGGATCAGCATCAGGGCACCGCAAGGTAGTCGGGGAGAGTGATGCCCGGGACCAGGTCCGCGTCGGCGACGGGGGTTTCGTATCCCTTGCGCAGCGGGACGACGCCGGCCCAGTGCGGCAGGGCCAGGTCCTCGGGCTCGTCGTTCACACCGCCCGTACGGAGCTTGGCCGAGACCTCGTTCAGGTCGAGGCGGATCACGGCGGTGGCGGCCAGCTCCTTCTTGTTCGCGGGCCGGGAGTCGGCCGCCCGGCCCGGTACGACGTGGTCGACCAGCGCGTCCAGTGCCGCCCGCTTCTCCTCGGGGTCCGTCACGTCGTGCGCGATGCCGTGCACCACCACGGACCGGTAGTTGATCGAGTGGTGGAAGGCCGAGCGGGCCAGGATCAGCGCGTCGACATGCGTGACGGTCAGGCACACGGCCAGCCCCGGGTCCGCCTTGCCGGTCATCCGCAGCGGGCGCGAACCCGTCGAACCGTGCACGTAAAGCCGGTCGCCGACCCGCCCGTAGAGCGTGGGCAGCACCACCGGCGCACCGTCCCGCACGAAGCCCAGATGGCAGACATAACCCTCGTCGAGTATCGCGTGCACCAGCTCCCTGTCGTACGACGCCCGGTCCGCGGAGCGGGTGGGGACGGTGCGGTCGGTCGGCGTGTAGGCGGCGGGCTGCGACGTCGGCCGCTGCGGGGTCCCCTGCATTGCGATCTCCATTGCACTAGTGCATAATGAGGTTTGTGCTAGAAGAATATCGGATCGAGGGGCGTCGCGCAGCGGAGATTGCGGCGAGCGTCGAGCTTGCCGTGGGTTCCGGACAGCTGGAGCCCGGTCAACTGCTCCCACCCATGCGGGAGTTGGCGGTCGAGCTGGGCGTGAACCCGAACACGGTCGCGTCCGCGTACCGGATCCTGCGGGAGCGCGGGGTCATCGAGACGTCCGGGCGTCGCGGCAGTCGGATCAGGCCCAAGCCCGCCACCACGGGGCGCGACTATGTCCGGATGGAAGTACCCGCGGGAGTGCGGGACGTGGCGAACGGCAACCCCGACCCGGCACTGCTCCCCTCTCTGGCGAAGGCGTTCGCGGCGGCGGGCGAACAAGGCGACCGGGAGCCCGTGCTGTACGGAGACGCCCTTGTCGAACCGGAGCTGGCGCGGATCGCGCGCGCGGAACTCGACGCCGACGGGGTGCCGGCCGGACCGCTGACGGTCGCGTCCGGCTCCCTGGACGCCATCGAGCGCGTGCTCGCGGCGCACCTCAAGCCGGGGGACACCGTCGCCGTGGAGGACCCCGGCTGGGGCAGCCTGCTCGACCTCGTCCCGGCACTCGGCCTGCGCACGGCCCCGGTGGGCGTCGACGACGAGGGCCCGCTTCCCCACGACGTACAGCAGGCTCTGACGGCCGGCGCCCGCGCCCTGATCGTCACGGACCGCGCCCAGAACCCGACCGGCGCCGCGGTGACCGCCACGCGCGCGCGTGCCCTGCGCGCCGTGCTGCGCGACCACCCCGAGATCCTGCTCATCGAGGACGACCACGGCCACGGCATCGTCGACCTCCCGCTGCACCCCCTGGCCGGGATCACCCGGCACTGGGCCTTCGTACGCTCGGTCGCCAAGGCGTACGGCCCCGACCTGCGCCTCGCCGTCCTGACCGGCGACACCACCACGGTCGACCGGGTGAGCGGCCGGCACCGCCTGGGCCCCGGCTGGGTCAGCCGCCTCATCCAGCGGGCGGTGGTACGGCTGTGGGCCGACGAGGCGCTGGACACACGCGCGGTCGCGGCGGCCTACCGCACCCGCCGCGACGTCCTGATCGACGCCCTCGCCAAGCGCGGCGTCGAGAGCCACGGGCGCACCGGCCTGAACGTCTGGATCCCCGTCCCCGACGAAACCACCGCCGTAGCCGCCCTCCTCCACGCCGGCTGGGCGGTCGCCCCCGGCGCCCGCTTTCGCATGAGCGCACCACCGGGAATCCGCGTCACGGTGGCGACCCTGGCACCGGACGAGGTCAACCTCTTGGCGGACGCAATCGCAAGGGCCTTGGGCCCATCGCCGACCCGAAGCTACGTCTAGGCGGAAGCGCAACTCCCCAGGGGCGCGCGGCTGCATCGATGTGCGGCTCCGCCGCGTGGGTGCGACCAACCAGGGCATCCGGCGGTCGCCGCGTTCCTGCTCGACGCGCTGCCGTTCTCGCTGTTCGCCTGCTCGGAGCCGTCCACCCCGCCCACCCTGGCCGGCATCTGCAACGCGACCTCACCGCTGTGGGGCATCTCGTAGCACAACCGAGAATTTGCGTGCGATACCTCGTAGCATTGCTTAGATGTTGAATCTGGAGCGGCTGCGCACCCTCGACGCCCTCGCCCGGCACGGCTCCGTCAGCGGTGCCGCCGAAGGGCTGCATGTCACCACGTCGGCCGTCTCCCAGCAGCTGGCCAAGCTGGAGCGGGAGGTCGGCCAGCAGCTCCTGGCCAAGAACGGGCGGGGCGTGCGGCTCACGGACGCGGGCCGACTGCTCGCCGAGCATGCGGCCCGCATCCTGTCGCAGGTCGAGCTCGCCCAGTCCGACCTGGAGGCGCACCGCGGGGAGGTGGTGGGGGAGCTGCGGCTGGCGGCGTTCCCGACCGCGGCGCGCGGCCTGTTCCCGGCCGCGCTGTCCCGGCTGCGCAGGGCGCATCCCGGGCTGCGCGTCACCTCGCGGGAGACGGAGCCCGAGCCCGCCGTCCTCGCCGTGATGCGCGGCGACTTCGACCTCGCCGTCGTCCTGGACTGGTACAACAGGCCGCTGCCCATGCCGGACGGACTGGTCAAGGCGGTCATCCTCGACGACACCGCGGACGTCGCGATGCCTGCGGATCACCGTTACGCGGGGCGCACCGAGATCGACCTTGAGGACTTCGCCGACGACGACTGGATCACCTGGGGCGAGAACGAGTTCTGCCACGAGTGGCTGATCCACACCCTGCGCTCCAAGGGCATCGAGCCGCGCGTCACTCATCGCGCCGAGGAGCACCCCACTCAACTCGCCCTGGTCAATGCGGGGTTGGGGGTGTGCGTGGCACCGAGACTGGGGCGCGGACCGCTCCCGGAGGGCGTGCGGGCCGTGCCGGTGCGCCAGTCGGTGCGGCGCCAGGTCTACGCCGTCTGGCGCGCGGACGCCGACCGCCGCCCGTCGATCCGGGCGGCGGTGCAGGCACTTCAGGACGCCGGGCGCGAGGTGGGCTAGGCGGGGCCCAGTTTGCGGAAGTCCCAGGAGACGATCTTCTCGGGGGTCAGCCGTACCCAGGCGTGCCGGCCGTCGTGGGGCATCTCCTCCAGGTTGAAGTTCTTGCGGGCGAACAGGGTCTCCGGGACGTCGAGTTCGGCGCACAGTTCCCCGATGCGGGGGAACTCGCCCACGAACTCCACGGATCCGGACAGCTCGACGCCGCGCAGCTCGTCGTACTCCTCGCCCGTGTCGACGACGATCGCGACCCGCGGATCGCGCCGCAGGTCGGTCCAGCGCTTGCTGCGCACGACGGAGTACAGCCACATCGAGGTGCCGTCCCAGGCGAACCACAACGTGCTGACGTGCGGCGCTCCGCCCGCGGACACGGTGGCGACCCGGCAGGTGCGCTGGGTGACGAGGAACTCGTCCAGCTCACCGGGCGTCATCATGATCTTCCGGCCCCGACGCTGAGTGACGGTCATGCGGCCCCCTCTTCTCTCACGTCGTGTCAGAGGAACTCCAGTGATCCTCTGACATCACGTCAGAAAAGGACGGTCCGAAAAGGATGGGACGTCTTCCGCCCATGCGCAATGGCCGCTACGCTCACGCGCTCCGGAGCGCCGCCGCCGAGGGGGAACCGTGCCGTCGTACGAGCAGCTCAGCGAACTCCTCGACCCGGCGACCACCGTGCTGCTGACCGTCGAGTGCCAGCAAGGGGTGGTCGGCCCGGACGGCGCGCTGCCCGAACTCGCCCGCGCGGCACGCTCGTCGGGGGCTCTCACCAACGTCGCCCGGCTGGTGGCGGCCGCGCACGAGAGCGGGATCCAGGTCGTGCACGCCATCGCCGAACGCCGCCCCGACGGCCGCGGCGCGAGCCGCAACGCCCGCCTCTTCCGCGCCGCCGAGCGTCTCCCCGTACAGCAGCTGTCCGGTACGACAGCGGTGCGCGTCGCCGCCCCGATCGAGGTCGCCGAAGAGGACTTCGTCGTACGACGGCTGCACGGACTGTCCCCGATCCAGGGCACCGACGTCGACGCACTGCTGCGCAACCTGGGCTGCCGCACGCTGGTCGTGACCGGGGTCTCGGCCAACGTGGCGATCCCGAACGCCGTCTTCGACGCCGTGAACCGCGGCTACACCGCCGTCGTGCCCTCCGACGCCATCGCGGGAGTGCCCTCCGACTACACCCCCGCGATGATCCGTCACACCCTCGCACTGGTCGCCACCATCGCGACCACGGACGAGGTGCTGGGCTGCTTCAAACGGCCCCGGCGGACGGGAGGCGGCTGAGCGTCACATGTTCATCATGATCGAGTCGCCGCTCACCGTGATCTTTTCGGCGGGCAGCGGCTGGGTGGCGGGGCCCTTCTTCACGCTGCCGTCGGTCACCGAGAACTCGCTCTTGTGACATGGGCAGATGATGACGCCGCCTGAGATCTCGGACACCGCGCAGCCCTGGTGGGTGCACTTGGACGAGAACGCCTTGTACGTGCCGGCCGTCGGCTGCGTGACCACCAGGCCGTGGTCCTTGAAGATCTTTCCGCCGCCCTCCGGGATGTCGGCGGCCTTCGCCAGCGTCGTGCCGCCGCCGGAGCCGGAGGAGTCGCTGCCGCGCGCGCTGGGGTCGCCCGAGCCGGCGCCGCCGCTCGCGTTGGCGCCCGCCTGCGTGTTCGAGGACGAGGAGTCGGAGGACCCCTTGTCCGATCCGCACGCGGTCAGCGCGACGGCGAGCCCCGTGGCGCCCACCGCCGCCACGACAGTACGGCGGTCGGGTGCCGGAACGGGATGAAGCGGTTCGCTGGTCATGCTGACGTTCCCTTCCATGCAAGCTTCGAAGATCTGCCCAGGGGTACGGTCGCCGAGCAAGGGTTGTTCAGACGACGTCGAGAGCTTGACGGGTTCGGGATCAGGAGGGGGTAAGCCGGAGCTGTCGTTCCGCTGTCGGCCAGTAACCTGGGGCGATGCTCAAGGAAGTCATCGCGACCCGCTACATCACGCCCCTGCGGGAGGGCGGATCGCTGCCCGCACTCGTCGAGGCCGACGACTTCGGGACCTACGTCCTGAAGTTCACCGGCGCGGGACAGGGCCGCAAGACACTGGTCGCCGAGGTCGTCTGCGGCGAACTCGCCCGCCGCCTCGGCCTGCGGGTGCCGCGGCTGGTGACGGTCGGCCTCGACCCGGTGCTGGGGCTCGGCGAGCCCGAGCAGCAGGTGCAGGATCTGCTGCGGTCCAGCGGCGGCACCAACCTCGGGATGGACTTCCTCTCCGGCGCCCTCGGCTTCGACCCGCTCGCCTTCCCGGTGAGCCCCGAGGAGGCCGGCCGGATCGTCTGGTTCGACGCCCTGGTCAACAACGTCGACCGCTCCTGGCGCAACCCCAACCTGCTGATGTGGCAGGGCGATCTGTGGCTCATCGACCACGGCGCCACCATGATCTGGCACCACAACTGGCCAGGCGCGGAGGCCTCCGCGGGCCGTTCCTACGACGCCTCGGACCACGCCCTCGCCCGCTTCGCCCCCGATCTCGCGGGCGCCGC
Organism: Streptomyces sp. NPDC001157; assembly: GCF_053598255.1. Taxonomy (NCBI): domain Bacteria; kingdom Bacillati; phylum Actinomycetota; class Actinomycetes; order Kitasatosporales; family Streptomycetaceae; genus Streptomyces; species Streptomyces sp. NPDC001157. The sequence goes on from NZ_JBSFJW010000028.1 coordinate 55,953, forward strand.
CGCCGAGTTGGCGCCCCGCGTCACCGAGGAGCTCCTCGCCGAGGTCACCGCCGAGATCCCGGACGCCTGGCTGGCCGGTGAACCCGGCTTCGACACCCCGGACGACCTCCGGCGGGCCTACGCGCGGCCGCTGCTGGCCCGGGCCGCCGTCGTCCACGAGCGCGTCACCGGAATCGAGGAGGGCAAGTGAGCGAGCGCCATATCCGCATGGCCGGCTCGGTGGTCGAGCGGCACATCATCCGCGGCGGTCAGGGCGGCGACCGGGACGTGTTCGAGTACGCCCTGCTGCGCGTCGTACCGCGCGTGGAGCGCGGCGAGTGCATCAACGCCGGTGTACTCGTCTACTGCCGTGCCAAGGCCTACGTCGGCGCCCGTACCCACCTCGACGAGGCGCGGCTGCTGGCCCTCGACCCGGCGGCGGACGTGGCCGGGATCCGGGCCGCGCTCGGGGCCGTCGAGCGCGTGTGCGGAGGCGGGGACGCGGCCGGACAGGCCGCGGGCGACGACGCCGGACGGCGCTTCAGGTGGCTGATTGCGCCGCGTTCCACGGTCGTCCAGCCCGGTCCGGTGCACACTGGGCTCACCGCCGATCCGGCGGCCGAGACGGAGCGCCTGCTCGACCTGCTGGTGAGGTAATGGATCACACCCGCGCCGCGTGCCGTTGACACCGAGTGCCAGGCCTTCTAGCGTCACGTCTGCCGAAGGTACTAAGCGGTCGCTCACTGAGCGGGCGTACCGACGACGGACGTACTTTCAAGCGGGCGTACTTTCTCGAGGGCGAGGAGAAGCAGCAATGTCCACCACTGAGCAGCGGGTCGCTGTGGTCACCGGCGGAGCGCGCGGCATCGGCGCCGCCACCGCCGTACGGCTGGCCGCCGAGGGCCGCGCGGTCGCCGTGATCGACCTCGACGAGGCCGCCTGCAAGGACACCGTGGAGAAGATCACCGCGGCGGGCGGCAAGGCCCTCGCGGTCGGCGCCGACGTCTCCGACGAGGCGCAGGTCGAGGCCGCGATCGCGCGCGTCGCCGCGGAGCTCGGCGCGCCGACGATCCTCGTCAACAACGCGGGCGTGCTGCGCGACAACCTGCTGTTCAAGATGAGCGTCTCCGACTGGGACACCGTCATGAACGTCCATCTGCGCGGCGCCTTCCTGATGTCGAAGGCCGTCCAGAAGCACATGGTCGACGCGGGCTTCGGTCGCATCGTCAACCTGTCCTCCTCCTCGGCGCTCGGCAACCGCGGCCAGGTCAACTACTCGGCCGCCAAGGCCGGTCTGCAGGGCTTCACCAAGACCCTCGCCAAGGAGCTCGGCAAGTTCGGCATCACCGCCAACGCCGTCGCCCCCGGCTTCATCGCCACCGACATGACCGCCGCCACCGCCGCGCGTGTGGGCATGGGCTTCGAGGACTTCAAGGCCGCGGCCGCCACCCAGATCCCAGTGGCCCGGGTCGGCGAGCCGGACGACATCGCCAACGCCATCGCCTTCTTCACGGGCGAGGCGGCCGGCTTCGTCTCCGGCCAGGTGCTGTACGTCGCCGGCGGACCGCTCGACTAGGAGATCACGCACCATGACTGAACTGCCCGCACTCTCCGGCAAGGTCGCCCTCGTCACCGGCGCGAGCCGCGGCATCGGCTACGGCGTCGCCGAGGCGCTCGTCGCCCGTGGTGACCGCGTCGCCATCACCGGCCGCAACGAGGACGCCCTCAAGGAGGCCGTCGACAAGCTCGGCGCCGAGCGCGTCATCGGCATCGCCGGCAAGGCGCACGACCTGGAGCACCAGGCCGAGGCCGTCGAGCGCACCATGGAGGCCTTCGGCCGCGTCGACTACCTGGTGAACAACGCCGGTACCAACCCGGTGTTCGGCCCGATCGCCGACCTCGACCTGGACGTGGCCCGCAAGGTCTTCGAGACCAACGTGATCTCCGCGCTCGGCTTCGCGCAGAAGACCTGGCACGCCTGGCAGAAGGACAACGGCGGCGCGATCGTCAACATCGCCTCCGTAGCGGGCCTCGCGCCCTCGCCCTTCATCGCCGCGTACGGCGTCAGCAAGGCCGCGCTGATCAACCTGACCCAGCAGCTGGCGCACGAGTTCGCGCCCAAGGTGCGGGTCAACGCGATCGCCCCGGCCGTCGTGAAGACCCAGTTCGCCAAGGCTCTGTACGAGGGCCGGGAGGCGGAGGCGGCCGCCGCCTACCCGCTGGCCCGGCTCGGCGTGCCCTCCGACATCGGCGGCGCCGCCGCGTTCCTCACCTCCGAGCAGTCCGCCTGGGTCACCGGCCAGACGCTCGTCGTCGACGGCGGCATCTTCCTCAACGCCGGCGTCGCCTGACGCAAGCCGTTGCAACCGTAACGATCGGGTGCACAAGGGCGCCGTTTCCTTGACGGAAACGGCGCCCTTGTCGTCGTACGAGAGCAGTACGGCGGAATGACAACGTCGTCATGAAGAAGCTGATCAAGGCCCCTGTGCCGACCGGGTTCAACCTTCGGTTGACTGCGGTATGGTCTGCCGACCCTTGGTACGGCAGATCGAGGAGCGAGCGCGTGTTCAACCGGAACCGAGGCCTGCGGCAAGCGGCGGCCATCGCGTCCATATCGTCGCTGGTGGCGGGGTGCGGAGTCCTCTCGTCCGACTCCTCCGACGACAAGGGCCCCATCGTCGTGGGGACGACCAGCGCACCCAGCACACTGGATCCCGCGGCCTCCTGGGACCAGTCCTGGGAACTGTTCCGCAACATTTACCAGACGCTCCTCAGCTACCCCTCCGGAGCGACCACACCGCAGCCGGACGCGGCGGACAGCTGCCGCTTCTCCGACAGCTCGAACACGACGTACACCTGTGAGCTGCGCGAGGGTCTGAAGTTCTCCAACGGGCACACGCTCGACGCCAAGGCCGTCAAGTACTCCATCGACCGGATCCTGAAGATCAACGTCAACGGAGGGCCCGCCGGTCTGCTCGGCAGCCTCGCCCGGGTGCAGGCGCTGGGCGACCGAAAGATCGTCTTCCACCTCAACAAGCCCGACGCCACCTTCCCGTTCGTGCTCGCCACCCCCGCCATGTCGATCGTCGACCCCGGGGAGTACCCCGAGAGGTCCCTGCGCAAGGAAGACGGCATCGACGGTTCCGGGCCGTACACACTCCAGTCCTACGAGGACGGCAAGAAGGCCGAGCTGGTCAAGAACGACAACTACAAGGGCTACGCCGAGCGCAAGAACGACGCGGTGACCATCCGCTACTTCCAGGACTCGTCCACCATGGTCACGGCCCTCAAGGACAAGCAGCTCGACGTCGCCTTCCGCGGCCTCAACGCGAACGACATCGTGGACCTCCAGCGCCATGACGCGAGCGGGGACCTGCAGCTCATCGAGGGTTCCGGTATCGAGATCAACTACCTGGTGTTCAACCCGAAGGACTCCTGGGCCGGCAAGACCGCCGTGCGCAAGGCGATCGCCCAGCTCGTCGACCGCGGCGCGATCGCCCACAAGGTCTACAAGGACACCGTCGAGCCGCTGTACTCCATGGTCCCCAAGGGCCTGACCGGGCACACCACCGACTTCTTCGACGACTTCGGCAACCCCAGCACCTCCAGGGCCCGCAAGATCCTCGCCGACGCCGGCATCACCCAGCGCGTCCCGCTCACCCTCTGGTACACCACCGACCGCTACGGCTCCTCCACCAAGCTGGAGTTCGCGGAGATCAAGCGGCAGCTGGAGGACTCCGGGCTGTTCACGATCACCCTGAAGAGCCGCCCCTGGAAGACGTATGTGAAGGGCTACCAGGACGGCGAGTACCCGGTGTTCGGGCGCGGCTGGTTCCCCGACTTCCCGGACCCCGACAACTTCATCGCGCCGTTCGTCGGCAACCAGAACGCGCTCGGCACGCCCTATCCGGCGCCCGAGATCACCGGGAAGCTGCTGCCCCGCTCCCGCAGCGAGAGCGACCGCGCCAACGTGGTCTCCGACTTCGAGCAGGCCCAGCAGATCCTGGTGCGCGACGCTCGGCTGCTGCCGCTGTGGCAGGGCAAGCAGTACGTGGCCGCGAGCGAGGACATCTCCGGCGCGGAGCAGGCGCTGGACCCGTCGACGATCATGCTGATGGGGGAGCTGTCCCGCAAGACCAGCTGGTAGACGGTGCACTTCGGGCAGTGCGGGGCCGTTGTCAGTGGTCGCCTGTAGGTTCTGAACCTGGAAGCGACCACACCCGGTCTACCGCACATCGTAAGGAAGTTGACGTGAGCGACATCGCCATGCTGCCCGAGTCCTGGCGCGGGGTCCTGGGCGACGAACTGCAGCAGCCCTACTTCAAGGAGCTCACGGAGTTCGTCGAGGAGGAGCGGGCGAAGGGTCCTGTGTACCCGCCGCGCGAGGAGGTCTTCGCCGCGCTGGACGCCACACCCTACGACCAGGTGAAGGTCCTGATCCTCGGCCAGGACCCGTACCACGGCGAGGGCCAGGGACACGGCCTGTGCTTCTCTGTCCGCCCGGGCGTCAGGACCCCGCCGTCGCTGCGCAACATCTACAAGGAGATGAAGGAGGAGCTCGGCCTGCCCGTCCCGGACAACGGCTATCTGATGCCGTGGGCCAAGCAGGGCGTGCTGCTGCTCAACGCGGTGCTCACGGTGCGCGCCGGCGAGGCCAACTCGCACAAGGGCCGCGGCTGGGAGAGGTTCACCGACGCCGTGATCCGCGCGGTGGCCGACCGGCCCGACCCGGCGGTCTTCGTGCTGTGGGGCAACTACGCACAGAAGAAGCTCCCGCTGATCGACGAGACCCGGCACGTGGTGGTCAAGGGCGCCCACCCCTCCCCGCTGTCCGCGAAGAAGTTCTTCGGCTCCCGCCCGTTCACGCAGATCAACGAGGCGGTGGCCCTCCAGGGTCACCAGCCGATCGACTGGACCATCCCGAACCTGGGCTGACCACCCCGCCGGGCCGGTTCCGCACCGAATCGGCCCGGTGCCGCCTGACCGGGATTGCCGCGGGCTGCGGTTAGCGTCGGTCGGGACAGCCGACCAGCCGGCGAGTGTGTGCGGAGGACGCGGTGGCCAACGGGCAGGAGCAGGCGGCGCCGGACGCCGTGATGACGCGGATCGGGCAGGTCGTCATGCTGCACCACGCGGGCGACCGGGAGGAGGCCCGGCACCGCTTCCTGCAGCTGTGGGCGGAGATCGGCGAGCACGGCGACGCCCTGCACCGCTGCACCCTGGCCCACTACATGGCCGACGCCCAGGACGACCCGGCGGACGAACTGGCCTGGGACCTACGGGCGTTGACCGCAGCCGAGGAACTCACGGACGACCGACTCGCGGAACACCAGGGCACCCTCGCGGTCCGCGCCCTCTACCCCTCGCTGCATCTGAACCTGGCGGCCGACTATGTGAAGCTCGGCCGCAGCGGCGCCGCCCGCACCCATCTGCGCCAGGCCCGCAGAGCGGCCGAATCACTGGCTGACGACCGCTACGGGGACGGGGTGCGGGCGGCCATCGGGCGACTGGAACTGCGGCTGGGGGAGGGGAGCCCGGACGGCGACGGCCGGTGGGGGCCGCCACGGCAGCGGCCGTAGCGCCCGCCCGGAGCGGCCACGACCGCCTCAACTGCCGTACGCCTGCTTGCAGATGACCGCCTCCGGGCTGTCCGCGCGCCAGCCCCCGTACGTCCGGCCGAGGGCACACATGTCCGCGCTCTTCGGATTCTTCGGGACCGGTTTGGACACGTCCGGGACCTCGACACGCGGCTGCCCGTGGTGCCCCGGCTCCGGGTGCGGTGGCCGGGGACGGGGACGGGGCCGCGGATGCGAGTGAGGCGGCGCCGGCTGTCCGGCCGGGGGTGGCTGCCGCTCCGGTGGCCTGCGCTCCGGCCGCCCGGACGGGACGACCCCCTCCAGCGCCTCATGGACCGGCGCCTGCACGATCTGCGGAGTCCCCTGGTCGTCCGGGTACGGCAGCGACGGCGGTGACGGTGCCGGTGGCGGGCCTGCCGGTGGCGGGCGCTGGATCGTCACACAGCCGGCGAGGGCCGAGACGGCCACGGTGACCAGGAGCGTTGCGGTGGTCGTCGTTCGATGCACCCGCGCAACGATGTCGGGTCGGGCGCCCCTGGCGGCGGCGTATGAGCGAAGGATGCCCCGGGCGGGTGATCTACCGCCCCGTACGGGGGCCGGGCGCGCGCTCCGGGTGACGTCAGTCGCCCGTGGTGCCGTCGATGCGCTCGCGGATCAGGTCGGCATGGCCGTTGTGACGGGCGTACTCCTCGATCATGTGGGTGTGGATCCAGCGCAGGTTGAAGCGCTCGCCGGTGCGCCGGTGCTTGCCCTTGGAGATGTCGTCCAGGGCGAAGCGTGCCGCGGTGCGCCGGGCGGCCTCGATCTCGGCCTGCCAGGTCGCGTAGGCCTCCGCCCAGGTGTCGGCCTCGGTGAGATGGAACTCGCCGTCCGGGTCCTCGTCGGTGAAGTAGATCGGGCCCGCGTCCTCGTCCGCGAGGACCCGGCGGTACCAGGAGCGCTCCACCTCGGCCATGTGCCGCACCAGCCCCATCAGGGACAGTGCGGACGGCTCCACGGCGGCCGTCCTGAGCTGCTCGTCGGTCAGGCCCTCGCACTTCCAGGCCAGCGTCTGGCGGTGATAGTCCAGCCAGCCGTCCAGCATGGTGCGTTCGTCGGCGGTGGTCCCGGGTTCACTGCGCTCGGTCGTCATGACCGCATCCTTTCCCAACGGATCCGCACCGGCCACGCGTTTTCGGCAGCCGGGTGCGGGTGGCACCGGCCTTCCTCCTGCGCGGCTTCGATTCCGACGCCGGCCGGCGGCCGCGGCAGCAGCCGTATGCTTCCGGCAGGACCCCGGCAGGCAACCGCTAGAGGAGATCACCCCGTGAAGGTCGGCTGCATCGGACTCGGCGACATCGCGCAGAAGGCCTACCTTCCGGTGCTCTCCGGCCTCCCCGGGGTCGAACTGCACCTGCACACCCGTACGCCCGCGACGCTCGACCGGGTCGGCGACGGCCTCCACCTCCCGGCGGACCACCGGCACGCCACCCTGGACGCGCTGCTCGCCCAGGACCTCGACGCCGCCTTCGTGCACGCGCCCACCATCACGCACCCGGAGATCGTGACCCGGCTGCTGGAGGCGGGCGTGCCGACCTACGTCGACAAGCCGCTCGCCTACGAACTCGCCGACTCCGAGCGGCTGGTGGCGCTCGCCGAGGAGCGCGACGTCTCGCTCGCGGTCGGCTTCAACCGGCGCTTCGCCCCCGGGTACACACAGTGCGCCGAGCACCCGCGTGAGCTGATCCTCATGCAGAAGAACCGCATCGGGCTGCCGGAGGAGCCGCGCTCGCTGATCCTCGACGACTTCATCCACGTCGTGGACACGCTGCGCTTCCTGGTGCCGGGGCCCGTCGACGACGTGACGGTACGCGCGCGCGTGGAGGCCGGTCTGCTGCACCATGTCGTGCTGCAACTGGCCGGGGAGGGGTTCACCGCGCTGGGGGTGATGAACCGGCTCAGCGGTTCGGCGGAGGAGATCCTCGAGGTGTCCGGACAGGACACCAAACGGCAGGTCGTCAACCTCGCCGAGGTGATCGACCACAAGGGCCAGCCGACCGTGCGGCGGCGCGGGGACTGGGTGCCGGTGGCCCGGCAGCGCGGCATCGAACAGGCGGTCCTGGCGTTCCTCGACGCCGTACGGGCGGGGAAGGTGCTCAGCGCCCGGGACGCACTGGCGACTCACGAACTGTGCGAGCGGGTGGTACGTGCGGTTGAGGACCGGGCCGCCTGAGCCGCACCGCCCGCACACCCTCGGCCGCGCACCACACGGCGAGGATCAGCAACGCACCCTGCACCGGCCAGTCGCCGTAGCGGACGTAGGGGGTGGTGCCGTGGGCCAGCGGAATGTCGTACACCACTGCTGCACTGGAGCTCGTGCCGAGCCACGAACCCAGCCGCTGCCCACTCGCGCCGTACACGGCCGACACCCCCGTCAGCGTCGCGTGCACCATCGGCCGTCCGGTCTCCGCGGCGCGCAGCGCGGCCAGTGACGCGTGCTGCTCGGGCGCCCAGCTGTGCTGGAACGTCGACGTCGCCGACTGCGCTATCAGCACCTCGGCGCCGTCCTGGGCGAGATGGCGGCTCATGTCGGGGAACGCCGACTCGAAGCAGACCATCGGACCGATGCGCAGCCCGTGCCCGACGTTCATCACGACCTGCTCCGAGCCCCGCCTGCGGTCCTCGCCGGCCGCCTTGCCGACGGAGGTCGCCCAGCCCAGCACCGACCGGAAGGGCACGTACTCGCCGAAGGGCACGAGCCGCATCTTGTCGTAGCGGTCGCCGGTCAGCCCGTCCGGGCCGACGAGCACCGAACTCTTGTAGATGCCGGGTTTGTCGGAGCGCCGTGCATCCACGTTGACCAGGATGTCGGAGCCCGTCTCGCGGGAGAGGGCCGCGATCCGTTTCGCAAGGTCGGGGCGTTGGCCGAGGTCGAATCCGACACTGCTCTCGCCCCACACGATCAGGTTCGGGTGCTGCCCGGCGAGCCGCCGGGTGAGCTGTTCCTCGCGGTCGAAGCGCTGGTCGGCGCCGTCGATGACGCCCGGCTGCACGACGGCGATCCGCACCCGGCCGTCGACGTCCGGACGCGGCGACCACGCCCAGGCCGCCGAGGTCGCGGCGGCGGTAGCGACCAGGCCCGCCACCGCCGGAACCCAGACCGCAGTGGTGAGTGACACGCCACCGACCCGGGCGGCCACCAGCGCGGCCACGGCGACATTGACGGCCACCACCAGGAAGCTGAGCAGCCACACCCCGCCGACCGAAGCGAGCCGCAGCGCGGGTTCCACCTGCCACTGACTGGAGCCGAGCATGCCCCACGGCCCGCCCAGCCCCTGCCAGGAACGCACGAGCTCGACCATCAGCCAGGCCGACGGCAGCACGAAGAGCGCGGCGAGGCCGCGCCCCGGCCCGGGCACCCCGCCCAGGAAGCGCCGCACCAGCCAGCCCCACGGCGCCCACAGGGCCCCCAGCAGCGCGGCGATGAGGAAGATGAACACGTTCAGGCTCGGCAGCAGCCAGTGGTGCACGGCCACCATGTAGCCGAACCCGCCGCACCAGCCGTCGTAGGCCGCCCGTTTCCCGGTGGGCGCGGAGCGGACCAGCACGATCCAGGGGACCAGGGCGACGTAGGCGAACCACCACAGCGAGGGCGCGGGGAACGCGAACACCGGCAGGGCGCCCGCCAGCGCGGCGATCGCCGAGCGCCGCCACGGAGAGGTGAGCCATGGACCAAAGGTCTTCATACGGCACCTCCCTACCCGGCGGTGGCTCCAGTGTGCGTTCTTTCGCTGATCGTGGACAGAGGGCCCCGGATCACTCGGCCGCGGGGGCCACACGCGGCTCGGGAAGGCGCCGCCACTTCTCCTCCACGACGACCTCGCGCAGCCGCCAGCCGTCGTACGTCCGCAGCAGCCCGAAGGCGTACCGGCCGCCGCACACGAAGTCGGGAGCGGCCGCTCCTCCTCCGTCCGCCGTGAACCGCATCGGGTTCACGTAGTCGGCGCGCACGCGCGCGGTGTCGCCGACGTCCTGCTCCAGCATCCCGAACCGCACCCGGCGGTTGACGATCAGATGCTGCCGCATCGGAAAAAGCAGCATGCTCTCGGCAAGCCACGCGGCGACCTGCCCGGCACCTCCCTCGATGCCGCCGGCCGAGCGGTAGTCCGCGCGCCCGTCGGGCGTGAACAGCCCCTGGTACGCCTTCCAGTCACCGTCGTCCACGGCCGCCGCGTAGTCGGTGACCACTTCGTCGACAGCCAGCCGGTCCATCACGGTCGCGAGCTCCACGCGCTGCGTCATCGGCCAAGTGTTGGGCATGGGACGTGCCGGGCCAAGGGGGAGTGCGGCGAAGACACAACTTCGTTGTCAACGCCTCCCGCCAACTTCCTTGCCCGTGCCCGCCGTTCGGCGTCCGGCGCCTCCGGATGCCGACGCGTGATTCCTATACTGACCGAATGATCACCATTCCGATCAGCGCCCTCGAAGTGGCCATGGTCCAGTCCGGCGCCCGAGCCGCGGACACGTTACGGGACACCACCGAGTTCGCCCGGCGCATCGAAGACCTCGGCTACCTGCGGCTCTGGTACGCCGAGCACCACCACTCCCCGGCCATCGGGGCGTTTCCGCCCGTGGTCCTGACCGCGCACGCGGCCGCGCTGACGTCGTCCCTGCGTCTCGGTTCCGGGGGCGTTCTCGCCCCGAACCACGCCCCGATCATGCTGGCGGAGCAGTTCGGCACGCTGGCCGCGCTGCACTCCGGCCGGATCGACCTGGGCATCGGCCGCGGCCCGGGCACGTTCGACGAGCAGACGGCGCGGGCCCTGCGGCGCGGGGCCGGGCCGGCGACGGACGACGAGTACCGCGACGACGTGTCGGCGATCCTGCGCTTCCTGGTGGACGAGGTCGCGCTCGGCCCGCTCCCGGAGCCGTGGCTGCTCGCGTCGAGTACGGCCGGCGCGGCACTTGCCGCGGACCTCGGACTGCCGATCGCCTTCGCCCATCACATCCGCCCGGACAACACCCTCGCCGCACTCGGTCACTACCGGGCGCATTTCTCCCCCTCCCGCTGGTGCGAGCGCCCCCGGGTGCTGATCTGCGTGGAAACGGTGTGCGCCGAGACGCAGCAGGAGGCGGCCCGGCTGGCGGGCCCGATGGACGTCGTCAAGGCCGGCCTCCTCAAGGGGCGGGGTGACATCCCCTTCCCCACTCCCGAGGAGGCGGCCGCCCACTCGTTCACCGCGGAAGAGGAACGGGCGCTGACGAGCTTCCGCGCCCAACAGGCCCACGGCTCGCCCGACGTCGTCGCGAAGCAGTTGGCGGACCTGGTGGAGGTGACCCGCGCGGACGAACTCATGCTGGTGACGCCCGTCTACGCGCCGGCCGACCGCCTGCGAGCGTACGCACTCGTGAAGCAGCACGTCGCCCCGGCCGCGTGAGCCGGGAGCACCGCCGCCGAACGGTCGTCAACGGGCCGTGGCCGTGAAGATCCGGTCCAGGTGGTGGTGCAGGACCTCGGCGGCCGCCTCCGGACTGCGCTGGCCGACGAGGACGCTGGTGCCGAGCCCCGCGGACAGGGCGAGCAGTCCGACCGCCTCCATCCGCGCGTCCACGCCCGGGCGCAGGAGACCCGCCTCCCCGGCCTGCCGGAGGAGCGCGGTCAGGGCCTCCTCGGCGGCGTCCGGATCCTTGATGAAGGGCTGGGCGGCGAGCGCCTCGTCGGTCACGGCCAGAACGGCGTACGAGGTGTAGAGGAGGTGGAAGGTGCGACTCTCCTCGTCGGTCGGCAGTGCCGTCATCAGCAGCGCCTCCGCCGTCGCGCGCGGGCCCGCACCGTCCCCCGCCGCGGCGACCCGGGCGGCGACCCGCTCCCCGAATCTCTCCACCAGCTGCTGCAGGCCGAAGAGCAGCAGCTTCTCCTTGGTCTCGAAGTAGTACTGGACCAGCCGCAGCGACACGTCGGCCTCGGCGGCCACATCGCGCATCCCCACGGCATGCAGCCCGCGTCGCCCGGCGACCCGGATGAGCGCCTGGGCGATCTCGGTGCGTCGTTGTGCGTGGTCCACGCGCTTCGGCATGGCGTGCCTCGCCCTCGTCCGGCTGAGCGGCCCGCCGGCCGGGCCACCTCCACCCCGTCATGGTACAGCCGTACCAAATAAATGGTACGGTCGTATCACGAACAGGGGATCGCTTCTGGAGGTGGCCATCCGTGCCCGAGACCACGACCCGCGGCCGTGCCCGTCCCGATGTCGGGCGGTACGTCAACGACGTGCTGCGCGACCGCTACTTCGCCGCGTGCGACGCCCTCTATGCCATGGGCGCGCGGGCGGTCGCGGAGACGGACGTGGAGACCGACTTCGGTACGACGCACGTCTATCGGTACGGCCCCGCCGACCCGGCCGCCGAGTCCCGCACGCCGGTCGTCCTGGTGCACGGCGCCGGCAGCTGCTCCGCGATGTGGTACCCGAACACCCCCGCGCTCAGCGCCGAACGGCCCGTCTATGCGATCGACACCCCCGGCGACCCGGGCCGCAGTGTGCAGCGCGAGCCCATCCACCAGCCGGAACGCGCCGCCCAGTGGCTCGACGAGACGCTCGCCGAACTCGGCCTCGACCGCGTCCACCTCGTGGGCTCCTCGTACGGCGGCTGGCTCGCCCTGAACCAGGCGCACCGCAGGCCCGATCGCCTCGCCTCGGTCACGCTGCTCGACCCCGGTGGTCTGGAGAAGGTCGGGCTGCGCTTCTTCGTCTGGATCTTCGTGAGCCTGTTCGCGACCTTCGCGCCCAAGGCCCTGCGCCCGCGTCTTGCCCGCTGGCTCGAACAGCCGGTCCTGATCGTGCCGGAACTGCGCTCGATGGTGAGGCTGGGCGTCCGCGCCTATCGTGTCCGGCGCCCGGCTCCACTGCCGCTGTCCGACGCCGAGTTGTCCACGGTACGCACACCGCTCTATCTGGTGCTCGGCAGACGAAGCCTTCTGGTGCACCCGCGGCGGCAGGTGGAGCGGGTGCCGCGCCTGGTGCCGGGCGCCCGGGCCGAGATCGTCTCAAGCACCGGTCACGGACCGCAGATCGACCATGCGGACGAGGTGAACCGCCGGATGCTGGACTTCATGGACGACGTCGGCTGACGTCTCCGCTTCAGGCCGCCTCGATGACACTGCTCTGGATCGCCGCCGCCCACTCGACCACCAACAGCTCGTACTCCGCGCGCTCCTGAGCCGACAGAGAACCGCCCGCGCGCATCCACAGCGCACGGATCTGCTCGTTGACCTCGGCGGCGGAACGCACGGAACCAGGGGTTAAGGAATGGGGGGACATGCGCTCAAGCCTAGGGGCAAGCACTGACACTGCGCTACCGGACGGCTACCCATGCCGTATGTCATTGGTCACGGATTTTCGCCCGGCCGCCCGGAGCCTCAAGTTCCATGGCGCGGCGGAGCGTTGAGGTCCGCACTTCCGCCCGGGCGCCCGCCCCTGGTCAGCCCGCCGACTCCGCCGCATGCGGGCTCAGTGCGCCCGCCGTGACCAGGGCGATGATGACGATGCCCAGCGCGATGCGGTACCAGACGAAGGGCATGAAGCTCTTGGTCGAGATGAACTTCATGAACCAGGCGATGACGGCGTACCCGGACGCGAAGGCGATCACCGTCGCGAACAGCGTCGGACCCCAGGAGACATGGCCGCTCTCCAGCGCGTCCTTGGTCTCGAACAGGCCGGACGCCAGCACCGCGGGAATGGCGAGGAGGAACGAGTAGCGGGCCGCGGCCTCGCGCTTGTAGCCCATGAACAGGCCGCCGCTGATGGTGGCGCCGGAGCGGGAGACGCCGGGGATCAGGGCCGCCGACTGGCACAGGCCGTAGACGAGACCGTCCTTCACGCCCAGGTTCTCAAGGGTCTTGCGCTGCTTGGGCGCCCGGTGCCGGCCGCCCGTCTCGTCGCGCGCCGCCAGCCGGTCGGCGATGCCGATCACCACGCCGATGACGATCAGCATCGTCGCGGTGATCCGCAGATCGCGGAACGGACCCTCGATCTGGTCCTTGAACAGCAGCCCGAGCACGCCGATCGGTATCGAACCGACGATCACCAGCCAGCCCATCTGCGCGTCGTGGTCCCTGCGCATCTGCCTGTTCACCAGCGAGCGGGCCCACGCCGAGATGATCCGCCCGATGTCCCGGCGGAAGTAGATCAGCACGGCGGCCTCCGTGCCGATCTGCGTGATCGCCGTGAAGGCCGCGCCGGGGTCCTTCCAGCCCGAGAAGGCGGCGGTCAGCCGCAGATGCGCGCTGGAGGAGACGGGGAGGAACTCGGTCAGCCCCTGGACGAGTCCGAGGACGAGGGATTCAAACCAAGACATGGATGTACGGCGTCCAAGTGCTGATCGTGGCAGGCGCGACGGGACGTCGAGCCGGCGGGCGTCGTGATCACGGGTGTGCAGCGCAGCCTAACGTCCGGGGCCGACAGACCCGGCACAGGGGTTTCGGGGGCAGTCGGCGGCCTTGGGTTTCGGGTGGTTGACCAGGTGCGGGGACGGAGCTTACGTTTCTGGGAGGAGAAAGCGCTTGCTGACGCTGCTCCTCCCGTAGCTCGTCGTTCCCGGAGGAGTGCTGATCAGGTCCATGTCCACGTCCGAGACCCACCCCGGGACGTCCCCGGCCCCCGCCGCTCCGCTCGCCGGCCGGCGCATCCGGGCCGCCGTCATCGGCACCGGCGCCATCGGGCGGGGCTCGCACCTGCCCGCGCTGGCGAGGCTCGCCGAGGAGGGCGAGACGGAGGTCGTCGCCGCCGTCGACATCGATGCCACCGCGGTCGAGGAGTTCTGCCGGACGACCGGGATCCCGCACGCGTACACCGACCTGGATCAGATGCTGCGCGAGCAGCGCCCCGATCTGGTGAGCATCTGCACCCCGCCGACGCTGCACCGCGAGCAGACGATCGCTGCCCTGCGCGCCGGGGCGTGGGTGTGGTGCGAGAAGCCGCCGGTGCCGACGCTCGCCGACTACGACGCGGTGCAGGCCGAGGAGGGCAAGGACGGCGGTCCGTACGCGTCGATCGTCTTCCAGCACCGCTTCGGCTCCGCTTCCCGGCATGTACGGCGCCTGCTCGCCGAGCAGGCCATGGGCCGGCCGCTGGTCGCGCACTGCCAGACCACCTGGTACCGCGACACCGCCTACTACGCCGTGCCCTGGCGCGGCCGCTGGGCGACCGAGGGAGGCGGCCCCGCCATGGGCCACGGCATCCACCAGATGGACCTTCTGCTGGACCTGCTCGGCCCGTGGCGCGAGGTGCGCGCCATGGCCGGGCGCCTGGTGCACGACGTGGAGACCGAGGACGTCTCCACCGCGCTGATCCGCTTCGAGAACGGGGCGATGGCGACGGTCGTCAACAGCGTGCTGAGCCCCGACGAGGTCAGCCGCATCCGCATCGACTGCGAGCGCGCCACGGTCGAGCTCACCCACCTCTACGGCCACTCCAACGCGAACTGGCGCATCACCCCGGCCCCCGGCGTGTCCGGTGACGAGGCCGCGGCCTGGCAGGACTTCGGCGCGGACGTGCCCAGCTCGCACCTGGAGCAGCTGCGGGAGCTGGTGGCGAGCATGCGCGCGGGGGAGCGTCCACGCAGCAGCGGGGCCGACGGGCGCACCAGCCTGGAGCTGATCGCCGCGATCTACAAGGCGGCCTTCACGGACACCACGGTCAGGGCCGGCGAGATCGGCCCCGGCGACCCGTTCCACACGGCGATGCACGGAGGAGCGCCCGGCTGGGCACCCGTCGCTCCCGTGGCGGCCCAGGAGGCGTCCGCATGACCGGGCTGCGTGTCGTGCACGCCCTCGGCGACCGCATCACGATCACCGAACGGACCGGCGGCGTCGAGCTGTTGAGCTACGTCTACGCCCCCGAGGCGGCCTGGGAGTCCCCGAAGCCGTACATCCACCCGCTGCGCACCCTGGCGGGCGAGGTCGTCACCGACTACCGCCCCAACGACCACCGCTGGCACAAGGGCCTGCAACTGACGGCCTCGCACCTGTCGGGCGCGAATCTGTGGGGCGGCAACTCCTACGTCCACGGCGAGGGCTACCTCGAACTGCCCGAGCGCGTCGGCTCGATGGCGCACGTCGCCTTCGACGAGGTGGCGGTTCACGACGACCGCGCGGTCATCGCCGAACGGCTGACCTGGCACCCGTACAGCGGGGAGCTGTGGGCCGACGAGGAGCGTCGTATCGAGATCCACGACGTCGACGCGGAGTCCGGCTCCTGGGCGCTGACCTGGGCCAGCGCCGTCACCAACCGCCGCGACGAGCCGCTGCGCTTCGGCAGTCCGACCACCGCGGGGCGTGAACTGGCGGGCTACACCGGTCTGTTCTGGCGCGGCCCGCGCGCCTTCCGCGACGGCCGGATCATCGGCGCCGATGCCGAGGGTCCTGGTCTGATGGGCGAGCAGTCGCCCTGGCTCGCCTTCTCCGGCGAACACGACGGCAGCGACGGCCACGCGACCCTCGTCTTCGAGCACGCCCCCGAGAACGACCACCTGGGTGAGCGGGGCACCCACCCCGCCCACTGGTTCGTACGCAACGAGCCGTTCGCCGCCGTCGCCCCCTCCTGGGCGTTCTACGACGAACTGGAACTCGCCCCCGGCGACACCCTCACCCGCCGCTACCGGATCGTGGTGGCCGAAGGTTCCTGGGAGCGGGAGGAGATCACCAAGTACCTGGAGGCGCATCCGTGGTGAGCACAGGGGAGTTCACGGGACTGCCGGGCTCAGTCGCCGTCTCGCATCTGTCCGTCTACGACTGGCCGGCCGTGGACGGCGTCTGCGGCGGAACTCCCCATATGCACCTGAGCTGTTCGGAGGCGTATGTCGTCACCGGCGGCCGGGGTGCGGTGCAGACCCTCACGACGTCCGGGTACGAGGTCACGCCCCTCGTACCCGGTACGGTCGCCTGGTTCACGCCGGGCACCATCCACCGCCTGGTCAACGAGGACGACCTGCGCATCACGGTGCTGATGCAGAACAGCGGCCTGCCGGAGGCCGGCGACGCGGTCCTGACACTGCCGCCGCCGTACCTGACCGACGCGGAGACGTACGCCGCTGCCACCAGGATTCCGACGGAGGTGCCGGAGGAGGAGCAGGAGCGGTTCGCCCGCACCCGCCGCGACCTCGCCCTGGAGGGCTACCGGGCTCTGCGCGACGCGGACGGCCCCGAGGCGCTGGCCGCCTTCCACCGCGCCGCCGCAGCACTGGTACGCCCCCGGCTCGCCGAGTGGCGCGAGCGCTGGCGACGGGGCGCGGAAGCGGCCGCCGCAGCCACGGGGGAGCAGCTCGACCGCTTGGAGAAGGGCGACGTCGGCCATCTCGCGGAGGCCGTCGTACGGGCGGAACTGCCTTCGGAGCATGGGAAGTTCGGGATGTGCGGGCGGTTGGACGTGTACCGGGCGAACTGACCGGGTGCGCCCTGATCGCGACGGTGGGTAGCCTGGACGCATCGGCTGGGCCCAGAGCACCGGGAGGCCCGATGAAATACGTCGTGTTCTACGAGTCGGCCGACGACCTGGCCGCGAAGGCGCCCGCCCACTTCGCCGCGCACGCCGCCCGTTACCAGGAGTACGTCGAGCGCGGTGAGCTGCTGATGATCGGCCCGTTCGCGAACCCCCAGGAAGAGGGTTCGATGGCCGTCTTCACCACCCGCGCGGCGGCCGAGGACTTTGTCGCCGGCGACCCGTTCGTGCTGCACGGAGTGGTGAAGTCTTGGCGCATCCAGGAGTGGAACGAGGCCCTCGCCCCGTCCTGAGCCGCACCTTGCCCGCGGGGCCTAGGCCGCCGTCGGCCCCGCCACCGTCCACCCCTCGACCTGCGGGTGGGCGGCGAGGTCCTCGTGGTGCACCGGCTTGCCGCAGGCCTGGCAGGTGACGACCGGGACCAGTTCGTTGCCGCAGATGTGCTCGACCACCATGGGGAGGTCGACCCCGCCCCGGAGGTGGCGGTCGCCCCACTCCTTGAGGGTCATCAGGACCGGCTCCAGTTCGAGGCCCGCCGGGGTGGGCCGGTACTCGAAGCGCTGCGGCCGCTCACTGTAGGCGCGCTTCGTCAGGATCCCGGCGTCCACCAGGCGGCGCAGGCGGGCGGCCAGGACGTCACGCGGGGCGCCGATGTTGCGCACCAGCTGGTCGAAGCGCCCGTTGCCCAGGCACACCTCCCGCAGGACGAGCAGGGAGTACTTCTCGCCCACGAGCGCCAGGGCGTCGGCGATGGAACAGGGGCGCGGGTCTTTGGTGGCGGCCATGACGCCCAGTCTAGGGGAGGGTTTGTTTTTCCAACCTTCAGAGTTATGGTGAGTTTGGATTTCCTACTCACTAGTAGTTCCCGCTGATCCGCCGTGGAGGCACGCACATGCGTGACGCAGTCATCGTCGAAGCCGTACGCACCCCGATCGGCAAGGGCAAGCCGGGCGGCGCCCTCTCCCACGTCCACCCCGTCGAACTTCTCGCCCACGCCCTGCGCACCCTCGTCGACCGCTCCGGCGTCGACCCGGCGCTGATCGACGACGTCATCGGCGGCACCGTCGACCAGGTCGGCGAGCAGGCCATGAACACCACCCGCTACGCCGTGCTGTCGGCGGGCTTCCCGGACACCGTCCCGGCGACCACGGTGGACCGCCAGTGCGGTTCCTCCCAGCAGGCCGTGCACTTCGCGGCCCAGGGCGTGATGTCGGGGGCGTACGACCTCGTCGTCGCCTGCGGTGTGGAGTCGATGAGCCGAGTGCCGATGTGGTCGAACGTGCCACCCGGCAAGGACCCCTTCGGCCCCGGCGTCGCCGAGCGCTACCCGGAGGGTCTGGTCCCCCAGGGCATCAGCGCCGAGCTCATCGCCGCGAAGTGGTCGATCACCCGCGACCGGATGGACGCCTTCGCGGTCTCCTCGCACCACAAGGCCGCCGAGTCCTGGGCCAAGGGGCTCTTCGACACCGAGGTCGCGCCCCTGGAGGGCGTCACGCGCGACGAGTGCGTACGGCCGGACAGCACCACCGAGATCCTCGCCGGCCTGCGGCCCGCCTACCACGACCCGGCCTTCGCCGAGCGCTACCCGCAGATCGAGTGGAACGTCACCGCGGGCAACGCCAGTCCCATCAACGACGGCGCCTCCGCCGTGCTGATCACCTCAAGCGAGACCGCGGCCCGCCTGGGTCTGCGCCCGCTCGCCCGGCTGCACAGCTTCGCCGTCACCGGCTCCGACCCGCTGCTGATGCTCACGGGCGTCATACCGGCGACCGAGAAGGTGCTGCGCAGGGCAGGCCTGACCCTCGACGACATCGACCTCTTCGAGGTCAACGAGGCGTTCTCCAGTGTCGTCCTGGCCTGGCAGCAGGAGACCGGCGCCGACCTCGCCAAGGTCAACGTGCACGGCGGTGCGATCGCGATCGGCCACCCGCTCGGGGCCAGTGGCACCCGTCTGACGACCACCCTCGTGCACGCCATGCGCGCGCGTGGCGCCCGCTACGCCCTGCAGACCATGTGCGAGGCGGGCGGACTGGCCAACGCGATGATCCTGGAAGGCGTGTAGCCGGCCGTCAGCGACCGCGCAGCTGATGCCGCTTGCGCCAGGCCACCACCGCGCCCACCAGAGCCGGTACGGCGATACAGGCCATGGCGATCAGGAAGGCGGGGGACGTCGGCGCGGAGGCGCGGGCGCCGGCGACGGCGTACGCGGCGGTGTTCGGCACCGAGCCGAGCGCCGTCGCGAGCACGAACGGCAGCCAGCCCATGCGGGAGACGGCGGCGCAGTAGTTCGCAGCCCAGAACGGCACCCCCGGGAAGAGCCGTGCCGCCATCATGGAACGGAACGCGTGCCGGCTGAGTTGCCCGTCCGCCGCCTTCAGCAGCCGGCCCCGCAGCAGCGGGCGCAGCGCGTCCTGCCCCAGCATCCGGCCCAGTCCGAAGGCGATGCCGGCGCCGAGCACGGTGCCCGCAAGGGCCGTCCCGGTGCCCAGCTGGGAGCCGAAGAGCGCGCCCGCCCCGAGGTTCAGCAGCGGCCGCGGCACGAACGCCACGGTGCACAGCCCGTACGCTCCCGCGAACACCATGGCCGCCGCGGCCCCGCCGAGCTGCGGCGGCCAGCCGTGCGCCAGCATCCGCTGCGGCTGGAAGAGCAGCATGGCACCGGCGGCGCTCGCGAGCAGGACGACGAGCAGGGACAGCCGCGACCACGGCGAGAGCAGCACACGGGTGCAGCGCGCGCCCAGGCTCGGCGGTGGTACGGGTACGGCGACGGCGAGTTCCGTGGCGGCGGCCCGGGGAGAGACCGCGGCGGTGCCCCCAGAGCGGGTGGTGGCATCGAGCATCCGGTGACACTAACCGACAAATGTGTGTGATCGCCGTATGGTTCGTCCCATGAGCGTCACAGGTGAGGTCACACCCCATGTGCCGTTCAGCACACTCGCCGACACCGTGCTGGAGCGGCTCAGCGCCACGTACGCCGCCGCGGCCGACCCGGAGCGCGCCGTGTCCATGCGCGCGTACATGAAGGACGTGGCCCCCTTCCTGGGCCTCACCACACCGGTGCGCCGGTCCCTGTCCCGTACCGTCGTCGCGGGCCTGCCGCGCCCCGAAGAGGGAGACTGCACGGCGATCGCCCTGCGCTGCTGGCGGTTGCCCGAGCGCGAGTACCACTACTTCGCCGTCGACTATCTGCGCCGCCACGCGCGCGTGTGCACCTCCGGGTTCCTGCCGGTGGCCCGGCACCTCGTCGCCACGGTCCCCTGGTGGGACACCGTCGACCTCCTTGCCGCCCACGTCGTGGGCGCCCTGGTCGCGGCCGACCCGAAGCTGACGGCGGACATGGACCTCTGGATCGCGGACGACGACCTGTGGATCGCCCGCACCGCCCTGCTGCACCAGCTGCGCTACAAGGAACGCACCGACACCGAACGCCTCTTCGCCTACTGCCTGCGCCAGTCGGGGCACCCCGACTTCTTCATCCGCAAGGCCATCGGCTGGTGCCTGCGCGAGTACGCCAAGACCGACCCGGAGGCCGTACAGGCCTTCCTGACCCGGGAGCGCGGCCGGTTCGCGCCGCTGTCGGTCCGGGAGGCACTGAAGAACATCGGGCCCTGAACCGGAGCGGCGTCCGAACTCCCGTGACCTGAAAAATCATTCGACGCCGGGCAAAGCGTCGGCAATGATCGGCGTCATGTTCCGGTACGCCTTCCACCTCGCAGCATCCGCAGTCGCGGATGCCCCGAAGGCTGCCGTTCCCACACTCGTCGCCGCAGTCGACGGCGCCCGAAGCTGACCCTCTCCGGATCGTCCGGCGGACCCCGCAGGGGGAGGGTCGGCGAGTCCTCGGGGTCCCCATCTCTCCACATCGCTCTACGAAGAGGCTTCGAGGTATCGCCATGCCCAAGACGGCATACGTGCGCACCAAACCGCATCTGAACATCGGCACCATGGGCCACGTCGACCACGGCAAGACCACCCTGACCGCCGCCATCACCAAGGTGCTGGCCGAGCGCGGCACCGGCACGTTCGTGCCGTTCGACCGCATCGACCGCGCCCCGGAGGAGGCCGCGCGCGGCATCACCATCAACATCGCGCACGTCGAGTACGAGACCGACACCCGCCACTACGCGCACGTGGACATGCCGGGCCACGCCGACTACGTCAAGAACATGGTCACCGGCGCCGCGCAGCTCGACGGGGCGATCCTCGTCGTCTCCGCACTCGACGGGATCATGCCGCAGACCGCCGAGCACGTGCTGCTCGCCCGGCAGGTCGGCGTCGACCACGTGGTGGTGGCCCTGAACAAGGCGGACGCGGCCGACGAGGAGCTGGTGGAGCTCGTCGAACTGGAGGTCCGCGAGCTGCTCAACGCGCACGGCTACGGCGGCGACGCCGTGCCCGTCGTGCGGGTCTCCGGTCTGAAGGCCCTGGAGGGCGACCCGCGCTGGACGGCGTCCGTCGAGGCACTGCTCGACGCCGTGGACACGTATGTGCCCATGCCCGAGCGGTACTTGGACGCGCCGTTCCTGATGCCCGTCGAGAACGTCCTCACCATCACCGGCCGGGGGACGGTGGTGACGGGCGCGGTCGAGCGCGGTGTGGTCCACGTGGGCGACCGGGTCGAAGTGCTCGGCGCCGGGCTGGAGACCGTCGTCACCGGCCTGGAGACCTTCGGCAAGCCCATGGAGGAGGCGCAGGCCGGCGACAACGTGGCGCTGTTGCTGCGCGGCGTCCCACGGGACGCGGTCCGGCGCGGACACGTGGTGGCGGCGCCCGGCAGCGTGGCGCCGAGCCGCCGCTTCTCCGCGCGCGTCTACGTCCTGTCGACGCGCGAGGGCGGACGTTCGACCCCGGTGTCGAGCGGCTACCGGCCGCAGTTCTACATCCGTACCGCGGACGTGGTCGGCGACGTGGACCTCGGCGAGACGGCCCTCGCCCGGCCCGGCGACACCGTGACCATGACGGTCGAACTCGGCCGCGACGTGCCACTGGAGCCGGGCCTCGGCTTCGCGATCCGCGAAGGCGGTCGCACGGTCGGTGCGGGGACGGTGACGTCGGTCGGCTGAACTTGCACGGCGCTCGCTTCTTCGGGGGCGGGCGCCGTGTGCTGAGTTGTCGGTGCTGGGGGATGGCGATTGTTGGGTGCGGTGAGGCGGGGGTGGGGCTGGGGGCGGTGTGTTTGTGGGCCGGTTCGGCTTCGCGATCCGCGAGGGCGGTCGCACGGTCGGCGCGAGGAGGGTGACGTCGGTCGGCTGAGCCTGTGCGGCGCCTGCTTCTTCGGGGTGGGCGCTGTGTCCTGGTTGTCCGGTGCTGGGGGCGTCGTTCTTGCGGGGCCGGCTCGGCTCCGCGATCCGCGAGGGGGCCACGCGGTTGGTGCGGGCACCGTGACGTTGGTCGGCGCAGTTTGCGCAGCACCCGCCTCCTCGGGGGTGGCGCCGCACGTCCGGCTGTCCGGGCCCCGTTGTCAGTGCCGTGCGCAAGACTTGATCGCACACGCAGTCGTGGGTCGTGGAGAGACGGGGGGAGACCATGGCGGGCAGGGCGTTGGTACTCGGCGGTGGGGGCGTCGGCGGGATCGGATGGTTGGCCGGGATGGTGTACGGGTTGTCCGAGGCGGGCGTCGATCTCGGGGACGCCGACGTGGTGTTCGGTACGTCGGCAGGGTCGGCGGTGGCGGCCCAGCTTCTGAGGCTGCGCACACCGCAGGAGCTGTACGAGCGTCAACTGGCCGAACCCGAGGGCGAGATACCCGCACGCATGGGCTCCGGTGTGATCGCCCGCTTCGTGTGGGCCGCACTCACCTCACGCACACCCGAGGCGTACGGCCGCAAACTCGGCCGGATGGCGCTGCGTGCGCGGACGCCCTCCGAAGCGGCCCGCCGGGCAGCGATCGAGAGCCGGCTGGTGTCGCCCGGCTGGCCGGACGGCCCCCTGCGGATCACCGCCGTGGACACGGCCACCGGGACGCTCCGGGTCTTCGACAAGGACAGCGGCGTGCCCTTGGTGGACGCCGTCGCCGCGAGCTGCGCGGTGCCGGGCGTCTGGCCGACCTGGCCCATCGAGGGCCGTCGCTGGACCGACGGCGGCGTGTACTCACCGGCCAACGCGCACCTGGCGAGCGGATACGAACGCGTCGTCGTCCTGGCCCCCATCGCCTCGGGCGGTGGCCCCCTCGCCTCGGCGGCCGACCAGGGCAGTCGGCTCACCGAGCAGGGTGCCCGGGTCGCGGTGGTGACACCCTCGGCGGCCGCGAAGGACGCGATCGGGCGCAACGCCCTGGACCCTGCGGTCCGAGCGGCCTCGGCAAGGGCGGGACGCGAACAGGCGAAGGAGCACGCGAGACGGGTGGCGCAGGTCTGGGGCACCTGACCCCACGAGCCCGGACCGCACGCCCGCGGCCCCTGCTCCCGGCACAATGGACCCGTGGACGAGCCGATACCCGTGACCCGAGACGTCGATCACGGCACCGCCAAGCTGATGCCCGACGTCGACCGGAAGCGGGCCTGGCTGCTGACGGTCGACGGGGCGCCGCAGTCGTACGTGGACCTGGACGAGCCGGCACACCTGGAGTTCGAGTACGCGCGACGGCTCGGGCACGTCCTGGACACCGTGGCGGAACCGGGCAGCCCGCTGGACGTGCTCCATCTCGGCGGGGGCGCGCTCACCCTGCCCCGGTACCTGGACGCGACCCGGCCCGGCTCACGACAGGACGTCGTCGAGGCGGACCGCGCCCTGCTGGAACTGGTCGTGGAACACCTGCCGCTCCCGGTCGGCTCGGCCGTCACCCTGCACACCGCCGACGCCCGCACCTGGCTGGAGGCGGCCCCCTCGGACTCGGCGGACGTGATCGTCGCCGATGTCTTCGGAGGCTCCCGCGTCCCGGCACACCTCACCTCCGTCGCCTACGCCCGCGAGGCCGCACGGGTGCTGCGCGACCGAGGCGTCTACCTGGCCAACCTCGCCGACGCAGCGCCCTTCGCCTTCCTCCGTTCCCAACTCGCCACCTTTGCCACGCAGTTCGAGGAGCTGGCGCTGATCGCCGAACCGGCCGTCCTGCGCGGGCGGCGCTTCGGGAACGCCGTACTCGTCGCCGCACACCACCCCGTCGACACGGCCGCCCTGACCAGGCTCACGGCAGCGGACGCCTTCCCGGCACGGGTCGAGTACGGGCCCGGAATCCACGACTTCATCGCGGGGGCGCGCCCGGTGCGGGACGAGGACGCCGTGCCATCACCCGAGCCTCCCGACGGGGCGTTCGGCATCGGCTGAACCGTCCGGGCACTCGGCATGCTCTCCACCACCGCCCGCGAGCGCGGCTCGTGATCTCTGGAACACCGCACGGATCTGGCCACTCGCGCCTACTCGTGGGTAACATTCCCGGCATGAGTGCAGACCAGATGTCCATCGGCGAGATGCTCGCCGCCACCGTGCCGATGGCCCGGACCCTGAACCTCGAGTTCCTGGAGACCACGCCGGAGAAGGCCGTGGTGGCCCTCCCGGACCAGGGCGAATACCACAACCATGTCGGTGGACCGCACGCCGGCGCGATGTTCACGCTCGGGGAGACCGCGAGCGGGACGATCGTGCTGGCCGCGTTCGGGGAACAGCTCGCGCGGGCCGTGCCGCTCGCCGTGCGCGCCGAGATCGCATACAAGAAGCTCGCGATGGGGGCTGTCACCGCCACGGCGACGCTCGGTCGCCCGGTCGCCGACGTCGTCGCGGAGCTGGACGCGGGGCAGCGCCCCGAGTTCCCGGTGTCGATCGAGATCCGGCGCGCCGACGGAGCCGTCACCGGTGAGATGACCGTCGTGTGGACGCTGCGTCCCAACGGCTGAGCAGCAGCTGCACACCGGGCCCGGGCGTGAATCCCCCCGGGCCTTCTGTGTGTCTTCAAGGTGTCTTCAGGCCGCGAGACACCGCCGCTCGGAGCCGGTGCCGCCCTCCAGGCCCGCGACGAACTCCTTGAGCCAGGCGGTGAATTCGGCGCCGAGATCGTCGCGATCGCAGGCGAGGCGGACCACGGTGCGCAGGTAGTCGGCCTTGTCGCCGGTGTCGTAGCGCAGACCGTCGAAGACGACGCCGTGCACCGTGCCGCCCGTGGCCAGTTCCTGCAGGGCGTCGGTGAGCTGGATCTCGCCGCCGCGGCCGGGCGGGGTGCGCTCCAGGGTGTCGAAGACGGCCGGGTCGAGGACGTAGCGGCCGATCACCGCATAGCTGCTGGGTGCGTCCTGGGGGGAGGGCTTCTCGACCAGGCCGGTGACGCGGACCACGCCGTCCTCGCCGGTCGCCTCGACGGCGGCGCAGCCGTAGAGGTGGATCTGCTCCGGTGGTACCTCCATGAGGGCGATGACGCTGCCCGCGTGCCGGTCGCGGACGTCGAGCATGCGGCTGAGGAGGGTCTCCCGGGGGTCGATCAGGTCGTCGCCGAGCAGGACGGCGAAGGGCAGGTCGCCGACATGGCGGCGGGCGCACAGCACGGCGTGGCCGAGGCCGAGGGGCTCGCCCTGGCGGATGTGGTGGATGTCGGCCAGGCGGGCGGGATCGCGCACGGCGTCCAGACGTACCGCGTCGCCCTTGACGGCGAGGGCCTGCTCCAGTTCGAAGGCGTTGTCGAAGTGGTCCTCGATGGCGCGCTTGTGGCGTCCGGTGACCATGAGGACGTCGTCGAGCCCGGCCGCGGCGGCCTCCTCGACGACGTACTGGATGGCCGGCTTGTCGACGACCGGCAGCATCTCCTTCGGGGTCGCCTTGGTCGCGGGCAGGAAACGGGTGCCGAGGCCGGCGGCAGGGATCACGGCCTTGGTGACCGCGCGAGTGGAAGTGGTGTGGGGGACGATCATGCGGCCGATGCTGGCGCACGTGGATGAGAGCCCCCAGAGAGAAACGTGGGATCCCGCTGTGGGATGGCCCGGCAGTGGAGGTTTCGTGTACCAAGCGCCCGGGGTGCACACAACTCGCCAGCCGCCCTGCGGTTGTTTCGCATGCCGGTGCGGATACCGCCGGTAACTTATTTGAAGTTGCCGTGTTTTGAACTTTCGTCACTCGAACTCCTTGTTTCCTGTAAGTCAATTGTGCGAAAGTGAACGGCCCTGTAGCGGTCCCAGAACCTGACCCGACATAGGTATGCACCAAAGAGGCGCCTGCTTTCCGATGGACGCGAAATCCGCCTACCGTCCTGCGGCTTGGAAGGAAATGGTTCAGTGCAATCCCCCTACCCCCCACGACCGCCGTACCCGCCGCGTCCCGGATCGGGGCCCGCCGAGTCCGACCGCAACCTCATCGCACAGCTGGCCCCGGGTGCCGCGAGTGCCCGTGCGGGTGCGCTGCTGCTGGCGCGGCACTGGCGGGCCACGTACGACTACGCAGTCATCTGCCTTGCCTCCGGGGAGAGTCCGGCATCCATGGCCGCGGCCGCCGCGTTCCACCGGGTACTTGGCCGGCCGGGCGGCGGCGCCCTGCGGCCGCAACTCCTCATGGCCGTACGGGACACCGTCAAGGAGTGGGCCGCGGACGACGGTATTTCCGCTCTCCTGCCGGAACTCCGCAAAACGACCGGCGGGCGCGGACTGCGGGCAGCGCGGTCCGCGACGCCCGAAAGACGGCAAATCGCCGAGCGGGCATTCCGGGCCCTTCCGGGGGCCTCGCAATGCCTGCTGTGGCACTCGGAGGTCGAGGCCGAACCCATAACCGTACCGGCTGGTCTGCTGGGGGTGGACGCACCCACCGCCTCGGCCGCACTGGAGCAGGCGCGCGAGCAATTCCGAGTGGGCTGTGTGCGCGCCCACCGGGAACTCGCACCCGGCAAGGAATGCCGCTTCTACAACCGCCTCCTCGACGTCCCGATACGCCGCGGCGGTGCCCTGCTCCCGGATGTCCAGCAGCATCTGATGAACTGCCGGTACTGCCGTCACGCCGCCGAACAGCTCAGTCATTTCGAGGAAGGCCTGGAGGTGCTGCTCGCGGAGACCGTGCTCGGCTGGGGCGCCCGGCGCTATCTCGACTCCCGCCCCGGCCGCGGCGGAGACCTGACGCTCACGCCCGGGCGCGGCAACGCGCGTCCCGGCGGCGGGCGTCACCGACCCGACTCGCCGCGCAAGCACACCAAGGCCGTCGTCGTGGGTGTCGGTCTGACGACGCTCGCCCTGCTCGCCACGGTTCTGGTCAGCAAGGGCTGGTCCGACGACAACGCTGTCCGCGACTCCGGCGCCACTTGGGGAGCGCCCAGCAGCAGCACTCTGCACCCCTCGCCCCCCGCGGGCGACACCTCGTCGGGCGGCTCCGCGTCGCCCGCCTCGGCGGGGCAGCCCGTCGAGGTCGGACGCGGCAGGCTTCGCAACCCGAAGGCCGGACTCTGCCTCGACGTCGAGGGCGGCAGGCCCAGGCCCGGTGCCGCGGCCGTACTGGCGGCCTGCTCCGCCGCCGGGTCGCAGCAGTGGTCGTACCAGGACGACGGTCTGCTGCGCAGCGACACCGACCCCACCCTGTGCCTCGACTCCGACGCCGACAACAACTCGGTGACCCTGGCCGACTGCGTGGCGCACGCGGGCGAGGTGCGCTACGACCTCACGGTCCGCGGGGAGCTCCTGCTGCGCGGCGGAAAGGGACTGCTCGTCGCCCCGGGCAGGCGGACGGAGGTCGTCGTCACCGCACGGGACGGTTCCGGTGGGCAGCGGTGGACACTTGAAGTCGGCCCCGACGACACCGACCGCACGCAGAAGCGGGAGGGATCGCAGGACAGTGGTCGCCCCGCGGGTCGGGAATCTCCCGGTCGCGCACCGAAGCCGCCCGGCTCCCGGGCCCCGGAGCGGACGGCCGGGGGCGAGCCCTACGAGGGGCAGTACGAGAAGCGGTTCGCCCAGGTCAACGACGAAACCCAACCCTCCGGGCCGCCGACGCCCCTTGACCGGGTGCGCACGCTACCGGCCGACGTGCTGGGCACGGTCGCCTTCGTCACGGACAGGGCCAAACAGCTCGAGAGCGCCCTGCACTGATCAAGGCGCATACAGAGACATGCAACTTGTCTGGGGTCATCCCGCCGGGGTGGCCCCAGCTTCGTTTCTTGTCGGCATCGGAGTGTTTCCTGTTCGCTTTATTGACACGAGTCACTGGCGGTCATAGTTTTCCCGCCGCGCCCACGGTGCCCTACGGGGTGTCAGGTCGGTCCTGAAGCAGACTGCGTTCAGATGCCGAAAGCAGTCCGGGCCGCCGGGCGTGCCTGCGGTTCACAACGTCGTGCCCGCACACCGAAGGAGTGACGGCCCATGACCGACACTGTCTCCCGGAGATCCGCACTGCGTCTGCTGGGCGGCGCGATCGCCGTCGCCACGGCGGCCACCAGCGGACTCACGCCCCCCGCGCACGCACTCGACAGACCAGAGGCGGGCGCCGGCGCCCGCGTCGAAGGTCTGATCGGCAAGCTCACCCTCGACGAGAAGATCTCCCTCCTGCACGGCGCCACCGACGCGAAGTCGCTCGGCCAGGCGGGCTATGTCCCGCCGGTCGAGCGCCTCGGCATCCCCCACCTCCGCCTCGCCGACGGCCCCGCCGGCGTCCGTGTCACCCGGCACGCCACCGCCCTGCCCGCCCCCGTCCTGCTGGCCTCCGCCTTCGACCCGGACCTGGCCCGACGCTACGGACAGGTCATCGGACGTGAGGGCCGCGCCCTGGGCCAGGACGTCCTGCTCTCCCCGATGGTCAACCTGATCCGCACCCCGTACGCGGGCCGCAACTTCGAGACCTTCAGCGAGGACCCGCTGCTCGCCTCCGGCATGGTCGCCGCCGAGATCGGGGGCATCCAGGGCGAGGGCCTCATCGCCACCGTCAAGCACTACGCGATGAACAACCAGGAGAAGGACCGCATGTCGATCGACGTGCGGATCGACGAGCAGACCATGCACGAGATCGAACTGCGCGGCTTCGAGGCGGCCGTCGGCGCCGGAGTCGGCGCCGTGATGGGCGCCTACAACAAGGTCAACGGCACGTTCTCCTGCGAGAGCAAGACCCTGCTCACGGACATCCTGCGCGACCGTTGGGGCTTCGACGGCTGGGTGATGACCGACTGGTTCGCCGCGCACAGCACCGTCGCCGCGATCGCCGCCGGCCTCGACATGGAGATGCCCGACGGCACCCACTTCGGTACGGCGCTCAAGTCGGCCGTGCAGAACGGCAGCGTGCCCGAGCGCCTTGTCGACCGTTCCGTACGCCGCATCCTCACCGTCATGGAGCGCTTCGGTCTCCTCGACGGCACCGCGCCACCGCGCCCGGACCGTGACGCACCGGCGGGTGCCGCCGTCGCCCTGGAGGTCGCCAAGGCCGGCGCGACTCTCCTGCACAACGATCACCACACCCTTCCCCTGGCCCGCGGCGGCACCGTCGCGGTGATCGGCCCGACCGGCACCCTTCCCTTCGTCAGCGGCGGCGGCAGCGCGCACGTCGTGCCGGACCACGCCGACAGCCCCATGGATGCCATCAAGTCCCGTGCGGGGAAGGTCACTTACTCCCTCGGTGAGGATCTGTTCGGCAAGGCGATCCCGGCGTCCGCGCTGAGCCCCGCCTTCGGCAGTGAGGGCCAGGGGGTCGACGCCGGCAAGGTGTGGACCTACGACGGGACGCTCACCGTCCCCGAGGCCGACGAGTGGACCTTCGTCCTGCACTTCTCGTCCGCGCCCACGGCCCGCCCCAAGGTCCTCCTCGACGGCACCGAACTGTTCCCGCAGGCCTCCGGATACGGCGAGTTCTTCACGGGCGGACTGGTCTCGGCCGCCCCCGACGGACTGTCGGTGCGCCGCAAGACCCTCAGCCTCGCCAAGGGCGCCCACACGCTGAAGATCACCGCGCAGGGAGGAGCCGACGGTCTGCTGTTCCGGCTGCGGCGCAGCACCGGCGCGACGCGCGCACAGGACGTCGCCGAGGCCGTCAAGGCCGCGCGCGCCGCCCGGGACGTGGTCCTGTTCGCCTACGAGGACGCCACCGAGGGCCTGGACCGCACCACGATCGCCCTCCCCGGCCACCAGCAGCAGCTGATCCAGGCCGTCACCGCGGCCAACCCGCGCACCACGGTCGTCCTCAACACCTCGTCCGCGACCTCGATGCCCTGGCTGCGGCGCACCGGCGCCGTGCTCCAGATGTACTACCCGGGCCAGGAGGGCGCGGCCGCCACCGCCGCAGTCCTGTACGGCGAGTGCGACCCCGGCGGCCGCCTCACCCAGTCCTTCCCGGTCGACGACGACCACCACCCGGTCGCCGGCGACCCGCGCCGCTACCCGGGCGTGGACGGCACCGAGGAGTACTCCGAAGGCATCCATGTCGGCTACCGCTGGTACGACGCCGAAGGAGTGCGGCCGCTGTTCCCCTTCGGGCACGGGCTGTCGTACACCTCCTTCTCGTACGAGGATCTGCGGGCCCGCCGCACGAAAGACGGCATCGAGGTCTCCTTCACCGTCCGCAACACCGGCCGGCGGGACGGCGTCGACGTGCCGCAGGTGTACGTCGGACCGTCGCCGGACCTCCGACTCGACCAGGCGGTACGGGTGTTGGGCGGCTACCGGCGGCTGACCCTGCGGGCGGGGGAACGGCGGCGGATCGCCGTGGAAGTCACCGCACGCACATTGTCCTCATGGGACCGGAAGCGTCACGATTGGGTACTTGGCACCGGCCGACGCACGGTATGGGTCGGTGCGTCCTCGCGTGATCTCCGGTTGCGTACGAACGTGGAGGTGGGCACGTGATACGACGCATCGTGATCGGCCTGACGGCCCTCGCGGCCGCCCTCGTCACACCCGTCCCGGCGGCGCAGGCCGCGCCGTCGGGCGGCGATCCGGTCATCCGCACCGAAGCGGGTCTGGTGCGCGGCGAAACCACCGCCGAGGGACGGCAGTTCCTCGGCATTCCGTACGCCGAGCCGCCGGTCGGGAAGCTCCGCTGGCGCGAGCCGCACGCCGTACGACCCTGGAAAGGAGTGCGTTCCGCCGCGGACTTCGGCAACAAGTGTGTACAGAACGCGAGTTGGGACCCCGGCTACGACAAGCCGTCGTACACGGAGGACTGTCTCGACCTCAATGTGTACGTCCCCGAAGGCTCCGCCCGGCGGCCGGTCCTGGTCTGGTTCCACGGGGGCGGACTGACCGCCGGCGCCGGTCAGGACGTCGTCCCCGACACCTTCGCGCGGCAGACCGGAACGGTCGTCGTGACCGTCAACTACCGCCTCGGCGCGATGGGCTTCCTCGCCACGTCCGGTCTCGACGGCGAGACGCACGACGGGGTCTCCGGCAACTTCGGCATGCTCGACCAGCAGGCCGCGCTGCGCTGGGTGCGGGCCGACATCGGACGCTTCGGCGGCGATCCGGGCCGCGTCACCATCGCGGGCGAGTCGGCGGGCGGCCGCTCGGTCTGCACCCAGCTGGCCTCACCGACGGCCAGGGGCCTGTTCCGCGCGGGCATCATCGAGAGTGGCGCCTACGACGACTGCACCGCCCGTACGCACCAGGACGCGGTGGCCCAGGGGGCCGACTTCGCCAAGAAACTCGGCTGCACCACCGTGGCCTGTCTGCGCGGCAAGTCCGCCCGCGACATCCTGGAGGCGCAGGGCGACTTCGACTGGAACCCGGTGGTCGGGGGCGCGTTCCTGCCCGTACAGCCCGAACAGGCCGTCGCGCGGGGAACCGCGGCCCGGGTGCCCGTGATCAACGGCTCGAACAAGGACGAGGGCCGGCTGTTCGCCTTCTCCAGCTTCGACCTGAACGGCACACCGCTCACCGCCGAGCAGTACCCGGGGGTCATGCGGAACGATTTCGGGGAGGCGGCGCTCCAGCGCTATCCGCTGTCGGCGTACCCGACGCCGACCATCGCGTACGCCACCGCACTGGGCGACGTCCTGTTCAGCTGCCCGGCGCTGCGGCTCGACGGGCTGCTCGCCACCCGCGGCCCGGTCTACTCGTACGAGTTCGCCGACCGCACCTCCCCGCCCTTCGCCTCCCTGCGCAACCTGCACACGGACTTCGACTTCGGCGCGACGCACGTCAACGAGGTCCAGTACCTCTTCAAGCACTTCGGCCTGGAGAGCCCGCTGAACGCCGAGCAGAAGGTGTTGTCGCGGGAGATGGTCCAGTACTGGGGGTCCTTCGTACGGGACGGTGTGCCGCGGGCCGCGGGGCAGCCCCCGATGCCCGCCGGCCCGGGCGTGGTCCTCTCCCTGAAGACCGCGTCCAAGGGGGGAAACACCCTGAGCACCACTGTCCATCAGGAACACCAGTGCGATCTGTGGGACGGCGCCTCGACGAGCTGACCCGGTAGGCTTCCCGGCGTGCGCCCCCGTGCGGCGCACGCCGGGAACACATGTACCAAAGGGTTACGAATCGGGAGGGACCGGCGTTGCACGTCCAGGAGTGGCTCGACACGGTGCCCGCGGCAGCCGTCTACGCCGTGGTGGCACTGGTCATCGGTCTGGAGAGCCTGGGCGTCCCGCTGCCGGGCGAGATCGTCCTGGTCTCGGCCGCCCTGCTCTCCTCCCAGCACTCCGCCGTCAACCCGATCGTGCTCGGCGCGTGCGCGACGGCCGGTGCCGTGGTCGGCGACTCCATCGGCTACGCCATCGGCCGCAAGGGCGGCCGCCCGCTGCTCGCCTGGCTGGGCAGGAAGTTCCCGAGGCACTTCAGCGAGGGCCATGTCGCCACCGCCGAGAAGTCCTTCGAGAAGTGGGGCATGTGGGCCGTCTTCTTCGGCCGCTTCATCGCCCTCCTGCGCATCTTCGCCGGCCCCCTCGCGGGCGTCCTCCACATGCCGTACTGGAAGTTCCTGACCGCCAACGTCCTCGGCGGCATCTGCTGGGCGGGCGGCACGACAGCGGTCATCTACTACGTGGGCGTGGTCGCCGAGGACTGGCTGAAGAGGTTCTCGTATCTGGGTCTGGTGGCCGCGGTGCTCATCGGTCTCACGTCGATGCTGGTCATCAGGCGCAAGGCCAAGAAGGCGCAGGGCGCGCGTCAGGAAGAGGTCGAGGTGAGCGCCCCCTGAGGGGCGCGGGGCTGTGTTCGACATGCGGCTCCGCCGGGGGGGCGACAAGCTCCCACCGACCAGCCCTATGACTGATGGATCTCCCTGTGTGATGTGGCAAGCTCCGCATACAAGGTGCCGTTCAGCGTCACCCCTTGAAGCTCCTCCTCCGTAAGCTCCCGCTTCACCTTCGCCGGCACCCCCGCCACCAACGACCCCGGCGGCACCTGCATCCCCTGCGGCACCAGAGCCTGCGCGGCCACCAGCGACCCGGCCCCGATCACAGCCCCATTCAGCACGGTCGCCCCCATGCCGATCAAACAGTCGTCCCCGACGGTCGCCCCGTGCACCACCGCGTTGTGCCCCACGGACACCCGCTCGCCGATGCTGACGGGAAACCCCGGGTCGGCATGGAGCGTGCAGTTGTCCTGGATATTGGCCTGAGCTCCGACGGAGATCCGCTCGACGTCCCCCCGCAGCACCGCCCCGTACCAGACGCTCGCCCCCGCCTCGAGCGTCACGTCCCCGATCACGGACGCCGTGGGCGCCACGAAGGCCTCCCCGTCGATCTTCGGTTCCCGACCGCCGATACCCGTGATCAACGCCTTGTGCGTCATCGCCCTCTCCTCGTCGTCGACACAGAACGCACGGTAGGTGATGAGCGCTTGGCGTCGGGCGCCGGGGCCGCGCGTCACGAGCTGCGGACCCTCGTTCGACCGCACGGTGCAGGCCGCTCGTCAGAACCGGTGGTACCGCACGGCGCTGGCCATCACGACGTCCTGGAGCGAGGCGCGGCGTCGGCTGAAGGGAATCCAGAGCAGGCCCACGGGGAGAGCGATGCACAGCACGGCACGCAGCAGCGCGCGGAGGATGCCGAGCAGCCGCCCGGTGCGGCCGGTGACCCGCAGGCCCAGCAGCCAGTCGCCGAGGGTGCCACCGGTCGATGCCCAGCTCACGCCCAGATAGAGCACGGCGACAGCCCAGCCGAGCACCCCCGTCTGCCAGGCGGACAGGTCGGGCATGCGGAACGGCGGCCCGGCCACGAGCAGCCTCAGACCGCCGTACGCGAACTGCAGGGCGAGCCCGATGCCCGCCACCACGATCACGTCGACCAGCGCCGCGAGGCACCGCGACACCACTCCCGCGGTGTCGCTCCCGGAGCCCGGGTCCCCCTGTGTCACGGTGGCTGCCCGTGCCCGTCGGAGTGTGCCGGAGCAACGCCGGGTCTGTGCAGCAGCCGGTCGGCGACGCGGTTCACCATCCGGTCCGCCCTCATGCTGCGCAGCCGCAGCGCGTCCACCGTCTCCTCGGCCATCCCGCCGCTGGTGTCCCGGACGATCCGACCCAGGTCGATCTCCTCCAGCACCGCCCTGGTGAGCGAGACCAGGTCGACCCTGGCGATCACGGCGTCGACATCGAGCCGGCCGGCGATCCGGTCGACGTCGATGCGTGCCGCGATCCGGTCCAGGTCCAGCCGGGCCGCGATCTCGTCCGCATCCACCCGGGCCGCCACCCGGTTCACATCCAAGCGGTCGGCGATACGGTCCACGTCGACCCGGTCCGCGATCAGGTCGATGTCGACCCGGCGCACGACCCGCATCACGTCCACCCGGTCGGCGATCCGGTCGACGTCGATACGGCCCGCCAAGCCGTCGAGGTCGAGCCGGTCCACCACGGCAGTCGCACCCGCGCGGACCAGACGGTCGACGACCGGGCCGGCGGTCTCCAGCGCATATCGCGTCAGCCGTCCGGCGACGTCGAAGGGATCCACCAAGCTGCGCCAGCTCATCCCACCATCGCACCACAGCCCAGGCGCCTTCGCCTCATCCGTCACGGGTGATCCGCGCACCCTCGGGTGGGGTGAAGATCACAGCTTCCGCACCGCCTCGGCGCCCCGCACGCTGAGTACGGTGACTCCGTGCCGAAGAGCAAGAACACGTTCTCATCCTGGCGGCGAAGCCTCGCCCAGCGCGCCGTCCACGCGGGCTGGGCCTGGGTGCAGCGCACGGGCTCGGTGACGGCCCAGCGCCCCGGCCGCTTCCGCTTCGGCTCGATCGGTGAAGCCACCCGGCTCGCCTTCCCGCTCGGCACCGTCTTCGGCGAGGCCTGGATCCATATCGGCTCCCACTGCATCGTCGGCGAGCAGGTCACCCTCACCGCGGGACTGATGCCCGACCTGGACCTCGGTCCCGACCCGATCCTGCGCATCGGCGACGGCGTCGTGCTGGGCCGCGGCAGCCACGTCATCGCCGACACCACGGTGACCATCGGCAGCGACTGCTACTTCGGGCCGTATGTGTATGTGACGTCCACGAACCACTCGTACGACGATCCGCACGAGCCCATCGGCAAGCAGTGGCCGCGCATGGAGCCCGTGGAGATCGGGCCGGGCTGCTGGATCGGCACCGGTGCGGTGATCCTGCCGGGTGCGCGGATCGGGCGGAACGTGGTCGTGGCCGCCGGGGCCGTGGTCCGGGGTGAGGTGCCCGACCATGCCGTGGTGGCGGGGGCACCCGCCCGCGTCGTACGCCGGTGGACGGCCGCCGAAGGCTGGCAGCCGCCGCTGAGGACGCCCGCGCCCGTGCCGATTCCCGACGGGATCACGCCCGACCAGCTGCGGGCCCTCTCGGAGCTGGACGAGGAGGCGGTGGCAAGGCTGGCCGAGCTGGAACCTGAGTCCTAGCCCGTCGCCAGGAGCAGCGTGCCCACTAGCGCGAGGCCCGCGCCCGCGGCCTGGATGCCGCGGAGGCGCTCGCTGAGGAAGCCGCGCGCGGCGAGTGCGGTGACCACCGGGTAGAGCGAGGCGAGGACGGCGGCGACGGTGATGGGGCCGTGCTGGGCGGCGACCGAGTACGTGCCGTTCGCGGCGACGTCCGCGAGGCCGACGAAGGCCAGGGCCGGGAGGGACGCCCAGGGGAAGCCGCCGGGCGGGAGGGCCTCGCCACCCCGCTTCACGGAGGCGTAGAGCGCGATGCCGCCCGCGGCCACGTTCGTCAGGCGCTGGACGAAGAGGGCGAGGAAGAGGCCGGTCACGGTCGTGGACGCTTCGGTGATCAGGGCGAAGACCGTGCCGAAGCCGAGGGCCGCGACGAGGGTGAGCACGATGGCCTGACGCTGCACCGGTGCGCCCTTCAGCTGCGGTCCGCCGGCGAGAACGACGCCGGTGACCGCGACCGCGATGCCCGCGACCTGCGTCAGGCCGGGACGTTCGCCGAGGAAGAGGCCCACGCTCACCGGGACCGCCACGCTCAGGGTCGCGAGCGGGGAGACGACGCCCATCGGGCCCAGCGCGAGGGCCTTGTAGAAGGAGAACAGGGCGACCGGGCCCACCAGCCCGGCGGCGAAGGCGAACCACAGCCGGGGACCCGCCTCGCTGAAGCCACCCGTGGTCAGCACGATCGCCCCCAGCACGGCCGCGGCGATCCCCTGCGAGACGACGACCACCGTGAGCGCCGGCGTGCGCCGAGTCAGCAGTCCGCCGCCGAAGTCGGCAAGGCCCCAGAGCAGGCTGGTGGCCAGGGCGAAGAATGCTGTCACGGGTCGCCTCGCAGTACAGTTCGGTGAACGATCGGGTGCACACCACCGTAGTTCAGTACAATGAACTCTGCCATCCAGAATATTGACCTCGGTATGTGGATATTGGACGGAACGTGTCGGACCTCGATCTGCTGACCCAGTCCCTGGCCCGCAACGTCAAGCGCTGGCGAGGCGAGCGGGGCTTCACCCTGGACGCGCTCGCCGCCCGCGCCGGGGTCAGCCGCGGCATGCTCATCCAGATCGAGCAGGCCCGCACCAACCCGAGCATCGGCACCGTCGTCAAGATCGGCGACGCGCTCGGCGTCAGTGTCACCACTCTGCTCGACTATGAGCAGGGGCCGAAGGTGCGCGTGGTCCCGGCCGATCAGGTGGTACGGCTGTGGCACACCGACGCGGGAAGTTACAGCCGGCTGCTCGCCGGCACCGAGGCGCCGGGCCCGCTGGAGATGTGGGACTGGCGGCTGATGCCGGGCGACAGCAGCGCCTCCGACCCGCACCCCACGGGCACGGTGGAGATCGCCCATGTGACGGCGGGTGAGCTGACCCTCACGGTGGAGGGCGCGGAGTACCGCGTCCCGGCCGGCGCCAGCGTCACCTTCGAGGCCAACGCCCCGCACAGCTACGGCAACCAGGGCGATGTGCCGATGGAGCTCGTGCTGGCGGTCTCCGTCCCGCCCGTGCGCTGAGGCGGCCCGGGACGTCCTGTTAACGTGCGGCCATGCGCCCACCCATCGGACACTTCGACATCGCGATCCCTGCCCCCGACGCCCTCGACGAACTGACCCGCCCGGTCGCCGAAGCCGTACGCCACTGGAGCGGCAGCGTCCCCGCAGACCAGATCGTCTACGTCGACACCGACCCGCAGTGGGCCGACACCGCCGTCTTCGTGGAGCACTACGGGCAGGAACTGCTGGAGCAGTCGGCGAACTGCGTGGTGGTGGCAGGCAAGCGCGGCGGCGAGACGACACTCGCCGCATGCCTCGTGCTCTCCACCACCCGGGTCGACGTCAACGGCGTCGTCCGCCGCCAACTCGGCTCCCGCAAGGCCTCGTTCGCGCCCATGGACACCGCGACGGCGGAGACCGGCATGGAGTACGGCGGCATCACCCCGATCGGACTCCCGGACGGCTGGCCGGTACTCGTGGACTCGGCTGTCGCCGATCTCTCCTACGTCCTGGTCGGTAGCGGGCGCCGGCGGGGGAAGCTGCTGGTGCCGGGGAAGGCGTTCGCGGAGCTGCCGGGGGCGGTGGTGCTGGAGGGACTGGGCGTCTGACGACGCCGCGCCCCTTCAGGGGCCTGCCGTTTGTCGTCTGCGGCATTCGTCGGGGCTGGTCGCGCCGTTCCCCGCGCCCCTTCAGGGCGCTCCGGAACCGCACCGTACTTTGCCGGGGTCGCCTAGCGCGTCGCGTGATGTGCCAAGGCCAGGTGGGGGTCCGCCTGCCCCGGTATCGGTGCCGGATCTGCGTGCACCAGGGCCGCCGTCAGTCTCGGTACGGCGTGCAGCAGCGCGTGTTCGGCCTCGACCGCGATGCCGTGCGCCGTACGTACCGTGGCCTCGCCGTCGACCACCACCGCCACCTCGGCGCGCAGCCGGTGACCGATCCAGCGCAGTCGCAGCTCACCGACCTCCCGCACACCCGGCACCTCCCGCAGCGCCCGCTCGGCCCGGTCCACCAGTTCGGGGTCGACGGCGTCCATCACCCGCCGGAACACCTCCCGGGCGGCGTCCCGCAGCACCAGCGCGATCGCCGCGGTGATCGCCAACCCCACGAGCGGATCGGCGAGTTGCCACCCCAGCGCCGAGCCGCCGGCGCCCAGCAGCACGGCCAGTGACGTGAACCCGTCCGTGCGGGCGTGCAGTCCGTCGGCGACCAGCGCGGCCGAACCGATCTCCCGGCCCACCCGGATCCGGTGGCGGGCCACCCACTCATTTCCGGCGAACCCGACCAGAGCGGCCACCGCCACCGCCGGTATGTGCGCGACGGGGCGCGGATCGAGCAGCCGGTCCACCGCCGCCCAGGCCGCGAAAGCCGCCGAGGCGGCGATCGTCAGCACGATCGCGATCCCGGCGAGGTCCTCGGCCCGGCCGTAGCCATACGTGAAGCGGCGCGTGGCCGCCCGCCGGCCCAGCACGAAGGCGATCCCGAGCGGTACGGCGGTCAGCGCGTCGGCGGCGTTGTGCACCGTGTCGCCGAGCAGGGCCACCGAACCGGACAGGACCACGACCACTGCCTGCACCACGGCCGTGGCCCCGAGGACGCCCAGCGATACCCACAGCGCACGCGTTCCGCGGGCCGAGGACTCCAGTGCGGAGTCGAGCTTGTCGGCGGTCTCGTGGGAGTGGGGGGTGAGGAGGTGGCCGAGGCGGTGCCTCAGTCCGGTGGGTTGGTGGTGGTGCGAGTGCCCATGGTGCCCGTGGTGGTCGTGGTGCTCGCCGTCGTGATGGTGGTGCCGGTCGCTCACGTGGGGCCCCTTCCGGTGCGCGGTGGTGGACGCGGGACGCCCACGGGACCATTATGTGCGTATGAGCGCACGCATGCACCTATCAACTGCGAAGGATGCGCACCCGCGCATCCCGGGCGAGGAACAGTTCGCACTCGCCGCCGAACTCCTCGCCCTGCTGGGCGACCGCACCCGCCTCGCGCTGCTGCATGCCCTGACCGGCGGCGAGGCCGACGTCACGACCCTCACGGAGGCGGGCGGGGCGGCCCGGCCCGCGGTCAGCCAGCACCTGGCGCGGCTGCGGCTGGCGGGTCTGGTGAACACGCGCAAGGAGGGCCGCAGGGTCATCTACTCGCTTCGCGACGGCCATCTGCGCCGGCTCGTGGACGAGGCGTTGAAGGTGGCGGACCACCGCCTCAGCGATCGGCCGCTGCACGACTGAGGATCACGGCGTTCAGGACGCGGAGCTCCTGCCGAGGTACTGCTCCGCGAACGCCGCCGCGGCAGCGGGGGATGCGAAGAGGCGGCGCAGCCGGGCCAGCGTCGTGCCTGCACGGTAGGCGTCGCCCGATGACGCGCCGTGGTACACCTCCGACAGCCACTGAGAGAACTCCTGGTAGTCCCACACCCGTCCGAGACAGGCCGCCGAGTAGCCGTCGAGGCCGCGCGCGTCGCCCTTGGTGAGATGGGCGACGAGCCCGTCGCCGAGCAGGAAGGCGTCGTGGAGGGCCAGGTTCATGCCTTTGGCCGCGATGGGCGCGGTGAGATGGGCTGCGTCCCCGGCCAGGAAGAGACGGCCGAACACCATGGGTTCGACCACGTGGTTGTGCATGTCGAGGACGCGCTTCTCGATCAGCCGCCCCTCCGTGAGCGGCGGCCGGTCGGCGGCGCCGAGCCGCTCCTGCAGTTCGGCCCAGACGCGGTCCTCCGGCCAGTTGCCCGGGGCGTCGCCGGGCGGGCACTCCAGGTAGTAGCGGGTGACCTCGGGGCTGCGGGCCATGTGCCCGGCGAAGCCGTTCGGATGGATGCCGAACACCACGCAGTCACTGGACGGCGGCGCCTCGGCCAGCAGCGCCAGCCAGCCGATGCCGTAGTCGTGCCGGGCGATCCGGGCCTGCTGCGGAAGCACGGTCCGGGTCACCCCGCGTGCTCCGTCGCAGCCCGCCACGAAGTCGCAGTGCACGAGCGTGCGCCGACCGGTCTCGGGGTCGAGGTACGACACCGCCGGGCGGTCCGTGTCCAGGCCGTGGAACTGCACGTCCCGCACGCCGAAGCGGATGGCGCCGCCGCGCACATCGGCGTACTCGCGCACCAGGTCCGTCACCAGCAGAGGCTGCGGATAGACGAAATGGTGATGCCCCGTCAGGTCGGTGTAGGAGAACCGGTGCCGCTGTCCCCCCACGCGGAACTCGCACTGGGTGTGCAGCTGCGCCCGCTCCAGCAGGTTCTCCGCGAGGCCCCGTTCCTGGAGTCCGCGCACGGCCCACTCCTCGAGCA
The DNA here is from genome assembly GCF_053598255.1 of Streptomyces sp. NPDC001157. Classification (NCBI taxonomy): domain Bacteria; kingdom Bacillati; phylum Actinomycetota; class Actinomycetes; order Kitasatosporales; family Streptomycetaceae; genus Streptomyces; species Streptomyces sp. NPDC001157. The sequence continues at coordinate 96,442 of NZ_JBSFJW010000028.1, forward strand.
CACCGGCCCGTGGCCGCTGTTCGATGAACTCGCGTGTCTCCGTCTCCAGGACCAGGCAGTCGACCGACCCGGCCCGCAGGATGTTCCCGATGGTGAGACCGGCCGGCCCGGCGCCCACGATCACCACCGGAAAGCGCTGCGGGGAGGGGGAGTTGGGGTGGGGGGAGGAAGTCACCCGAGCAGTATGGCGGTTGATCACCTGTTCACGTGAACTCCCTGTGCTGCAAATCCTCTTGAGGATTACTTGAGGAAAGGCATTCTGCGGAAAACGGATCCTTTCTCGATGGTGGTCGTTTCTTTCCTTCGTCCATACCTATTCGCATTGGATTCATGATCCCAACCGCTGCTAGTGTCACGGGTGTTCAGTGATTTCGATTTCAAACGGGGAACCAATGATGAAGAACAAAGCAGGCAGTGCCCTTGTTGCACTCGCACTCGCGACCGGCCTCGGAGTCGCGGCCACCGGCACCGCCACCGCCTCCACCGTGACACCGAAGGACAACCCGGTCGTGTACCGGTGGAAGGTCACCCATGTCGGCGCGGGCTACCGTACGTACGGTGGCTGGAAGACCTGCGACGTCTTCAGCAAGTCGGGTACGACGCGTACGGTCGGCTGTTCGCTGTCGACCAGCGTCACCACGACCGTAAGCGGCACGCTTTCCGTCTCGGTCAAGGCCGTCTCCGCCGCCGTCGGCTACTCGGCGGCCAAGACCTACAGCGTCACCGCCAGTGAGAGCTACAGCGCCGCCAAGAACAAGTCGGGCAGGGTGCAGTGGCGTTCCGCCTACACCACCAACAAGGTGACCCAGAGCCGGTACGCATGCCTCGCGCACGGCACCGACACATGCACCGCCACGGGTGAGAAGCACACCGCCTACGCCCACAAGTTCATTGCTCCGAATTTCCGCCTCGTCTACGACCGGTGACCTGTCGCTGACCTGAGCAAGAAGAGACGGCGGTGGGCCCCGAACCGGGGGCCCACCGCCGTCTCGTGCATTCCAGGAGGAATGTGAGGGGGGTCAGTGCGTGGGCGCGTCCACGACCACGACCTCGTCGATGCTGCGCTGGATCGCCTCGGGGCGCAGGGCGACGGCCCGGGCCCAGTAGTAGATGCCCAGGGAGAAGGCGGCGACGATCAGGATGTCCCACCACAGCGGGATGTTGGCCTGGCCGCCGAAACCGCCCTGCCAGGAGATCACGCCCATGCCGACCAGGTAGACCGGCAGCCACTGGGCGGCCTTGAAGTCCAGCCGGGGCGCGTCCGGCAGGCCCTTGTTCTTGGCGTAGACGGCGTAACCGCCGAGGAGCACGTAGCCGAGGATGATCGCCACGCCGAGCCGCCACAGGATGTCCCAGGTGGCCCAGTAGATGATGAGGTTGGCCACCACGAAGGCCAGCGGGGAGATCACCTTGCCGCCGGGGAGACGGTAGGGGCGCTCGTGGTTCGGCAGCTTGTCGGCGAAGACGCCGTACGCCAGCGGTGCGCCCGCGTACATCAGGACGCTGGCCGAGGTGATGAAGCCGACCAGCTTCTGCCAACTCGGGAAGGGCAGGAAGCAGATGATGCCGGTCACGAAGGAGAGGATCAGACCGAACCACGGCACACCGCGGGCGTCGACCTTCTCGAACAGCTTCGGCGCGTAGCCGTTCTTGGAGAGGCCGAAGGAGACGCGGGAGGTGGCGGTCGTGTAGATCAGGCCGGTGCCCGCGGGGGAGACCACGGCGTCGAGGTACAGCACGACGCTCAGCCAACCCAGGCCCACCAGGGTGGTCAGGCCCGCCCAGGGGCCGTCGATGCCCGGGAAGTCGAGCTTGGCCCATCCGTGCGCGAACGTGCTGTGCGGCAGTGCGGCGATGAACACGATCTGGAGCAGGACGTAGATGGTCGCTCCGATCGCGACCGAGCCCAGGGTCGCGCGAGGTAGGTCGCGCTTGGGGTCACGGCTCTCGCCCGCCAGCTGGATCGCCTGTTCGAAGCCCAGCAGGGCGAAGATGATGCCGCTGGTGCTGATCGCGCTGAGCACGCCCTTCGCGCCGAACGGGGCGAAGCCCTCCGAAGTGAAGTTGCCCGGGTGGAAGTGGCCCACCGCGACGATGAAGATCGTGGCGAGCGGGACGGCGATCTTCCACCAGGTGGCCGCGCTGTTGGTGTGTGCGAGGACCTTCACGCCGAGGAAGTTGACCGCGACGAAGACGGCCATCAGGACGATCGCGACGATCAGGCCGCTGGTCGTCAGGGTACTGTCCGTGGGGCTGTGGTGCAGGTAGCCCTTTGCGAAGTCCCAGTGTCCGGCATAGCCGATCATGGCCTCGACCTCGATCGGGGCCACGGTGGCCGCCTGCAGCCAGGCGAACCAGCCGAACGACATGCCGGCCAGGCCGCCGAACGCGTAGTGCGGATAACGCGCCGTGCCGCCCGCCACCGGGAACATGCCGCCGAGCTCGGCATGCACGAGCGCGAGCAGGACGATTGCGACGGCGCCGATCATCCACGAAATGATCGCCGCCGGACCGGCCATGGTGACGGCGTTCTTGGCGCCGAACAGCCAGCCGGAGCCGATGATTGAACCCACGGACGCCCACATCAGACCGATCAGTCCGACGTCCCGCCGGAGGCCTGTTGAGCCTCCGGTGTCCTTCAGGGAGGTCTGTTCGACGCTCACCATATTTTCAGCGACCTCTCACGAGATGAATACATGTTTTCAGTCCATGCGACGTCGCAGATTAGGAAACACCAGGGGTCGAGCAGAAGGCTCATGGTGAAGTTTTGACCAACGCCCGGGAGCTTCCTGGACAGAGCTTCAGAGGCTGTGAAGGCAGCGGAAACCGCTGTGACCACTGGAACCGACCACGGAATGGGCAGTGGACGCGGCCATGCGTGAGCGGTCGCAGTGTGACCGGTGCCACATGTGGGAGTGTGTCGACCCAGCAGGATCAGCCGAGCAGCGGTATCTCGATGGCGGGGCAACGGTCCATCACCATGTCGAGGCCCGCCGCCCGCGTACGGTCGTACGCCGCCTCGTCGATCACGCCGAGCTGGAACCAGACGGCCCGGGCGCCCTTGGCGACCGCCTCGTCGGCGATCGGTCCGGCGAGGTGGCTGTTGACGAAGACATCGACGACGTCCACGTCGAAGGGGATGTCGGCGAGGGAGGCGTACCCCTGCTCGCCGTGCACCGTCTCCGCCTTGGGGTGGACGGGCACGATGCGCTTGCCGAAGCGCTGCAGCACCTGGGCGACGCCGTAGGCGGCACGGCCCCGGTTCGACGAGAGGCCGACCACGGCCCAGGTGTCGCCGGACTCGGTGAGGATCTTGCGGACCGTTGCCTCGTCGCCGTACACCGCGGCCTCCCTGCACCTCGTGGACTTGCCCTTCTGCCCGACAACGGCCAGGAGTGCATGATGATTCCCCGATTCCCCGGTCCCCCCCAAGCAGTCGCCCCTCGCGCCGAAGGGGCCCTGCGCCGTGGTCATCGTCGATGAGGAGCCCGGCCTGCGGGACTTCCTGCCGCACGTGGCGGACGCGAACGCCGTGCGCGGACAAGTGAGCCTCGCGCATGAGCGAAAGGTGGGGCCGAGTGGGGATGAGCTCTGTACGCGCGCGTACGTCACATCCGCGCGAGGGCAGCAGCACGCGCGCGTGCGTGTCACGCACCTGGTGGAATCCAGCCGCGGGATGCGGAATTCGCGCCGGATGCCTGCGCGCGGCCGTCCGCACGCCTACGCTCAGCCCGTGCTGCGCATCACCGACGCCCGAACCGGCGAGTCCGTCGACGCCGCCCCGGTCCGCCGGGGGCTGACCCGGGTCGAAGCCCATGTGCCGGATTTCCACACCGGCGCCCTGCGGGTGCTGCTGGTGGCCGACCTCCTGGTGCGGGCCCTGGAACTCGGCGGAACCCCGGTGTGGGGGGTGCTGACCGGTGAGCGGGGGCAGGCCGAGCTGCGGGCCGGGGCTGCCGCGCTCGGCATCCGGCCCTTTGAGGACCGGCGGGATGTCGGTCCAGGACTGGGCGAGGCCCAGGTCCTGCACGTCGTGGGGGAGGGCGGAGCGACACCCGAGGGCGTCCGGGTGGCCGTCGCCGCCGTCGACTCGGAGGCACCCGCCACCACGCGGGGCGCCGACCCGGCCGCCCTGCGGCTGGCCCTGCTCTCCCGGCACCGGAGCACACCCCTGCGGCTCGACGCGGCCGTCCTGACCGAGGCCCGCGAAACCCTCGCGCGCTGGCGCCGCGCGGTCGCCGCCTGGGCACAGCAGCCGTCCCGGCCGATCCCCGACGAGGCGCGCACACGCCTCCGTACCGCCTGGGAGGACGACTTGGACATCCCCTCCGTGCTCGGGGTGCTCACCTGGGTGGAGACGGAGCCCGAGCTGCCGGAGGGTGCCCGCTTCGAGACGTACGCCTACGCGGACCGGCTGCTCGGCCTCGATCTCACCCGCGACCTCGGATCCCCGGCGTGATCGCGCGCGCGGGAGTCGGCCCGCTGCGTCGCCTGGTGGTGCTGCGGCACGCCAAGTCGGCCTGGCCAGAGAAGGTCCCCGACCATGAACGCCCGCTCGCGCCACGCGGCCGCCGGGACGCGCCTGCCGCCGGCCGGGCCCTCGCCGAGGCCGACTGCCTGCCGGACCTGGCCCTGTGCTCCACCGCCGTACGCGCCCGGCAGACCTGGGAACTGGCCTCGGCCCAGTGGGGCACACCGCCACCGGTACGCCATGACCCGCGGCTGTACGCCGCCGACGTGGCCGACCTACTGACCGCCGTGCACGAGGTGTCCGGCGAGGTCGAGACGCTGCTCCTGGTCGGGCACAACCCCGGCCTGGAGGAACTCGTCCTGGAACTGGCCGGGGACAGCCTCGACGACGCCCTGGACGAGGTGCGGCTGAAGTTCCCGACCTCGGCGATCGCGATACTGGCCTGGCGCGGAACCGCCTGGGAGGCACTCGCCCCGGGCACGGCACTGCTGACGAGCATGCTCGTGCCGCGGGGCAAGAAGGACGGCAAGAAGAAGGACGGCGGCAAGCAGGACTGAGCCGGCGGGCCGCGCACCCCTCCGGGGCGGGCGAGCGCACGTGCGCCGCATAGGCTGACCGGATGCAGGACGAGTACCGCACGGTCGCCCACGCGGGCGTGCACGAGACCGAGGTCAACCGCTCCCGCTTCCTGTGCGCCCTGGCGCCGGCGGCCACCGAGCAGGAGGCCCAGGACTTCATCGCCGCCGTGCGCAAGGAGCACGCGGACGCCACCCACAACTGCTGGGCCTATGTCATCGGCGCCGATGCCTCCGTCCAGAAGGCGAGCGACGACGGCGAACCGGGCGGCACCGCGGGCGTCCCCATGCTGCAGATGCTGCTGCGCCGCGACATGCGGTACGTCGTCGCCGTCGTCACCCGCTACTACGGCGGCGTCAAGCTCGGCGCGGGCGGACTCATCAGGGCCTACGGCGGCGCGGTCGGCGAGGCCCTGGACGCCCTCGGCACCCTCACCCGCCGCAGATTCAGGCTGGCCACGGTGACCGTCGACCACCAGCGAGCCGGCAAGGTCCAGAACGACCTGCACTCGACGGGCCGCGAGGTACGCGACGTGCGCTACGGCGAGGCGGTCACCATCGAGGTCGGCCTGCCGGACTCCGACGTGGACGCCTTCCGGGCCTGGCTCGCCGACGTGACCGCCGGGACGGCCGGATTCGAACTGGGCGGGGAGGCCTACGGGGACGCGTGAGATTCGTTATGAAAAGGGCATAACGGACCGGTGTGGGACGGTTCATGACGGGCCGATACGGGAGTGACCGACCGTGATGTCACACCCGGCCGTTAGGGTCGGGGATCATGAGGCTGCTGCACAAATTTTCGGGGCGCTGCTTAACGTAGTTGCACGGTTTTCGCAAAGTGCCAGGTCAAGTGTGGTTCCGCTCATCCTCGCGGCGCTCGGGGGCGGTGCCGGTGCTGGTTTCGTGCTGACCTGTGGGCACCGCTTGTCATCCCTGGTGATCGCTCCCGTGCTGGGTGCGTGCTGGGTTCAGGCTTCGTATCGTCGTGTGGAATCGAGGCCTGCCTGGCTAGGTGCTGTCCGGCAATCACCGCACGCTCGCGGCGATCGAGGCTGGCCTGTCGCAGATCGGATAGATGAACCGCTGCCCTGCCAGCGGCTGATCGCCCCTCCAGCTCTCCTGCAACGCCATCGCGGGGCCAGGACGATCCGGCGACCTGGAGGAGCTGTACGACGAGTTGGAGAACGTGGAGTGGCGGCAGTACACGGGCCTCGACGACAAGATGCTGGATCTGCTGGAAAGGTCGACGTCGCCTCCCTCGGCGAGGCGAACCTCGACTTCGCCAGCGTCCAGTTCATGTTCCTGCCCGACGAGCTGCTGCGGGCCGAGGCGGCCTTCGATGCCGGCCGGTCGACGGCGACTGCGGATGAGCGGTGGGTGGCCGGGCTTGAGCAGTGTGAGCCGGTGCTCGATGCGGTGGAGACCTCCCGGGCCGCGTACAGATCGGCAACAGCGCAACCGCGCTCGGTGTGATCCTCACTGTGTTTGAGCGGCATGCGGGTGAGCTGGCCGAGGGCTGGTTCGACGCGGACACGCGTGGCCCGAGTCGCAAGGGCACAGCCCCGCTGGAGACAGTGTTCGGGGTGCGGGAAATCCCGTTGGAGACCGCGGTTGCAGTACGAGCCGCGATCGACCAACTGGTGCAGGACGGCACCGTGGCGGAGAACGAACCGTGGCGCGCGCTGGAAGTCCTGGCCATGAGCCACAGCTGCTGAAGCCAGGGGAGACCCGTTCTACGGGGAGCACGCGTACGGGCTGGTGCACCGCACGGCGAACAGGGGGCTATCCCCGCGGGTACGGGGAGCAGGGCAACACCGGGGCCTGGTCGGGGACGACGACGGGATCATCCCCGCGGGTGCGGGGAGCAGTCCGGCCGGTACGCGTCGAGCTTGTCCCATGCGGGATCATCCCCGCGGAGCGGGGAGCAGTACGCGCAGCCGATCACCGGGTTCCACGCGATGGGATCATCCCTGCAGGTGCGGCGAGCACGACGACGTGCCGATCCTGGCCATGGGCGGCGAGGGACCATCCCCGCGGGTGCGGCGAGCACTTGCGCCACAAATATCCCTGCGTGAAACCGGTGGGATCATCCCCGCGGGTGCGGGGAGCACTACCTCCACATGCCCGACGACCAAACCATCGTGGGACCATCCCCGCGGGTGCAGGGAGCACATGGTGATGGTCAGCGGCAGGCCGATCTGGTTGGGACCATCTCTACGCAGGTTCGGGGAGGACGCCATGATGATGGCGCCCTGAAGGTACGGCGCGGGACCATCCCCGCGGGGGCGGGGAGCACGGATGGGGCGCCTCAGCGAAGCGCACCGTGACAGGACCATCCCCGCGGGTGCGGGGAGCAGAAGCTGATCGGCGTCGGCATGGACGACGCGAAAGGACCTTCCCCTTGCGCTTGAGGCGGGTGAACAGCTCCCGCAGCTGGGGCTCGCCGTTGGGCAGCGGCTTGTCGAAGGTGATGCGGCCATCATGCAGCAGGGCCGTGCCGTGGTGGGTGGACTTGCCCACGCCCAGAGCGCAGAACACATCGATCGACGTGAAATTGTTGCTGGTCACCGGGCTTTCCCTCCCCGGAGTCACGACCGGTGGCCCGCCCGGGCACCGGAGATCGGCAGCCACATTACGCAGCCCTGCCTGTCGGCGGACACGCTTCCATCAGCGATCAACCGGTGCCGCCGGGACCGGCGACAGCACCCCCCGGATCATCAAGGACAGGGGCAAAGAGCCATACCGGCCCCGGAGGCCACGAGCCCGAACCGGGCTATACGAGGAAGGTAATGGGCAGAGAACGGCGCCGTCATCGACAAGTTGCATGACGGGGCCATTCTCGACCATGGCCGAACGCTGCCCTCTGACGGCGCGTGAGTTCTGGGCCCAATGTGGGTCCGAGTTCAGCCGACGCCGACAGCCATCCCCGCGGGCGCGGGAGCAGGAACGCGGCGACATGGATGAGATGTCGTTCGCGGGACCATCCCCCGCGGGCGCGGGGAGCAGGCGAGCGTCCACGGAGTGCCGTTCGCCACCCAGGGACCATCCCCGCGGGCGCGGGGAGCAGTTGGCACCTTCCATGGCGATCCACGTTGAGCGGGGACCATCCCCGCGGCTGCGGGGAGCACCCAACGGTGATCTTGAGGCTGAGTTCCTTGTCGGAACCATCCCCGCGGGTGCGGGGAGCAGTCCGGCCGGTACGCGTCGAGCTTGTCCCATGCGGGATCATCCCCGCGGAGCGGGGAGCAGTACGCGCAGCCGATCACCGGGTTCCACGCGATGGGATCATCCCTGCAGGTGCCGGGAGCAACACCGAGCCGCTTGAGCCGCCGTTTCGGCACGGGGACCATCCCCGCGGGTGCGGGGAGCACTCCACGCTGATTTCGCGCATGTTCATCAGCGGGGACCATCCCCGCGGGTGCGGGACCACTCACGACCGTGGAGCGCGCCCGAGACCGCCTTGGGACCATCCCCGCGGGTGCGGGCAGCAGTGGGTGTCCGTGAGGTTGTCCCACTTGCGGAGGGGAGCATTGTCGAGAATCATCCCAGCGGGTGCGGGGCGCAGCAGCGGTCGGACACCGCCTTGCGAGGAGTGCTGGGACCATCCCCACAGGTGCGGGGAGCAGCGCGCAGCCACGGCAGCGCGAGCCCACCGCCGGGACCATCCCCGCGAGTGCATGGAGCACAGTGAGTACCACGGGAACAACCGGTGGCAGCCGGGACCATCCCCGCGGGTGCGGGGAGCACACAACCGACGGGATCTGGACAGCTGACCTGCCGGGACCATCCCCGCGGGTGCGGGGAGCACACAACCGACGGGATCTGGACAGCTGACCTGCCGGGACCATCCCCACGGGTGCGGGGAGCAGTCGTTGTCACGCATGACGAGGCCGGCGACGCGGGGGCCATCCCCGCGGGTGCGGGGAGCAGTGGTGCAGTGAGGGCCGGGCCGGGGAGTCCTGGGGACCATCCCCGCGGGTGCGGAGAGCAGGCTCATCTTGCCCTGAGCCACCGTCAGCCCACGGGACCATCCCCGCAACTGCGGGGAGCAGTAGATCGCCTTCGCCTTTTCCGTGGGGGGCCAGGGGCCATCCCCGCGGGTGCGGGGAGCAGATCCCGATTGCCACCGCCATGGCCGCGGTTCTGGGACCATCCCCGCGGTTCCGGGGAGCAGGTCATCACCGATCACCAGGGCCGCTACCTGATGGGACCATCCCCGTGGGCCCGGGGAGCAGAAGACCGCCGAGATCGAGGTCAGCGGGCCGGTGGGACCATCCTCGCGGGTGCGGGGAGCAGTCAGGTTCGTGAGAGTGACCTCGGCCATCGACGGGACCATCCCCGGGTGCTGGGAGCAGGTATGGACCAGCCGCAGCCCCTCCTTCCTGGGGGGACCATCCCCGCGTTCGCGGGGAGCAGGGCGGAACCATGGAATGGATCTACCGCGGCTGGGGACCATCCCCGCGGGTGCGGGGAGCAGCCGATAGTGGCGGTCTTGTGCTGCAGCATCAGGGGACCATCCCCGAGGGTGCGGGGAGCAGATGCTCGGACCACGGTCGAGCGGTTCGTCCGGGGGACCATCCCCGCGGATGCGGGGAGCAGCTCGTGGTGACCGACGACCACACCGAAGCCTGGGGACCATCCCGCGAGTGCGGGGAGCAGCTCGTAGCGTCCACCTGGTCGTCGTGCGTGGAGGGATCATCCCCGCGGGTGCGCGGAGCAGACCGGCGCCCGGGTGGACGCGTGGCCGTCGCAGGGGCCATCCCCGCGGGTGCGGGGAGCAGCGGGCGGAGGAGGCGCTGCTAGGGGCGATGCTGGGACCATCCCCACGGGCATGGGGAGCAGGCCGGAGCCATGGCCGACAGCAGCATGGTCGTGGGACCATCCCCGCGGGTGCGGGGAGTAGATCGCCGGGCCCTGGAAGACACCGCCGTTGGCGGGATCATCCCCGCAGGTGCGGTGAGCAGACGAGCTGGTTCGGCGCGGAGAAGTTGGGCGCGGGACCATCCCCGCGGGTGCAAGGAGCAGATGGTGTCGCCGGAGCCGTCGACACGCAGCTCGGGACCATCCCCGCGCGTGCGGAGAGCAGGTGCGCGACCGGCTCGGCCGTGCGACGGGCACGGGACCATCCCCGCGGGCGCGGAGAGCAGAGCGCCACCGGCGAGGGTGACGAGGTGATCGTGGCACCATCCCCGCATGCGCGGGAAGCAGGACAGCGCGAGCGTTCCAAGGCACCATCCCCGCGGGTGCGGGGAACAGTGCTCCTGCTTCTTCTCGAGCACGTCGAGGTTGGGACCATCCCCGCGGGCACGGGGAGCAGCCGACGGTGCGGGAGATCCGGGCGGCGACCGGGGGCCCATCCCCGCGGGCGCGGGGAGCAGACCGGCCAGTTGCAGTACTCCACATGGATGCCGGGACCACCCCCGCGGGCGAGGGGAGCAGGGCCTCAGCTTCCCCGTCACGTTTCCGATCACGGGACCATCCCCGCGGGCGCGGGGAGCAGGTGATGATGAACGCGGCCAGCAGCAGCGGCCAGGGCCCATCCCCGCGGGTGCGGGGAGCACCCGAGCCAGGTGAGCTTCCCTGCGAGCGTGGCGGGACCATCCCCGGGGGTGCGGGGCTGGCGACCCACTGGCGCACGAACGTCGCCTTGGGGGACCATCCCCGCGGGCGCGAGGAGCAGATGGCGTCCACGATCGCCGCCGCGCCGAACTCGGGGTCATCCCCGCGGCTGCGGGGAGCAGTACGACGGCCTGCCTAGTACGACGACCCGCAGGAACCATACCCGCAGGTGCGGGGAGCAGAATCCGAGTGTCGCGTCGATCTGGTCCAGCTGGGGACCACCCCCGCTGGTAGCGGGGAGCAGGCGGTCTCGGTCAGATCCTGGGCAGCACCGGAGGGACCATTCCTGCGGGTGCGGGGAGCAGCACTGTCGGCGACGCGTGAATCGTGACCCACGTCCGACACTTGGGTTCGCTACTGGTCCACTTTTCAGCCGTCGCCGACACAGCACGTCGGGGATCCACGAGATCTACGAGGGCGGGGGCGACCATCCCCGCGGTGCGGGGAGCACGCGACGACCGCGGGTACCGCGCTGCTAGCCGGGGGACCATCCTCGCGGATGCGGGGAGCACTTGTGCTGTGGGCTAGGTTCGGCCAGGACGTGGGGACCCTCCCTGCGGATGCGGGGGCCGATCGTCTGGCCTTTGGGCTGCTTGACGGCCATGGGACCATCCCCGCGGGTACAGGGAGCAGATGGCGCTCGCCCACGATAGATGCGGCGTATGGGAGCCGTCCCCGCGGGTGCGGAGAGCAGCCCAGCATCCAGGCCGGACCGTTCACCCCGGCGGGACCATCCCCGTGGGTGCGGGGAACAGCGCACCACGGTCGCCGATGAGATGGCCGAACTGGGACCATCCCCGCGGGCGCGGAGAGCAGCTCACGGAGGGCACGCAGGCGCAGTCTCTCCAGGGACCATCCTCGCGGGGCGGGGAGCAGGGCACCACGGGCACCGTCGAGTTCATGGGCAAGGGACCATCCCCGCGCGCGAGGAGCAGCGGAGGCTGTCTGCAGTGATCCGGTAGGTGTGGTGGGGCCATCCCCGCGGGTGCGGGGCAGACCGCCTATGCGGTCGACCTGAACATCAACTGGAGGTTATCCCCCACTGGTGCGAGGTGCAGGTGGGCATCATCCGGCCGAAGGACTACCTTGACGGAGCCATCGCCGTGGAAGTGGGGGCACCCAGCCGCGGTCGCTTTGGCCGGGGTCGTTTCGGGACCATCTCACCGGGTGCGGGGACCAGGGGGTGTCGTGGTGCGGGATCTGCGGGTGCTGGGACCATCCCTGCGGGCGCCGGGAGCGCCTGGAGGCCCACGGCTACGAAGTGCCCGGTCCGGGACCATCCCCGCAGGCGCGGGGAGCAGGGGCTGCCCTTTGTCAGCCCATCCATGCCCGGGGACCATCCCCGCGGGTGCAGGGAGCAGGCCACCTTCAACGGGACCGGCATCAAGCTGATGGGACCATCCCCGCGGGCGGGGAGCAAAGTCCGCACTGCCACCAGGTTGGACGACTTGGCACCAACCCCGCGGGCAGCGGGCCAACAACAGCGTACGGAAGTACACCCCGTCCATGGCGGGCCAGCCCTGCGGCGCGGGGACCCCTTCGATGATGCGGCGGTGGAGCGTCCAGCGGATGGGATCAACCCCGCGAGCCTGGGGACCACCCCCGGGGTCGAGGATCTTCGCGTTCGCCCGGGCTGAGCGGGGACCATCTCCGCGAGCGCGGGGAGACGCCCGTTGTGGATAACTTCTGGCGGCCAATCGCCCCTGGTCAGCGCATTACTGACGGTGCGAAATACGGAGAGTGGTTGTGGTAGGGGCCCACCAACAAGGCCATCTATTTCGCCGCGTCCGCCATAAACAAGGCAACTCGACTACGTCCCAACGTCCTTGATTTGTTCGCAGGCTCCGGTGGTTTCGAGCTGGGCGTGCAGTCGGCCAACGGGCTGGCCGCGCACGCGGACGCGTAGCTGGACGGGGTGCTCTCGAAGTGGCTGTGCACCATGGGGTTCCTCAGCGAGGGCGAAGACAGCGGAGCGGTCTTCGGCGCGACAGCAGAGGGAGAAGTGGCTGGCCGCGACGTCTTCCTGCCCACGCCGGTCTGCCTCACCACGACCACCGCTATGGCTGCGCGCTCCTAGTGGCGACCATCCCCGCGTCCGCGGGGAGCAGAGCCAGACCTTCAAGGTCGAGGACGGTGGCCAGGAACCATCCCCGCCGGCGCGGGGAGCAGGACGGCTCCACTTACCGGTGGTGGCTCAACCAGGGACCATCCCCGCGGGTGCGGGGAGTACCCCCTGGACTATGTCGGCGAAAACGTCCCTGGGGGACCATCCCCGCCGGCGTAGGGAGCACACGGCCCGGTCGAACTTCTCTGCCCGCTCCTGGGGACATCCCGCGGGTGCGAGAAGCACGCTCGTCTCCGTCTTCAACGCGAGCTGAGGGGGGACCATCCCCGCGGGCGCGGGAGCCAGACCGTCTTGTCACCCGTACCGGCGTCCACAGCGGGACCATCCCCCCCGAGTGCGGGGAGCACAAGGCGGTGTGGCTGATTTTGACCGCGTCCCAGGGGCCATCCCCGCGGGTGCGGACGGCAGTTGTCGCTGGCCAGGGTGCCATGTTGGGTTCCGTAGGGACCATCCCCGCGGGTGCGGGGAGCACGCGTCCAGGTTCTGGATGAAGATCGCCGCGCAGGGACCATCCCCGCGGGTGCGGGAGCACGGGGCGACGGTCAGGTTGGCGTACCAGATGCCGGGACCATCCCCGCGGGTGCGGGGAGCAGTTTTGGGCCTGTGAATCCTTGCCGCCACTGGTGGGACCATCCCCGGGGGCGCGGGGAGCAGTGCCTGTACAGGCTCAGCCAGGTGTCGGCGTCGGGACCATCCCTGCGGATGCGGGGAGCACGCCGAGACCACGGACCTGATGCAGATCGTCCTGGGGCCATCCCCGCCGGTGCGGGGAGCACCCCGCGTACGTGACGATGCCGGGCTGGTAGACGGGGCCATCCCCGCGGGTGCGGAGAGCACCTGCTGACGAAGCTGCTGCGCTCGGCATTCCGGGGGCCATCCCCGCGTGTGCGGGGAGCAGTTCGCGATGGACGTCACGAACGCGACCTTCGTGGGACCATCCCCGCGGGTACGGGGCGCAGCGCACATCGGCCGTGACATCGGTCCATGTCGCGGACCATCCCCGCGGGTGTAGGGAGCAGACCTGCAGGGCGACACCGCCGGGAACCGGCTGGGGACCATCCCCGCGGGTGCGAGGAACAGGTCGGCAACGTGCCCTTCGGCCGCTACAAGCGGCGGCCATCTCCACAGGTGCGGGGAGCAGATGCGGCCTTGCGCCATGACGGCGTCGCCTATGGGACCATCCCCGCGCGTGCGGGGAGTAGCTGTTCGAGATCGAAGTCGACAAGGTCAAGATGAGACTATCCCCATGGGGGCGAGGGGGCAGTCGATCGGCACGGTGACACCGTCGGCCGGGAGCGGGACCATCCCCGCGGGTGCAGGGAGCACTGGGCGGCCCACCTGCGGTCGTGCGGTCCGTTGGGACCATCCCCGCGGTTTCGGGGAGCACTTGGCCAGGGCCATGACGGACATGCGGAGCTGGGGACCATCCCCGCCGGTGCGGGGAGCAGCAGAACAACGGCCCGTTCGACACCGGTGAGACGGGATCATCCCCGTCGGTGCGGGGAGCAGGGGTCGGCGCGCGCTCATGCCGACGACGCGTGAATTGTGATCCAGTTCCGAACCCAAGCGCCGCTACTGGTCCACTTTTCAGCCGTCGTCGACACGCCCAGCCCTCGAAGGCGAGGGGGTCATCCCCGCGAGTGCGGGGAGCACCCTGGTCCGACGAGGCAGTGCGCGATGTGGGCGGGACCATCCCTGCGGGCGCGGGGCCCAGTTGGGATGGGATCCGACCGGCTCCAGCGAGGAGGGAGCATCCCCCCGCGCGCGGGGGCGGATGCCGTGGGCGCTCTACCACGGGCGTCGTCTGGGACCATCTCCACCTGCGCGGGGAGCAGCCCGCGTCGAATTTGGTAATGCCGGACTCCCCGGGACCATCCCCCTCGGTGGAGGGAGCACAAGAACGAGGCCGACGCCCCCGATTATGAGGCGGACCACTCCCGCTGGCGCGGGGAGCGCACCGTGCCGTCCGGCTCTCTGAACCGGCGCACGGGACCGTCCTCGCGGTCTCTGAGGAGCACCACACGCTCCATGGGACCATCCCCGCGGACGCAGGGAGCAGACGGTCTCGTGCCCGTAGAAGAGACCCTGGTCGGGATCATCTCCGCAGGTGCGGGAAGTAGCGCTCGTAGGCGCCGATATCACCGGCCCAGATGGAGCCATCCGTGCAGGTGCAGGGGGCAGGCCGCCGTCGGAGGCCTCGGTTTCTACGCATCGGGACTATCCCCGCGGGCGGGGAGCAGCCCAGGACGCTGCGCTCGGCGCCGAGCATGATGGGACAACCCCTCGGATGCGGGGAGCAGTTCCACGCCTTGATCCGCTCCTCGCCAATGGCGGGACCATCCCCGCGGGAGCGGGGAGCATTGGTACGGCGGTGCTGTGTGGGTGTTCGCCGCGGGACCATTTCCTCAGGTGCGGGGAGCGCCTGTCCGGCGGCGAAGCCGTCATGCGGCCCGAGGGACCATCCCCGCGGGTGCGGGGAGCACGACACACCAGTGCCGTCCCGATCTCGGCCCAGGGACCATCCCCACAGGTGCGGGGAGCAGCCAGCGCCACCGCCGGTGAACCAACCCAGCTCGGGATCATCCCCCGCGGGGGTGGGGAACACGGCACCGACGCGTCCGGCGGTTATGCAGTCCCGGGATCATCCCCGCGGGCGCGGGGAGCAGCCGACCGCAGGCTCCCACAGCGGTACGTACAGGGGATCATCCCCGAGGGCGCAGGGAGCAGTCGTCGATCTGCTGGTCGCTGTAGCCGTTGCTGGGATCATCCCCGCGGGTGCAGGGAGCACATCGTCGACCATCCCCGCGGGTACGGGGAACACTCCCAGGAAAAGGGAAGCCTCGCACCATACTTGGGACCATCCCTGCGTGCGGGGAGCACATATGCACGGGGACCTCGGCACGCGTCGACAGGGGACCATCCCGCGAGCAACGGGAAGCTCTCCCTCACCCAGCTCGGCAGGACGTCCGAGCTGGGCCATCCCCGCGTGCGGGGAGCAGCGGCGCATCCACACGTCGGAGTGGCCGCCAGTGGGATCATCCCCGCGAGTGCGGAGAGCAGGCCTTGCGGCGGGCCGCGTGGGCGGTGGCCTTGGGATCACCCCGCGGGTGCGGGGAGCAGTTTGGCCGGCTCGCGCGCTGGCGCGAGGTGTCGGGATCATCCTCGCGGGCACGGGGAGCAGATCGGGTCGGTGAGGTAGTCCTGGCGCGCGTTGGGATCATCCCCACGGGTGCGGGGAGCACATGATCGACCAGTCGCCGCTGACCTCGACCCAGGGACCATCCCCGCAGGTGCAGGGAGCAGCCGCCCATTCGCGCTGCATAGGTGTCGGCGATGGGATCATCCCCGCGGGTGCTGGGAGCAGTCGAACCAGGACCGCGGGTCATCCATCGCGGGTGGACCATCCCCCCGCGGTGCGAGGAGCAGTGCCGGGCATCCTGCCCGGAGGTGAGTGGGTAGGGGCCATCCTCGCAAGAGCGAGGAGCACCGATTGGTCCACTTCACGCGCCACTTGGCGATGGGACCATCTCGGCACAGGCGCTTACCGGGTGAGCAGCAGCCCGCAGCCGTACGCCCGTGCATGCCCGATGCCCTGAGTCATGGCGTCGACCAGGGCGGCAGGATCAGTGACGGTGAGCGTGCCCCGGATTTCCGCGCGGACGATGCGCAGGCCCTTGTGGGGGCCGGGGCTTGTGACGGTGGGGAGCATCCGGACAGCAAGGGACTCTTCTTCGGCGGTAGCGCCGATGCGGGTGAGGCCGTCGGGTGCTTTGCGTGGTTCGCCGGGGGGCTGGAGGCGGCGTACGAACCAGTTCTTCACGTGGTCGGGGCGGGTGTGAGCGGTTCGGCGGCCGCGAGGGCGGTCCGGAGCTGGCGGCCCGGATAGGCGGTTGTATGTGGGGTTGACGACGGCGCGGAAGGTGAAGGAGTCACCGGCGCGCAACGTGCGGTCGACCGTGATTACGTGTGGTTTGTCGTTGAGCGCGCCGCGGGGCATACCCGCCCAGTCTCCCGGGACTCTGGACTGCACGACCAGGACGAGGGCACCGGCCTTCAGGTCGACGGACCACGTGGACAGCACCCCCATCTGGGCGCGGGCATCGGGGTCACCGTCCGTGACCCAGCCGCGGAAGCCGCTCATGACGGTGCGGTGCATGTCCTGGGCGTCGACGAGGGACTTGGCGGTGTACGGGTGCCGGGCATCCATGGTCAGAACGCTATGTGTGGCAACGAAGCGGGCGGCAGCTGGAGGCTTGGTCACGGGATGACGTCCCATTCGGTGGCGTTCTCGGCGATGGTGACGCGGGTCCGTGTCTCCCACCGCGTGGTGTGTGCGCGATGGTTCGCGTCGAAGGTGACGGGCTGGTCCTGTACGGGGGTTGCTGCTGGGGCGCCCGGTGGTGCTTCAACCCATGCCCAGGGTCGGGGTGACGGCCGCGGCCCGACGCTCTGCGAGGGCAGGAGAGCGGTGGACTTGAAGACGTCTTCGATGGCCCCGCTGTTCAGGGGGCCGGCCAGCGTTCCGGAGGGTGGGCACGACTTGCGGCCCAGCCACAGCAGGCGTTTCGGGCTCTCCAGCGCCACAGCGATCCTTTCGAGGAAGGCCCGGTCCGGGTGCTGCAGCGCGGCCACGAACGCGGCATCGGCCAGGTACCAGCGTTCGGTGATGAGCGCGTCCCGAGAGAGCTGCTTGGAGACCAAGGCGCCTGAATCCGGTTCGGTGACGACGTATTTCGGCGCTCCGTACCAGTCGGCGAGCTCGTGGTGACCGAACGCCGTCCCGTCGGTGTTCGCCATGTCGGCCGCCAGCGCGGCCGCCAGGCGGTGATCGGTGATGATGTCACGCGGGCGGACCGGATATCTGCCAGCCCCGACGACGTGGTAGTCGCGCACCGGGGTGCCGGGGTGGTCGGCGCGGACGCCGAAGCGGGCTGCGACGAGATCGTCGTCGAGTTCCTCGGCGCGGTCGTGCCCGAGGGCTGCGGCGCACAGGCCGATCACCCCGGACTTCGTGGGTCGGTTGTGGGTGTCGCGTCGGGAGAACCGGGAGACCGTCCCCCAGGACTGCAGCGGGGCGGCGAGTCTGATGAGCAGGACGTGCCCGGTCACGCCGTGAGCTCCTCGACGGACTCCACGTCCTTGACACCCAGTTCCTGGAGGACGGCGTGGATGGTCGGGTCGTAAGTGAGGATGCGGCCTGCCGTGATGTCGTCGCGCCGTCGGCAGACGAAGTCGTGGTGGGCGAGGAGTCGGCGTACGGCGAGTTCCCCGGCGGGTCCCCCGTCGGAGACCTCGTCGATGGGCCTTTGGAAGGCGGCGGCGTAGTTGAACGGGCGGTCTCCGTCGAAGACGAGGACCAGGGCGGGCAACACTCCCGTCGAGGCGGTCGAGTTCTTCTTGGCTTCCGGGAAGGCGTTGACGAAGGAGCTGACGAACTCCGCCTCGGCAGCGACGGCGGCGGACTCGGCGTCCGGTTCGGACATGCCTGCTGCGCGCAGGTTCTGCCGCAGTTTGCGACGGTCGAGGACGGCGTGGCGGTAGAAGGTGCCGGAGATGAGGGCCTGGTAGCCGGTCATGCCCGCTCCGGAATCGTCAGCCGCGTCGAGGAAGTCGAGGGCGTTGCTCTTGCGGGCGAGTTTGGCGTCGTCGGCGGCGGCGTAAAAGTCGTCCGTGTGCTCAGCCTCGTGGACGGTGAAGGCGTGGCTGCTCTGAATCGCCCCGTCGACGTTCGGCGAGCCCGGGATCTCGGCGAGGAAGCGGCCGTAGAGCGCGATGTCGATCGCGTCGCGGGGCGCCAACGCAGTGAGAACTGCATTCCGGGTCGCCTTCGGCAACGCGGGAAGCTTGGCATCGGCGGTCTCGGCGGCGCCGTCTGCTTCGTTCGTGCTCGCGTCCTCCTCCTGAGGACCGCTCTTGCGCCGCCCCTTCAGCTTCTTCGCGGCCGCTGTCGCCTCGGACAGGGCGATGTACTGCTCTGCCCACGCGCCGATCGTCGCCTTGTCGGTGTTGATGTGGTCGGCGATACGCTCGCCCGCGTCCGCCGGTGCGAAAAGCAGCACCTTGGTCAGATTGGCGACGGTGGGCTTCGCCGGGTCGCCGAATTTGAGGCCGATGGCCTGCAGAACCGCTCGCGATGTCGGCAGGGCTTGCTCCTTGGCCCAGCCATGCCGCGTTTCCAAGGCGCGAGCGGTCACCAGCGCCCACTCACGGGTGCGGACACCCATGGTGTGTCCGGCAAGCGGCCCCTTCTGGGCGTTCGCCCGATCGCGCGAGAACACCCGCTCGGCACGACGACGCGCCTGACTGGTGATCATGTGGCGCTCCACGCCGCCATAGACGATGGACTTCGGGGCGCCGTTCTCGTCCCGGACGGGGAGCACCGCGGCGAGGGTCTCCAGCAAGTGGAGGGAGAGGAACTGGTGCCCGGTCAGGGCAACGTGGGTGCTCACGTCAGCGTGTCCTTCGTTGTCGTCGTGGTGGTGGTCCTGTTGTTCCTGGCGGTGGGTCTCGGCGGCGGCGCATGGAAGTCGACGGCCCACTGGTAACGGATGCGGGCCTGACGGTCGGTCCAGCGGGCAAGGTCGTCCGCGAGCCGTGACCAGGAGGGCGGCGGCCGGTCACACGAGCGCAGCCGGGTGATGGCGTGCTGAAGGTGTCGCAGGGGAGGCCGGCGACTGGCCACGATGCGGTCCATCAGCCGACTGGCACCGGCGTCGTCGGGACCACGCCCCACGCTGGTGCCGATCCCGCGGGCAGCAGCCCCGAGGCTTCCATAGCCTCTCGACGGCTCGACGGCCCCCCGGTGGTAGACGGCGAACAGGAAGGCCACCTGCTCGAACACCTCACGACGCCGCGGGTCGAACCAGCCCGCTTCGATGTGTGCGTTCTGACTGATGGTTGGCCGTCGCAGTTCGGCAAGCTTTCCGTAGTCACGGCTGTTCACCAGAGCGACCAGCCACTGCGTGAGCAGTTCACTGCGCACGGGCCCGCGCACGCGGATTTCGTCGGCGAGTGTGTTCCGGTTTCCAGCCCCCGGTGCGTCGGCGATCACGTTCGGTCCCCTTTCAGTTCGTCAGGGGCCTTAGGCCCGGTGAGGTCGCTTGCAAGGCGGCGAACCGCCTGCGCCCGCGCCTGATAGCCACGCGAGTTGGCGGGCAGCGAATCAAGCCGGTTACGCAGGAAACGCTCCGCGGCCTCCGCGAGCACGGCCGCGTACTCGACGAGCGCCGCGTCGACCTGATCCTCGTTCTCTGCTGCCGTCGTCTCGTCCAACAGCACGTGGAAGGGCTCCGCAGTGTGGGCCCAGTGCTCCGGCCGCGCGTCGAACCGGGCGAGCTGGGCGTCCTTGTCGGCCGGTTTCGGGTTGGGGTACGTCACGGTCCAGGCGACATACGCCGCCCTGGACAGGCTGGAGGCCACGTACTCGGCGATGAGGGAACCCCGCTCGGCCGCGTACCGCAGGTCACGCTCCCGGCCCGGCACGAAGGGGAACGTGTCCGACACCCAGGTGACAACCGTGGTCTGTCTGGCGATCAGTCCGACGGTCCAGAGGTTGAGCCGACGGCCGCTGAGCCTGGCGAGGCGGTCGTAGAGGTCGGGCCCGTGGTCCCGGTCCGCGACCGCGGCGTACAGGGCATGCGCCTCGCGCCACAGGGCCCGGGAGGCCGAGGGCCGCAGCGGCTTCGCCGTACCGTCCGCCGTTGTCGTGTAGACCGCGTCCTGCAGGTGGTGTGCGGCCAGCGGTTCGAGGAGCTCACCGGCCGCCACCAGGACACGGTCGACGGCAGGCTGCCCGTCCTCGGTGAGGGCCGGCCGCATGAGGATCGAGCGTCCGAGAACGGTATGCAGGTCGGCTGGCCCGTCCACCCGCCGCCCCGTTGGCTTGGTCTGAAATCCCCGGCGGGGCTGGGGAGCCACTGTCCAGGTGCGGTTGAAGCGGCCGGGGGCTCCGTCGCCCGGCACAAGGTTGAGTCGCAGCGTGTCACCGAGCGTTGTGCCCAGCGCGAAAACGCGAATGCGTGCGCCGAGGCGTCCTGCGGCTAGGTTGGTGATCGTAGGCCCCAGGGTGTCCTTGCCGGAGATCCGAGCGCGGCCGCCGGGTCCGTAGGCGTGCTGGGTGAGCATCGCCCGGAAGGCGACATCGGCGGGCAGCGGAGCAGGGTGTTCGAGGTGGTGATGGTCGAAGAACAGGTTGTAGTCCCCGGCGTGCTCGATCACCAGCTGGGCGGGGCCTGCTCCGTGTTCGTCGAGGTAAGGAGCAAGGAGAGCGTTCTGCCCCAGTGGCTCCACGGGGTGGAAGAGGTTCCAGTGTTCGTCGGGGCGGCTGTCCAGCCAGTTGGCGGCGCCGGTCAGCGGGCTGCTGCTATACACCTGCTCGAGCCACTCGTCGACCGTCGCCGGGCAGGACCCGGAGGCGTAGCAGACGGCGAGGAGGTACTCCAGCAGTGCGACGGTCTCCCCAGCGGTCGTTCCCGAGACGCCGAGTAACTCGTCCGCGCGCCGCAGAGCACCGACCAGGGTGACCGAGGTACTTTGCCCGGCGGTTGTCAGTGCCGGGACGCATGCTTGTCGTCGCGGGTCCCAGCCAGGACATAACTCCTCCGCTGGAGACGGATGTAATTCGGACAACGGCACCTGCATCTCTCCTTCAGTCGCCACAGTTATCTGATGAGATGCGGCAGGACCGTAGCACGGGGGATGAGGGCAATATGGGCGAACCAGAAGATTTCAACGGCACTGCATACCAATGGTGTTGGGGGACGATCGATCTCTCCGGCCGACTGGTATGGAATCCGCTCGTCGCTGAGATGGTCACCGCTGGTTCCGTCATGCTCGAACTGTGGGAGCAGGTGTTGAGCCCACGGCAACGGGCGGATCTCGCTGAGGGTTTCGCAGCTGAGGCCGAGCAAAGTGCCCGCGTGGCGGCCGCTTTCCTGGCAGGTGTGAGCCGTATCGGCCACGCCAGCCCGTCGCACATGGTTTCGTTCGGTGCGGGGCAGCAGCCCGCCCCCGCCCTGGAGCAGGCGCGCACGGCATGGCGGGAGCAAGCACTGCGGGCGGGGCTTCCGCTGCCGCCCGTTGGGGCCCGGGTTCGTCACGCCGATCCAGCGCACATCACGGCGGCGGTACTGCCGCGGCTGACCGGTTGCGACTGTGCAGGGTACGTCGACGGTGAGCGGTGCCGCGATCAGAACCATCAAGGCCTCTACGTGGCCGCCTACGCACTCGACCGGCCCTCCGCCGACGTGCTGCACGTCGACACGGTCGCCAAGGCCTATCGGGCGACCGGCGGCCTCGCCTGGGATGCGGTCCGGGCCGCGTTGGTAGACGCCGTCGCCCACCACGTGGGCATCGACGCACGGAGTCTTCCGTACCTGATTCGGCCCTCGGATCCCCTGCGGCTGACGGCCTTCGGTCGCCTGGTCGCCCAGTGCAACGGCCTTGCCTGCGGGGGCACGCTTGGCGGCTTCGCCTCGCCTTACGACACCCGAGAGGCCATGTCCGACCGCGCGCGGGCGCACGCCCGGGAAGCGGTCTCACGGATGCGCGTGGCCGGGTGACAGCCGCGATCCCCGCTCTGCGGGGCTGATGCCTCTTCAGTCGCCACAAGGATCATCTCCGCGGTGCGGAGCAGATCAACCCGCCGATGGCGGCGCGCCGATCGTAATGGGCCTGGCAGAAGGTGACTAGTAGCGTCCGCACTGACCTGCGGGCTATTCCTCGGACTGTGCCAGCCGCAGCGTCACTGCGGCAATCCCGGCTTGACCGCCGAAGGCGATCAGAGGTTGTTGGGTGGGCGGGATGCTGTGGAGCGGCGGGACGCCGAGGGATGTCAAGGACGTGGCGGTGACCAGTCGCAGCACCTCTTCCCCTGTGCGGAAATCCCACAGCCGCATGGTCGTGTCCTTGAGGCCGGTGCTTACTATCAGGGGGCGGGAACCGATTGGCCGCACGATGCCGAGGGCGGATACGGGTCCGTCATGCCGGGTCGGCAGTGTGAACGGCTGTTGCTCCGGAGCAGCCGGCGCCCACAGGTGTACGCCGCCGTCGACTGCTCCGGCTGCCAGGAGCCACTCGCCCTCTTCATCTCCTGGACAGACGGCCAGAGACTCCACGGGGCCGATATGTCCCGGCCATTCGTCATGAGATTGGTGAAACGGGCGACACAGCAGTACGCCTTGGCCGGAGGCGACAGCGAGAACACCGCCCGATGGCAGGGGCAGGTACGCCAGCGCGGAGACGGGTCGGCAGGTGTCCTCGCGGCCGTGTAGCCACCCCAGCACCTCGCCTGTCGTCGGGTCGCAGTACGCGACCGATCCGCGGCTGGTCCCTACGGCCAGGATGGTTCGCGTACCGTCGGCGAAGGCGACGAACGCGGTCGCGTGGTCCTCTTCCGAAGTCCAGACGTTCATCAGCTGCCAGTCGCCGTTCCAGCAGCCGACCGTCTTGTCCGGCAGCCCTACGAAGACCAGCGCGGAACCGTCCGCCGCCGTGTGCGTGGCGAGGGCCGTCACCGGGCCCTCAACTCCTGCCTGGGGAAAGGCGATCGAGGCGGTGACCTCGCCCGTGTCGGCCGACCTCACGACAAGGTTCCGGTCGAGGCCGACCGAGACCAGCTCGGCGGGACCGGAGCTCCCTGGCAGCACCGCGTGCAGCGTTCCGCCAGCAGACCGGGAGGACCACGCTGTGCGGGGGGTCCACGCTGCGGGGTTCCAGACACGGACGGTCCGGTCGAGCGAGCCGGAGACCAGGACGGGCACTCCGTCGAGGCCACGTACAATAGCGAGCCCCGTTACGGCACTTGTGTGGTCGGTGGGAAACCGGCAGACCTCCTCGCCGGTTTCGGGATCCCACAGCTGCACGGCGCCGTCGTCGGCGCCTAGCGCGAGCAGGGTGTCCGCGTCTGGCTGGGGGTAGGGCGTCAGAACGGCCGCGGACTGCCTGATCGTGTGGTGCCGGCGTTCAGCGCCTGTCAGGGCGTCCCAGAATCTGACCGTTTTCGAGGCCCGCGTTGCCATGGCCAGCATGGGGCTGCCGTTCCGCGTGTTGAGCAGGGCAAGCGCGGAGAATTGCTCTTCCGGGGCTGGCACGGTGCACACCAGGTCGAGGGATGTACCGTCAAGAATCTCGACGGTGTCCGCTCTGAAAACGGCCAGAAGTGTGAGGTCGCCGGGCAGGCGCAGGACGGCAAGGGCGTTCACCGGACCGGCCGGGGCGTCTGCGTCCGCCATGTCGCTGGCGAGCACAGTCCCGGTATGCGGATCACATAGGACGAGACCGTCGGACGTACCGATGGCCAGCCGAACCGCCCCCTGCTGGTCGCTGAAGGACACCATGTCGTGAACGGAGGCGGTGACGGGCAGTGGTGCGTGCTGGCCGCTCAGCGGATCGCACGTCCATGCGCCGATGTCGCAGCCGACGGCCAACAGGGGCTCTCCCTGCGGACGGGGCACGACGGCCAGTGTCCGCGCGAAGGGACCCGGCCCCAAGATCGGTGGGCCGACCGGAGTCACGGTGGACGGATCCCACACCCGTACGGTGCCGTCGGCGCCGCCCACGGCGATCAGCGGCGTCCCGTCCCGCAAGGTGAAGGACACGAGGGAACAGACGTCCGCGTCTTCTCGCGCCAAGACGTTGCCCGGCACCGTGAGGTCCTTCCACCTGGGCACGAGATTCCCGACGGCCGGGCTGCCCGTGCCGCGGGTGCTCGAAGAAGCGGTGGTCTGCGACTCGCCTAGGGCAAAGCGCAGGCTTTCCGCACGCGCGAGGGGCGGCGCGTCGGCAAGGAAGGGTTCGATGCGGGTCCACGCGGACAGGCACGTCGTGTCCTCGGCATGCTCCGAGAGCAGTCCGAGAGTGCCCCGTACGTTCCCGCTCGTCTCGTAGGGCAGGAACCTCTCTGTGATAACCCGGTCGTTCAGCACACCCCCGGCTGCTGCGTGCTGAATCAGGTGGCGGCGTAGATACGGGTGCGGCGGCACGTCCTTCGCCTGCTGCAGAGCACTGAAAGCATGAGCCAGTTGCCGATGGGCCTGCCTCACGTCCGCCGTCGACACCTCAGATCTCACGGGTGTCGCATCGGCATCAAGAAGCAGTTGCGGGTTGTCCCTCAGCACCTCGCTGATGCGCTCGTGAATCGGCCGGTAGACATACCTGTCGTCCTCCACCCCGGTCGTCAGATATCCGTTGAGCCGGTTCTCCCGTACGCCCCGGATCACCGCATCAGGAGCAGTGACGTCGCCTCCCGCCAGTGCCGTCACCGCGCACGGCCACACTTCGGCCCACGGAAGGCCGGCGCCCTGCGCGAGTGCCGTGGCCCGCAGGACCTGCACGACATGCTCGGCCGCCAGACCTGTATGGCGCCGTATCGCGGCAATGTCCTGCCGCAGAAGCTCTTGCGTCCCCTGCCGCAGGGTGCGCCGCCACTCCGGATCGTCCGGATCAGGCAGCCGCCTCTGTGTGTGAAGCGCCTCGGCAGCGAGGCGGGCGTCGAGGAACGAGGGTGCCGTCTCCTCGGCCACCGCGGCAGCAACCTCGCCCAATCTGCGGGGATCCGGACATTCTGAGGACTCGGAACTGTCAAACAGGGTCCTGAGCAGCGTGTCGGCGTACGCCTCGATGTCCTCCGCGGTGCCAGTGTCCGTCCGCAGGGGCTCGTCGGCGTCCGTTGAACGGACCAGCAGGTCCAGCAGATCCGATGCCCGGTCCTGTGACGGACGGAGTCGACCAACTGTGCCAACCTGCGCACTGCGGACGCCCAGAAGCATCCGGACAGCGGGCTGTCCGTCGTCTGTCCACTGCTCAGCCAGCCGACGGACGAGATTGGTGACGATCCATCGCGGATTCCTCGCCTCGTCGATGCCGTCGATGACGATCGTCAGAGGCCGGCCCTCCTGGCGAACAGTGGCCAGCACATGGTCCAGAAGCTGATCGAGTGGGGTGATCGTTCTGCCACCGGCGGGCGGTTTGTCCGTGAGCGCGGTGTACAGTGCCGCGGCCAGCTCATCAACGTCCATGTTCCGGGCGAGCACCGCAGCGTCGACGACCCCCTCCGGCACGAGGAGATCGGGCGGTATCGCCTCGACGAAAGACCGATACCTCTCGTCGGACCGGAATGTCGGGGCGCTGAGCGTGACGACCCGAGCGAGCAGTGCGGACTTGCCCGATCCTGCTTCCCCCGTGACGACGAGAGTGCCACTCCCGCCCTCAAGGAACTCGGTCATGCGCCGTACGTGACTGGTCCGGCCGGTGAAGTACCAGCCAAGATCATCGCGAGAAGGTCGCCCGGAAGCTCGGGAAAGCCAGTACGAGTCGAGCTCAGGCTGAGGCTCATAGCCGGGGTTAGGGAGGCAGGGACTGGGATGCTCGTGCTCCTTGCGACCCAGCAGCGAATGTCTCGGCCAGAGGAACTGGACTTCGGGCGCGACTCCCACCTCGTACAAGCCCGTCATCGCCGTGAAGAGTTCCCCAAAGCTCAGGTGAGAACGTGCGAACCCCAACTCTCGCGCCTTGAAGTGGGTGGCAACGGCGTCGAGAAAGCGCGTGAACTGTTCCGGGTGTGGGGTCCCTGTCTCGTTCGCAGACGAGATAACGACGAGGGAGTTCAGATGTCGCCGTGTGTCGTTCAGTGCTTGGAAGCGCCTCAGCAACTCCCTGTCCAGGACGCCGGAGTAGCAAGAATCAACCATGACCAGGACATGGTCGGCATCGGAGTCCAATACTCTCGTAATCAGGTCGGCGGTCGGAAACGCCGTCGCCGGAAGACGGTGCTCGTGTGACTTCGGCAGGAGCAGGAAATGGTCGCCTGACGGTCGGCTGACTCCGTGGCCGGTGATGTAAATGACAAGGGCCTCGTTGTGGGCCGCGTTCTCCGGCCTTCTCTTATCGAGGAAAGCGCGGAGATCGTAGACATCGTGGAGTTGCTCGGGCGCAGCAACGGTGAACCTGCGCTCCGTGCCGAGATCCTCATCGGCCCACCACCCCCTCACGGCGGCGACCTGTGCGTCGATGCCCTTCTTGAAGACAGCGTCTCTGGCGGCGTCGCCGGTGTCGTACTCCGAAACAGCAATCTCGATCAGAGTGCGTCGCTTCGTCTTCGGGGCCGTGCTCTGGGTCACCGGCAGTGGTCCGCAATCACTCGCGCAATCGGGCTAGACCGCAGGTAGCGGAGCGCGCTGTGCGGGTCTCCGATGCCGTTGTTGACTTCCGCATCAGTGACGTCTGGCGAGAGAGTGCTGAGCCCCCTACCTCCAGTGATGAAGTCTCCGGGGTCGAAGACGTTGACCCACGCGATGCCGCCGGGCAGCTTCAAAGGTGCTCCGTCGGCGATGTTCAGCCCACGCCGCACCGAGGGGATGGTTAACGGGGATCCGCACGTCACGAGCGTGCGCACAGCAGCGGTTCGGTCCGGTGCGATCTCGCCTCGGCGGAGCAAGTCGTAAGCGATCACGCTTCCCAGCGAATGCCCGATGACGACGGAGGTACTCGCACCGAAGGCCTCCGCAACCAAGGCCCGAACCCGAGCGGCGAGGTCGGGCTCGTGCAGGTAGAACCGCACCTCACGCATCGCACTCACAAGGAGCTTCCCCCCTCCCCGGGGAAAGCGCAGGTCGTAAGCCATCACCAGGCGCGTCAGACGTGGAGGCCAAAGCTGCGGTAGACCGAGCGTCTGCAGCTCCAACTGTTGGATACGGTCCAGGTCTTCCTGACGGACGACTTCCTCCAGCGCCGCGGCTACGAAGTCGACTTCCTCCTCGCTCAATGGCGCCGCGGCATCGAAGCGATCCTCCTCTGGACCGAGGTGGTTCGCTCCGCGCTCCAACAACCCAGTCCAGTACGGCAGTTCCAACGCGTCGACAGGCAGGTCCGGCATATCCAGCTCGCCAAGACCACCATTGAGCGCCCCGGACCAGTCGTCCGTCAGTTGTCTTTTCGACGCCCTGGACTGCCGAATCCCGTGTACCCCAACAACGTGCGTCACGTTCGTGCTTCCCCCGCCAGCATGCCGTTCAGGACAGGCATCGAGACTAGTGCGTCATCCAGTTCTGACGGGCTGTATCCGGCCGCTTGGGCAACGACCGCCTCCACAGCCTCCTCCTGTGCCGCCACGCAGCAATGGGATGAATTGCCAACGTGTACCTGCAGCACCTGGGAAGATCAGGTCAGCGAGCGCCGAGGTGTGCCTCCTGCACCGGCGGGAATGGTTCCCACTGCACACCCCAATGACGTGGCTTGCCTGGCTACTCCGCACACCGGCGGGGATGATCCCTACGTGAGGCCCAGACGATCATCAAGCCGCCCCCCTCCCTGCGGCCGCGGGGATGGTCCCTCCATCGGGCTCGGTTTCCCCTAGCCGGACGGCTGCTCCCGCACCCGCGGGGATGGTCCCGACCTCAAGCCCGCCGTGGGCGATCACCTGCGCTGCTCCCCGCAACCGTGAGGATGGTCCCGCGAACGTCCTCTGGGTGTCGGCCCACGACTGCCGCTCCCCGCACCCGCGGGGATGGTCCCTCGCTCACTAAATGGGCCGACGGGCACGCGGAGTGCTCCCAGCACTGCCGGAGATGGTCCCGTGTCCGCGGATGCCCAGGCTTTACTTGCCGTCTGCTCACTGCACCCGCGGGGATGGTCCCGCCAGCCAGACCATCAACCAGGTGGCAGGTAAGTGCTCCCCGCATCCGCGGGGTTGGTCCCGTGCAGATCAACGGCGGCGTCATTCAGCAGGGGGCTCCCCGTACCTGCGGGGATGGTCCCACCGTGCCCCCGGCCGAAGAACACTGGGGACAGTGCTCCCCGCGCCCGCGGGGATGGTCCCCGCGCCGCGCCCGGTCCACCACCACCTCGACGGTGCTTCCCGCACCCGCGGGAGTGGTCCCACCATCGGCAGGTCTTCCGATCACACGTAGGCCTTCTCCTCGCACCCGCGGGGATGGTCCCGCCACGTCACCGGTCACTCCGGATGTCGACGGCTGCTTCCCGTACCCGCGGGGATGGTCCCGCGGTCGAGCAGGCCCAGGACAAGACCAAGCACTGCTCCTCGCTCCCGCGGGGATGGTCCCGCTGGCGTGGGACACACCGCCGGCACGATCGGCTACCCCCGCACTCGCGGGGATGATCCCCTGGTCAAGATGTACGCCCGGATGCTGCCGTTCTGTTCGCGCACCTGCCGGGATGGTCCCGGAGCCTGACCCGTGATTCACGGAGTGGACGTGCGCTCCCCGTACCTGCGGGGATGGCCCCCCGGGGCGTCCGAGTTCCGTACGAGCTTCGATGTGCTCCCCGCTCCGGCGGGGATGGTCCCGGCCTCCTGTTCCGGTTCCTCTCCGTCCTCGCGTGCTTCCCGCACCCGCGGGGATGGCCCCCCTTGGAATCTTTGGGCCGTCGGCTCGACTCCGTGCCCCCTGCAACCGCGGGGATGGTCCGGCTCCGGCCTGGACCGATGCCCAGGCGGAATGGTGCTCGCCGCACCCGCGGGATGATCCCGGGGCACCGTTCGACGTGCGCCTTTGGATCGACTGCTCCCCGCAGTGGTGGAGATGAGCCCGGGTACAGCGGTCACCGGGCCGCACGGGACATCTGCTCCCGGCACCTACGGGGATGGTCTCCAGCTCACTAAATGAGCCGACGGGCACGCGGAGTGCTCCCAGCACTGGCGGGGATGGCCCCGTGTCCGCGGACGTCCAGGCTTTACTTGCCGTCTGCTCCCCGCACCCGCGGGGATGGTCCCGCGACGAGGATGGCGACCCAGGACTTCGTCCTCTGCTCCCCGCACCCGCGGGGATGGTCCCGAAAAGGGGTGCCTCGTAGGGTGTTTGCGTGTGCTCCCTGAAGCCATTCCCCTGTGTCGCCGCCGAGGTCGAGCAGCCGTGGCTTGCCCTTCCGCATGCCGCGTTCCAAGAGGCGCGGACCGAGTCGTCGTTGAGCGGGGACTTGATCGGGTGCTTGGCAAGAGCGATGCGGGAGATCTGTTCGCGATTTACCGGGGCAGCGTGTCAACGGCGGCGCGTGTGCACCCCATTTGCGGCGAACTCCCGTTCCACACAGGACAGTCGACGCCTTTTGTCCGGACTGGGACGTGGGCCGCGCTGTCGGAGGTGGAACGCCGGGAACAGGCTGCCCAGGAGGGGGAGTTGCAGGCCGCCCGGCGTGAGGAAGTAGCGGGCGAGCGGGAACGGGCGGCGCTTCGCCGGCGCCCTGGTGGCGCTCGGCGCGGAGGGCGAGGACCTGGTCGACGCGGAGCGTCTGCTGGCCGTGGACGACGAGGAAGCGGACGAGGCGCAGATCCAGTCGGCGGCCGAAGCCCTGCGTGCCCGCCGCCCCGAGCCCCGGACCGGGGGCGGCGTGCGTTAGCGTGGCGGGTGTTAACGGCTAGCCCCGTGCTGGTTCGTGCTGGTTTTTGAGGTGCAGTGGGGGGAAACATGCAGGTCAGAGCGATTTCATGAAATTGCTGCACAAATTTTCGGGACGCTGCTTACCATGACTGCATCGATCTAGACAAATGTGCAGGTCAGGGCGTTGTGGGGTCGCCTGAGAGGAGCTCGCTGGTGATGCCGGTGCTGGTTTGGTGCTGACCTGTGGGCACCCCTCGTCATCCCTGGTGACCTGTCCCGTGCTGGGTGTGTGCTGGGTCTTGTGAGCTTCGCCTAGGTGGCGGAGTGAGGTCTGGAGGCCGCCATTTCAAGTCGCTTACGTAGTGAATGTGGTGGGGCGGAGAGTCGTCTGCCTCACCACATTCACATTTGGCGACCGGGTTTGTGCTGTTCTGGTCGTGTGCCCCCGTTGGTGGCGGATGGGGCGGCACTCTGTGCGTGTGGATACACAGAACATCGGTGCTGCCTTCTCGGCGTTGGGGGCGGTGTTGTCGGGGGTGGCGGCAGTTGCTGCGGTGATGGTGGCGCGATGGCAGACCACGTTCGCACGCCGGGTCGCTTTGGAGGCGACGTACGCGCAGGCGGCAGTGGAGCGGGAGTTGCGGCTGGAGGTGCAGAGGGGGGAGGCGTGGACGGTGTTTTTGCGCACCGCAGATGCGTTCGTTGACGGAGTGTGGAGGTTGGGGGATATCGCCCCTGAGTTTCGTGTGGAAGTGCTTCGTGCGAAAAGTGAGGCGCTGGCGCAAGCGTGCTCGGGGCTGAGGATGTTGGGACCGGATGGTGTCGTTCGGTATGCCGAGGCGATGCGTGAGCGGTGCTCGCGCATGGAGCGGTATGCCGTCAAGCGGGCTGTGGTGCGTACAGCACTGCTGGCGTTACAGGAAGGCTGGTGTCCGGGGAATGCGGAATATTGTCAGTCGCATGCTCATTCCTCCGCGTGGGTGGCCTACGAATTGCTCGAAGGCTGGGGGGATCGCGACGAGGATCAGCGTCCTGACGATCTCGATTTTCTGGAGTATCTGATCAGGGAGGCCGGTGCGCTGAACGACCCCGACCTCACGCGGCTGCTCTCCGTCGCCCGTTCCCCCGTGTGCTGGGAGTTACTGATCGCCGAGGACGGGTGGCTGCAACCGCGCACTGGGTTCTATGAGGAGCGCGACGCGTTCACCAGGGCTGTCCGCGATCATCTGGAGGGATCTGCAGGGTCGCGTAGCCATGCCGTTGTGGGCGGGTAAAAGGTGTCGCAGGTGCCGGAATTGACACCTCCAGTGCGTCGACATGCACCCGATGACGTGTCACGTGGAGTGCAAGCATTGCTGTTCGCAGGGAAACCGCCGCTTTGAACGGAACACCTCCAGGGTGGTGGGGCGCAGAGCGGGTGAAGCCGATCGGGACGACCGAGTACGGAGCCACCCCCATTGACGGGGAGCAGGGAGGCGTTGCGCTGACGAAGGTAAGCCTCTCTCGCCTACTCTGGCATGGTGACGCGGAAAGCATGGATGATGTGCTCACATGACCCCGACGCGTGGCCGCTGCTCATCGACGAGACCTTCTGCCTCAGTGTGTTGCGGCCGGCGGACAGGCCTTGGGGTCCCTGGCCTGGCCGGTCGGTGTCTCACACAGTGTGGGTGGCCTCGCAACGTCCGGTGAATCTGCCGGCATCGTGCGGTCCCGAGTTTCAATTTGTCGACCCGGAGGGACCCCCCGGGTGACGATCTCGACGTGGACAGTACCCAGGGTTAAGCGCGGCGAAGCTCACTCGAAGTACTGGTCCAGAAGCTCGGACGGCAGCGGCGACGGCGTCGCGTTGTCCTGAAGCTCCTGCACGAGCTGGTTGTAGTACGCAACGTCGTGCGGCTTGAGGACGTAGTCCTCGATCTGTCCGTCGGGCTGGGGTGCCTGGAGCGTGAGCGTACTGTCGCTGAGCGTGCCCTTGAGCGCGGTCCCTCCGATCTCGAAGTCGACGGTCAGCGTGACGCGTTCGCCCCTGACCGTCCCGGTCACCTTGCCGTGCCGGTGCGTGACGTTGGCGCCGTCCGCCTCGCTGGTGTCGAGAGTGCCGGTGACCGTCGTCCCCGACGTGTCGGTCTCCAGCATGGTGACGGAGTTGTAGTCCTCGCCGACGAGCGTGTGCGGCAGCCCGTGGGCGCCGTCCCCGGCGAGGCCGCCGGCGCCGCAGCCGGTCGTCGCGAGAAGGCAGGTGAGGGTGGCGGCGAGCGCCGCGGCTCTGACGTGCATGGGTCCCCCAGGGGTGAGGGCGCCACCGTAGCGCGCCTTGCCACCGCGCCCAGCTGGTTGGGCGCACCGTGATGACGACGTGACGCGGGTGCCTCAGCCGCCTCCGTCAGCCGTCACTGCCTAGCTTTATGAGGATGGCCTCCCAAGGTTGCCGTAATGACTGGTCACTGCATTTCGTCGCCGGATTCCTCGGCACGATGTCCGTGATGGCGGTACACCATTTCGTCGGGATGCCGTGTCACCCGTGCCAGCCGCCAGGCCGCGTCGTACGACATGCGGTGCGGTTCTTGAGCGCGTAACCGCAAGGCGAGGAGGCTGGTTGCCGGGTCAAGCAGCCAGCGCAGGGCAGTCGGCCTCATCGCTCAGTGCTCGTCCCAGCGAGGGAGTCGGGCACGCCCCTGTCAACACTGCTGCCAGGTGAGTCGGTGGTGGCCGGGTCATCCGATGCCGGCCAGGGGGCATCGGTCCATCCCATTTGTTCTGCGATGGAGCGCACGGTGGTGGTGAAGCGCGCGTGCTGTCCTGGTTCGTTGCCGAGTTTCTCCCAGACGTACAGGACGGTTCGGGCGATGCGTTCGGCCTTGGACTGCATGTCGTCGCCCGTGCCGACGAGCGGGAGGATCTTCTCGTTGAAGGTCTTCCAGTCGAGGGCATCCAGCTGGTTCAGGTGGCGCTCCAGCCACCACATCCGTGTGGTGTCCGGGATGTTGAAGACGGCCTGTCGGAACAGGTCGCGGCGTTCTTGCTCCTGTTGGAGCTGAAGCGCCACGTCACGCAGGGCGTCCTGGAACCTCTGTGCCCGGACCGCGTCCTCCTTGGTGAGCATCAGGGTGATACGTGCTTTCAGCCAGAGTCCCGGGTTGTCCTCCGAGGTGTGCCAGTGGGCAGTCGCGAGCGTGAGATTTTGCTGTGCGGTGTCGAGTTGTTCGGGACGGTGAGCCTGGGTGATGCCGCGTCCGAGTGTGTCCAGGGCAAGTTGTGCTGCAGCTCGGGCAGAGGCGGTGCCGTTGGCTCTGGTGTGGGCGGGCGCCTGGTAGGTGAGGGTGCCGCGGGCGCAGAAGCGGATGCCGGGCAGGGAGGTCGGCCACTGCGACCGGATTCGGCAGCGCCGTCTGCTCCACCAGGGGGTGGGTCCGGGGTTCAAGGAGCCGATTCCTCCTTGGACGCCTGGTAGCGGTTGGCTGCCTGTACCAGGACGTCCGTCCAGAACGGATGGATGGCCGCTTCCTCCGTCACCATGAGGCGGTCCAGACGGGGGCGCAGGCTGGGTGGGGTGAAGATGTCGGCGAGCACGTCGAGTAGGCGTTCCCTGCGCTCGGAGTCACCCTCGAAACGCTGATGCCACTGCTTCAGTTGTGAGAGGGCCACGTCCACGGCGTCGTCGGTCAGCAGCAGCTTCTGCCATGCGTGGACGATGTGCAGGCGGGTCTCGGGACTGTTCGTGTCGAGGATCAGGTCCGTTCCCTCGCCGCTGGAGACGAGGGCCAGGAAGGCACCGAGGGTCTGGCGGCGCAGGTTCACATCCTCGGGGCGGCGTTCCATATCGCTGAGCCATTGACCGACGGCCTTGTGTACCTCCGCCGGCCGGTGCACGGTCAGCTCGCGGAAGGCGTTGGCCAAGGTGACGGAGCCGTAGTCGGCGCGGCCTGCGGCCTTGCCCAGCCTGGTCAGGGCGAGCGTTGGATACTCAACACCCCAGGTGCCGCCGCAGATCTCGATGACGAGCTCGACCTTGGTGACGGACGGGCTCCTGGCATCCATCCACGTACGCAGACGGTCCCTGACGTAACGGCCGAGTTCGGCGTCGCCGGCGGCTTCGGTCAGCGCCTCCACGGCCAGCCAGCGTCGGGCGCCGACGAGGTCGTCGGCCAGGCCGTCGAGGATGGTCCGCTCGTGGCGGTCCACCGCCAGGCGCAGCAGGGCCTTGGTGACCAGGCGGGCATCCTCTTCCGGAATGAGCCGGTCTGCGGCGATGCCGATAGCCCAGGAGCGAAGCAGCTCGTGCTGGGTGGGGAACTCGTCCCACAGATGGCGCAGGATGGCCGAGGGCAGCCCGCTCTTCTTGACGTCGTGGAGGGCCAGGTTCCCGTTGCTGGTGACTTCCGCCGCAGTCAACCTACTTGTGGTCGTGGCGTCCGTCAGGACGTTGGCCGGGGTGCGGGCAAGTCCCAGCCTGGTCAGGAGGTTGTCGGCTGCCCTGATGACGGAACTGCGCTGCCCTCCGTGTAGAAGGGCACTGGCCCAGACGGTGACCCGGATGGACAGCAGTTGCGCGTCGCTCTGACTGGTTCGGTCTTTACGCAGGAGCCTTTCGACGTCCGTGTGCCAGTCGCCGAACTCGGTGATGATGGCCTGGATCTCCTCGGGGCCCGACGCCTGGATGAGCTTTCCGGCCAGAAGCCACGCCGCGCGAGCGGACGGATTGGCTTCCCAGATGCCTGTGAAGTCGGTCTCGTTAAGCCAGGTCACCCGCTCGCCTCGGTGGTGGGCGGTGAGTTCCGCCGTCACGAGTGCCCTCGCGTCGGGTGATTCCAGGCGGATGGTGAACGGCAAGGTGGGTTCGGCCCAGTGGCCGAACCAGTCCGCGGGGGTGGCCAGGATGACGAGGAAGGAGTCCTTCTTGCGGAGGTCCTCCCCGTGGCGGACGAGGTCACTGCCCAGATGGTCCTCGGGTTCCTCGGGGAGATCGGAGAGATCGAGGATGTACCCGGCCGCACTGTCTTTCGGCAGCGGCTGCACCGACGGTTTGGACCACTCCGGGTCGAGTTCGAACAGGGCCAGAGGCCTGTTCGTGACGGTGCGCAGCAGGCGAACCGCGGCCGTGCGGCGGCCGGTGCCTGGTGGTGCGCACAGGACGACGATGCCGTATTCGTCCACGTGCTTGGATGCGGCTGCCCAGGGTTCCGTGGTCCGCGGTGGAACAAACCGGCCCTCCTGGCTCGCCTTGTAGGCCGGGTCGGTTTCGGTGATGGGGACGGGGATGACCTGCTCACCGTTCAGGTGCAGGTTGTAGGCCTGAATGCCCCGCTCCCCGTAGTGACGGAAGTTCACCGGGGCGGGCTGCGGCTGCCCGTCCCGCTGGCCGTCCTGTGGCTGGAGCGTCGCTTGTGCAGGCCCGTGGGGCTCGGCAGGCCTGGTGTGCGGCGCGGCGGGTTCGATACCGTTCTGCGGTTCCTGCGCGTCGTCGGTCATCGCTGCCCCCGTCCCACGCCGAAGTGGTTGTAGGCCTGGACGCCGTCGGTGCCGTGGTGGGTGAAGTTCACGCTTCCCGGCGCAGGGGTAGCTGCCAGGGGCGGCGGTGCGGACGCGGAGGCCTCAGGCTCTTCGGCGACCGGTTCCGCGGAGTCGACCGGTTCGAAGATGGAGGGATCCGCGAGGGCCCAGTCGAAGCCGGGGATGTGGACATAGGCCGGCTGTCGGAACTTCTTCACCTTCACCAGGTGCTGGACGAACTGGGCGGGCAGGGCGTCGCCAATGAGGCATCCGCTGTCGAAGACGTCCTCGTACACCCGCTGCGAAAGGATCACTGCTGTGTTGGTGATTTCCGGGTTCGCGCGGTTCAGCACCGCCCGGAGCGTGTCATCGTCCAGCAGTCGGTGGGTGTGCACCATCGGCCTGCCGAGCCCTGTGTGCGGTAGCGGGCCGACATGGATGCTGACCCTCAGCTGCAGGGGCACATCTCCTGGTGCCTCGGCGCGGCGGCGCGAGAGAGCGTTGCGCAGTGCGTTGGGGAAGCAGCCAACCAGTGCGGGCAGAACCTCCGGGTCCATGCCGGCCACGTATCCGTCGCCGGTGTGCTGGCCGAACATCCGCCGCTCCCAGTGAGCGCTGACGTTGCTGGCGCTGAGCGCCTGCGCCAGCAGGGGCGGGATGTCGGCGTTCACCCGCTGCATGCTCTTGCTGTCGAGCGCACTGAAGTTCCGGGCGTCCACGGCCAGGACGGCCCGGTAGGGCCACAACGGCTCCCAGGACGGCAACATGCGCCGCTCCTCTCTCACATGAAGGTGTGTGTCGCCGCGCAAATCGCGGCGAACGCCACCCTCGTGGAGAGCCGAAAACGCAATAGTCCAGCGTTGGACGGTACGGGGGTGCGGTGGGTCACATTGCGGGGGTTGCGTTCGTGCGGCTCTTGCTGTCGGGTGGCTCCTCGCCCCGGGCGATGGCCCTGAGACGGTCTACGTCTGTGATGATCAGGCGCCGACGGCCCAGTGCGAGGATGCCGGCGGCCTGAAGCTCGCCCAGGGCTGCCAGTGCGGATGAGCGGCGCATCGCCGCCATCGTGGCCAGTTCTTCACGGGGCATGCCTAGTTCGACCAGGGTGCCGGTCGTCCCCTGGGGGTGGCCGACTTCGTCCGCGAGGTGACTGACCACCCGGGCTACACGGGCGAGGGTGGGCAGGTGGACCAGGTCAGCTCGTAAGCGTTCGTGGCTGTTGAGTCGCTCGACGGTCAGTTGGTAGATGACCGTCTCCAGACGGTGGCGTTCCACGTAGCCGCGGAAGGCATGAGCGGGCAGGACGACGCCGGTGCAGCGGCGTGCTGCGGTGACGGTGGCCGAGCGGGGGCGGTCGAGCAAGGCGCCCATTTCCCCGAGGACTTCGCCCGGCCCACGCAGCATCAGAGTCAGTTCGTCGCCGCCCTCATTGCTCTGCGCGACCTTCACCAGACCGTCGACCAGTGCGATCACGCAGTCGGGCGACTCTCCCTGGGCGAGGAGCACGGTGTGGGACGGGTAGGTCCGCCGGCGTCCGCGCTCGATCAAGTCGCGCCATACGTCGGCGGATACCAGGGAGCGGAAGTTCATCACGGTGCCCTCCCGGTGTGTCATGCGACCACGGTCGCCAGGCCGAAGGCGGCGCAGCCCGCGACCGCCAGCATCAGCGACCACTGCACCCGGCGGTGCTTGGTCCAGGCGATCTCGCTCATCACCACAACTTGCCGGGACAGTGACGGCAAGGGATCTTTGTCCCGCAGCGCTGCTTCGAGCACTGCCGGTTCCAGGTGCCGGAGGTGCCCGAAGTACAGGAAGTCGTCGCTGGTCTCCGGCCCTCGTCGCTCCTTGCGGAGGTTGGGCGAGATTGCCCAAGCCGCGCAGCTGACTCCGGCCACCATGAGCAGGACCCCGACCCACAACAACAGCCGTGGCACAGCGGAGTCGAGATCACCTGCCGCTCGCCTGGAAGTCGCAAGCAGCCCCAACACGGCCAGCGCCGTGGACTGCATCGTCAGGGCAAACGACGCTTTCGAATCAGCCTTGGCCGTCCAATCCGCCACAGCTGCCTGAATACGCCACGCGGTTTCCGTCGGCTCATCCGCCATCTAGCCAGCCCCCTAGCTGCAACGGAGCGTTCACTGCCACCCCGGGCTGAAGTCTGGGCACAGTAAGCAGACGGAAAACCTACTTATGGCAGTTTGGCCGAGAATGGGCTCTTCGGCGTGGAACTAGACTCCCAGGTCACGGTGGCGGAACGCGTTCGCTGACGAGGCCTGCCGGAAGAGGTCCTTCCCGGTGGTGGTCACGTCGACCACGGCGTCGACGCTCCAGGTCCATGGACTTCCCTGGCGGCCGAGGGGGATGAGCCATCGGCGTCGGCGAGGTGGCCCACGGCCCCTGACCCCGCCTGCTCTACGTGCCCGGGATATCCAACCGGGACTTAGTACTGCAACGGTGCTTGTTCTGATTGCTGGGCAGTTTCAGGGACTGTGTCCGCGTCGTTTGTAGTGGCTGATGCGGGCTTGGTGTTGGCGTC
>NZ_JBSFJW010000029.1:0-125839 GCF_053598255.1 Streptomyces sp. NPDC001157
TTTGTACTCACCCTCTCGGGCTTTCCTCCGGGCAGTTTCCCTTCGGTCTTGCGTTTCCGACTCTATCAGACCGTTTCCCGATCCGATTTCCTCGGTGCTTTCCAGGTTCTCGCTTTCGCGTTTCCCTTTCCGGCGGCTCCGACTTTATCAGAGATTCTGAGTCGGATTTCCCGCCCCGATCGGGGACTGGTTCCGGCGCACGAGGCGGCCGGGTTCCCGTTCTGGCGGAGCCGTAAACGTACTGGAGCGGGGCGCCCCGATGCAAATCGAGGCGCCCCGCTCCGGGTTCACACGTACGAGGGGTCGTACACCCGTCAGACCTCCACCACGACCGGGAGGATCATTGGCCTGCGCCGATAGGTGTCGGAGACCCACTTGCCGAGGGTTCGGCGGATGAGCTGCTGCAGCTGGTGCGGCTCCACCACCCCGTCCTGTGCCGAGCGTTCGAGCACCTCGGTGATCTTCGGGATCACGTCGCCGAAGGCCGAGTCCTCGATGCCCGAGCCGCGGGCCTGGATGTGCGGGCCGCCCGTGATCTTGCCGGTGGACGAGTCCACCACGAGGAAGACCGAGATGATGCCCTCGTCGCCCAAGATCTTGCGGTCCTTCAGCGCCGGCTCGCCCACGTCGCCGACCGAGAGTCCGTCGACGTAGACGTAACCCGCCTGGACTTTGCCCGCGATCTTGGCCTTGCCCTCGACGAGGTCGACGACCACGCCGTCCTCGGCGATGACGATGCGGTCGTGCGGGACGCCGGTCATGGCGCCCAGCTCGGCGTTGGCGCGCAGGTGGCGCCATTCGCCGTGGACCGGCATCAGGTTCTTCGGGCGGCAGATGTTGTAGAAGTACAAGAGCTCGCCCGCGGACGCGTGGCCTGAGACATGCACCTTCGCGTTGCCCTTGTGGACCACGTTCGCGCCCCAGCGGGTCAGGCCGTTGATCACGCGGTAGACCGCGTTCTCGTTGCCGGGGATCAGCGACGACGCGAGGATCACCGTGTCGCCGTTGACGATGCGGATCTGGTGGTCACGGTTGGCCATGCGGGACAGGGCCGCCATGGGTTCGCCCTGCGAGCCCGTGCAGACCAGCACGACCTCGCTGTCGGGAAGGTCGTCCAGCGTCTTCACGTCGACGACCAGACCCGGCGGGACCTTCAGGTAGCCCAGGTCCCGTGCGATGCCCATGTTGCGGACCATCGAGCGGCCGACGAAGGCGACCCGGCGGCCGTACTCGTGGGCCGCGTCCAGGATCTGCTGGATGCGGTGGACGTGGCTGGCGAAGCTCGCCACGATGATCCGCTTGCGGGCGCTCGCGAAGACCTGGCGCAGGACGTTGGAGATGTCGCGCTCGGGCGGGACGAAGCCGGGGACCTCCGCGTTCGTCGAATCGGCGAGGAGGAGATCGATGCCCTCTTCGCTCAGTCGCGCGAATGCGTGGAGGTCTGTCAGGCGACCGTCCAGCGGGAGCTGGTCCATCTTGAAGTCGCCGGTGTGGACCGCCATGCCCGCGGGCGTGCGGATGGCCACGGCGAGGGCGTCCGGGATGGAGTGGTTGACCGCGACGAACTCGCAGTCGAAGGGGCCGACACGTTCGCGGTTCCCCTCCGCCACCTCGAGGGTGTACGGGCGGATGCGGTGCTCCTGGAGCTTCGCCTCGATCAGGGCGAGGGTCAGCTTGGAGCCGATCAGCGGGAT
Source organism: Streptomyces sp. NPDC001157 (assembly GCF_053598255.1). Taxonomy (NCBI): domain Bacteria; kingdom Bacillati; phylum Actinomycetota; class Actinomycetes; order Kitasatosporales; family Streptomycetaceae; genus Streptomyces; species Streptomyces sp. NPDC001157. The sequence continues at coordinate 1,695 of NZ_JBSFJW010000029.1, forward strand.
GTCCGGCTTCTCGCGCAGGAGGTAGGGAACGCCGCCGATGTGGTCCTCGTGGCCGTGCGTGAGCACGATGCCCTCGATGTCGTCGAGGCGGTCCCGTACGGACGAGAAGTCCGGAAGGATCAGGTCGATCCCCGGCTGCTCCTCCTCGGGGAAGAGCACGCCGCAGTCGACGATCAGAAGGCGGCCGCCGTACTCGAAGACCGTCATGTTTCGGCCGATCTCGCCGAGACCGCCGAGCGGGGTGACCCGCAGGCCGCCTTCGGGGAGCGGCGGGGGCGGGCCGAGTTCAGGATGCGGATGACTCAAAAGACTCTCCTCACCACACGCGCCACGTACCGGTGGGCACGTGGCGCGCGTGACGTTCGTGCATGAGCAGTTGTCGTTGTGGGGTGCGGGCACCGGTGGCCCGCTATTCAGTTGTGAAGTCTGTGGTGGTGCCAAGTCTGGTGTTAGAGCTGTACCCCGCCCGCAGCAAGATCGATCTTGAGCTGCGCGATCTCTTCGGGCGTGCATTCCACCATGGGTGCGCGCAGGGGGCCCGCGGGCAGGCCCTGGAGGGCGAGGGCGGCCTTCGTCGTCATGACGCCCTGGGTGCGGAACATGCCCGTGTAGACCGGGAGCAGCTTCTGGTGGATCTCGGTCGCCTTCTGGACGTCGCCGGAGACGAACGCGTCGACCAGGGCGCGCAGGTCCGGAGTGACCACGTGGCCGACGACCGACACGAAGCCGACCGCGCCCACGGAGAGCAGCGGCAGGTTCAGCATGTCGTCGCCGGAGTACCAGGCGAGCCCGGAGCGGGCAATGGCCCAGCTCGCGCGGCCGAGGTCGCCCTTGGCGTCCTTGTTGGCGACGATCCGCGGGTGCTCCGCGAGCCGGACCAGCGTCTCGGTGTTGATCGGGACACCGCTGCGGCCGGGGATGTCGTAGAGCATGACCGGCAGCTCGGCGGCGTCGGCGACGGCCGTGAAGTGCCGGTACAGGCCCTCCTGCGGGGGCTTGTTGTAGTACGGCGTCACGATCAGGAGGCCGTGTGCGCCCACCTGCTCGGCGGCCCGGGCCAGCTCGATGCTGTGGTGGGTGTCGTTGGTACCGACGCCGGCCACGACGTGGGCACGGTCGCCGACCGCCTCCAGCACGGCTCGTACGAGCTCCGTTTTCTCCGCGTCACTGGTGGTGGGGGACTCGCCGGTGGTGCCGTTGATGATCAGGCCGTCGTTGCCTGCGTCCACCAGGTGGGCGGCGAGCCGCTGCGCGCCGTCGAGGTCGAGTGCGCCGTCCGCCGTGAAGGGCGTGACCATGGCGGTGAGGACCCGCCCGAAGGGGGTCTGCGGAGTCGAGGTCGGAGCCATGGGTAACACGCTACTCGGTGCTCAATGCGTGGTCTGCCCTTGGGGTACGGGATAAGTCCGGACAAATGCGGAGCCCGGTACTGCCTGCTCGGGGGTTCAAGCAGTACCGGGTCCGTTTGATCAGGCTAGATGAACTTCTCCAAATGCCGCAATACGGACACCTCGCGAGGCTGACCGTACACCTGTGCTCGGCCTGGGAACGCGGTGCGCTACGGCGCCACGCGGCCGTTCGCGTTGAAGGCGGCGTAGGTGAGCGGCATGAGCCTGGCCCACTCGGCCTCCATCTTCTCTCCGACCATCTCGATCTCCCGCTGCGGGAAGGACGGGACCTTCGCCAGCTCGTGCTGGGTGCGCAGGCCGAGGAAGTGCATCAGCGAGCGGGCGTTGCAGGTGGCGTACATGGAGGAGAACAGACCGACCGGGAGGACGGCGCGGGCGACCTCTCGGGCGACGCCGGCGGCGAGCATCTCCTGGTACGCCTCGTAGGCCTGGCGGTACGAGTCCTCCATGACACGGCCGACCAGCTCCTGCTGGGCCTGGGTGCCCTCCACGAAGACGTACTTGCCGGGGCGGCCCTCCTGGACGAGCTTGCGGGACTCGTCGGGGACGTAGAAGGCGGGCTGGAGCTGGCGGTAGCGGCCCGATTCCTCGTTGTACGACCAGCCGACGCGGTGCCGCATGAACTCGCGGAAGACGAAGATCGGGGCGCTGATGAAGAAGGTCATCGAGTTGTGCTCGAACGGACTGCCGTGCCGGTCGCGCATCAGGTAGTTGATCAGGCCCTTGGAGCGCTCGGGGTCCTTGCCCAGCTCGTCCAGGGACTGCTCGCCGATGGTCGAGACGCGGGCGGCGAAGAGCACGTCGGCGTCGGACGCGGTGTGCTTGACCAGCTCGACGGTGACGTCGCTGCGGAAGCTGGGCTTGAGGTCGTCGGCGGGGGTGTCGGTCACGACTCGGAGGGTCCCTTCCATCACTTCTCTCGGGCGGCGCCCACTCTACGGCCCGGCTCTGACAACGGGGCGTTCGGTGCCGGGTCGCGACATACGTCGGCGAATTTCTGTGAATTCGGCGAAACCGGGCACCTTTTGGGGCACTCGACCGTCTGTGTAGGTGACAGTCACTCGTTCGATCCCGAGAGGAGAAGCTCCCCCCATGTTCCGTCGGCGTGAGCCCGTCCCGTTCACCTTCGTCGCCGAAGCCGACAGGTTCCGCAGCAATGTCGCTCCCCCGCCCCGTCAGCGGGCGTCCGCCGGTCAGATAGCCGGGCGCTGGCTGCTCGGAGTCACCATCGTCGCCGGGCTGGTGGGCTCGCTGGTGCTCGGTATGCCTGCGCTGTCCAATCCCGCTGCCACGCCGGCTCAGCAGTCACAGGCCTCCCAGGGGCACTGACTCCATCCGGACCCCACGAGTGGTGGGCAGGAACACAGACGGATAACCTCACCGGGCACAGCCCATGCATGGATTGAGTGAGGACCAGCCGTGCCCCTGCCCTTCCTGACGGCCGACCGTGCCTATGAGCCAGCGGACGACGCGCTGCCCTTCGACGACCGTGACCGCTGGCGGCGGCCCTACCGCCCCGGGCCGTGGCGCGTGGGTGTGGCGGCTCTCTGGCTGCTGCTCGCCTCGTTCGTGCTGTTCGCCGCGGTCATCATCGCGTTCACTGCTTCGGCTTCCGAGGCCGGAGTGGTCTTCGGTATCGCGCTGGCCGTCATCGCGGCTTCCCTGCGGCTTCTGCGCATGGGCGCCTGGGTGAGCGCGCGCGGGCTGCGCCAGGTGGGCTTCTTCGGGACGCGCACGACGCCGTGGGAACGGGTCGCCGCCCTGCGGACGGTGCAGCAGCCGGTGCGCTGGCTCGGGCTGCCGCGCACCGTGCAGGGGCAGGCTCTGATCCTCGTACGCAGTGACCGTCCGGCGCAGGACGCGCCGATACTGCTGACCACGCACAACGCGGACTTCGTGGCACGGCCCGGGTCGTTCGACCGGGCCGCGGACACGATCGAGGCGTGGGCGGCGGAGAACAGGCGCGGCTGACCGAACGGCACGACTGCCCGCGGCTACGCCTCGACGGGCCTTCCGTCATGCAGGGCGATGGCGCGTTGCATGGCCTTGCGGGCGCGAGGCGTGTCGCGGGCGTCGTGGTAGGCGACGGCGAGGCGGAACCAGCTGCGCCAGTCGTCGGGGGCCGCTTCCGTCTCGGCCTTGCGCTTGGCGAAGACCTCGTCGGCCGAGTCGCGGTCGATACGGCCGCCTGGGGTGCGCTTGAGCTCGTCCACGGGCAGGCCGCCCTCGGCGTCGAGTTCGGCGGCGAGGGCGTTGGCCTTGCGGACGAACTGGGTGTTCTTCCACAGGAACCACAGGCCGATCACCGGCAGGATCAGCACCGCCACGCCGAAGGTGACGGTGAGGACCGTGCCGGACTGGATGAGCATGACGCCGCGGCTACCGACCAGGACGAAGTAGAAGACCAGGACGGCGGCCGTTATGGCGTAGGAGAGCTTGGCTCGCATGGCGGTGTCAGCCCAGGTCCAGGAAGTGTTCCAGGCCGAAGGTCAGGCCCGGAGTGGTCACCACGCGGCGGGCGCCGAGCAGGATGCCCGGCATGAAGCTGCTGTGGTGGAGGGAGTCGTGCCGGACGGTCAGGGTCTCGCCCTCGCCGCCGAGCAGGACCTCCTGGTGGGCGAGCAGGCCGCGCAGGCGGACGGCGTGGACGGGGATCCCGTCGACGGTCGCGCCGCGGGCGCCGTCCAGTGCGGTCTCCGTGGCGTCCGGCGCCGGGGCCGTGCCTGCCGCGCGGCGTGCCTCGGCGATGAGCTGGGCCGTGCGCGTGGCGGTGCCGGAGGGGGCGTCGACCTTCTTCGGGTGGTGCAGCTCGATGACCTCGACGGACTCGAAGTAGGGCGCGGCGATCTGCGCGAACTTCATCGTCAGTACGGCGCCGATGGAGAAGTTGGGCGCGATCAGCACGCCCGTCTCCGGGGAGGCGGCCAGCCAGCCGCCCAGCTGCGCGAGGCGCTCGTCGGTCCAGCCCGTCGTACCGACGACCGCGTGGATGCCGTGGCTCACGCAGTACTCGAGGTTGTCCATCACGGAGGCCGGCGTGGTCAGTTCGACGGCGACCTGGGCACCGGACTCGGCCAGGGTCTCCAGCTTGTCGCCGCGGCCGAGGGCGGCCACCAGCTCCATGTCCTCGGCCGCCTCGACGGCCCGCACCGCCTCCGAGCCGATGCGGCCCTTGGCACCGAGGACCGCCACGCGCAGCTTGCTCATCTTCTTGCTTCCTTCAGGAGAGGACTTACGCGACCGCTTCGTGCAGACGGGACGCCTGCTTGTCCTTCAGCGGGCCGATGACCGACAGCGAAGGCCGCTGTCCCAGGATGTCGCGCGCGACCGAGCGGACGTCGTCCGGGGTGACCGAGGCTATCCGGGCCAGCATGTCGTCGACGGACATCTGCTCGCCCCAGCACAGCTCGCTCTTGCCGATACGGTTCATCAGCGCGCCCGTGTCCTCCAGGCCCAGGACCGTCGAACCGCGGAGCTGGCCGATGGCGCGGCCGATCTCGTCGTCGGACAGGCCGTGCTCGGCGACGTGGTCGAGTTCGTCGCGGCAGATCTTCAGCACGTCGTGGACCTGTGAGGGCCTGCAGCCCGCGTACACGCCGAACAGGCCGCAGTCGGCGAAGCCCGAGGTGTACGAGTACACGCTGTAGGCCAGGCCGCGCTTCTCACGGACCTCCTGGAACAGGCGCGACGACATGCCACCGCCGAGCGCGGTGTTCAGCACGCCGAGGGCCCAGCGCCGGTCGTCGGTGCGGGCGAGGCCCGGCATGCCGAGGACGACGTGTGCCTGTTCGGTCTTGCGGCCGAGCAGTTCGACCCGGCCCGCGGTGCGGAGGGTGCGGCTGCCGTCGCGCGGGGCGATGGGGGCCGCCGCGCCGTTCTTGAAGGCGCCCGCCTTCTCGAAGGCCGCGCGGACCTGTCGTACGACCTTGTTGTGGTCGATGTTGCCGGCGGCCGCCACGACCAGGTGGGTCGGGTCGTAGTGCTTCTTGTAGAAGCGGCGGATGCGGTCCGCGGTGAGGGCGTTGACGGTGTCGACCGTGCCGAGGACCGGGCGGCCGAGGGCGTTGTCGCCGAACATCGTGTGCGCGAACAGGTCGTGCACGCAGTCGCCCGGGTCGTCCTCGGTCATCGCGATCTCTTCGAGGATCGCGCCGCGCTCGACGTTGACGTCCTCTTCGAGGATGAGGGAGCCCGTCAGCATGTCGCAGACGACGTCTATGGCGAGCGGCAGGTCGGCGTCGAGCACGCGTGCGTAGTAGCACGTGTACTCCTTCGCCGTGAACGCGTTCATCTCGCCGCCGACCGCGTCGATGGCGGAGGAGATGTCCAGCGCGCTACGGCGGGTGGTGCCCTTGAAGAGCAGGTGCTCCAGGTAGTGCGTGGCGCCGTTCAGGGCCGGGGTCTCGTCGCGGGAGCCGACGTGCGCCCAGATACCGAAGGTCGCGGAGCGGACCGAGGGCAGGGTCTCGGTGACGATGCGCAGGCCGCCCGGGAGGGTGGTCTTGCGGACCGTTCCGATGCCGTTCTCGCCCTTGATCAGGGTTTGGGTACGGGCGACGGCCCGCGCCTCCGAGGAGGTGCGGGCCGTCGCCTTGAAGCCACGGGGCGTCACTTGTCGCCGTCGTCCTTCTTGTCGTCGTTCTCTTCGCCCTCGATGACCGGGATCAGGGAGAGCTTGCCGCGGGAGTCGATCTCGGCGATCTCGACCTGGACCTTCTGGCCCACGCCGACGACGTCCTCGACGTTCTCCACGCGCTTGCCGCCCGCGAGCTTGCGGATCTGCGAGATGTGCAGCAGACCGTCCTTGCCCGGGAGCAGCGACACGAACGCACCGAAGGTCGTCGTCTTCACGACGGTGCCCAGGTAGCGCTCGCCGACCTCCGGCATGGTCGGGTTGGCGATGCCGTTGATCGTGGCGCGGGCGGCCTCGGCGGCCGGGCCGTCGGCGGCACCGATGTAGATGGTGCCGTCGTCCTCGATCGTGATCTCGGCGCCGGTGTCCTCCTGGATCTGGTTGATCATCTTGCCCTTGGGGCCGATGACCTCACCGATCTTGTCCACCGGGATCTTGACCGTGATGATCCGCGGGGCGTTCGGGGACATCTCGTCCGGGGTGTCGATCGCTTCCATCATCACGTCGAGGATGTGGAGGCGGGCGTCACGGGCCTGCTTCAGGGCGGCGGCCAGGACGGAGGCCGGGATGCCGTCCAGCTTGGTGTCCAGCTGGAGCGCGGTCACGAACTCCTTGGTGCCGGCGACCTTGAAGTCCATGTCACCGAAGGCGTCCTCCGCACCGAGGATGTCGGTGAGGGTGACGTAGTGCGTCTCGCCCTCGATCTCCTGGGAGATGAGGCCCATGGCGATACCGGCGACGGGAGCCTTCAGCGGCACACCGGCGTTCAGCAGCGACATGGTGGAGGCGCAGACCGAGCCCATGGACGTCGAGCCGTTGGAGCTCAGCGCCTCGGAGACCTGGCGGATCGCGTAGGGGAACTCCTCGCGCGTCGGCAGGACCGGCACCAGGGCGCGCTCGGCGAGCGCGCCGTGGCCGATCTCGCGGCGCTTCGGGGAGCCGACGCGGCCGGTCTCACCGGTGGAGTACGGCGGGAAGTTGTAGTTGTGCATGTAGCGCTTGCGGGTCACCGGCGAGAGGGTGTCCAGCTGCTGCTCCATACGGAGCATGTTGAGGGTGGTGACGCCCAGGATCTGGGTCTCGCCACGCTCGAACACCGCGGAACCGTGCACGCGCGGAATGGCCTCGACCTCGGCGGCCAGCGTGCGGATGTCCGTGACACCGCGGCCGTCGATGCGCTTCTTCTCCTTGATGACGCGCTCACGGACCAGGGTCTTGGTCAGCGAGCGGTACGCGGCGGAGATCTCCTTCTCGCGGCCCTCGAACTCCGGCAGGAGCTTCTCGGCGGCGAGCGCCTTGACGCGGTCCAGCTCGGACTCGCGCTCCTGCTTGCCGGCGATCGTCAGCGCGGAGGCGAGCTCCGGCTTGACGGCTGCGGCGAGCGCCTCGAGGACGTCGTCCTGGTAGTCCAGGAAGATCGGGAACTCACCGGTCGGCTTGGCGGCCTTCGACGCGAGGTCGGCCTGGGCCTTGCAGAGCACCTTGATGAAGGGCTTCGCGGCTTCCAGACCGGCGGCGACGACCTCCTCGGTCGGCGCCTCGGCGCCGCCCTTGACCAGCTGGATGGTCTTCTCGGTGGCCTCGGCCTCGACCATCATGATCGCGACGTCGCCGTCCTCCAGGACGCGACCGGCGACCACCATGTCGAAGACGGCGTCCTCGAGCTCGGAGTGCGTCGGGAACGCGACCCACTGGCCGTTGATCAGCGCGACGCGGACGCCGCCGATCGGGCCGGAGAAGGGCAGACCGGCCAGCTGCGTGGACGCGGACGCGGCGTTGATCGCCACGACGTCGTACAGGTGGTCGGGGTTGAGCGCCATGATCGTGGCGACGACCTGGATCTCGTTGCGCAGGCCCTTCTTGAAGGACGGGCGCAGCGGGCGGTCGATGAGGCGGCAGGTGAGGATCGCGTCCTCGGAGGGGCGGCCCTCACGACGGAAGAAGCTGCCGGGGATCTTGCCGGCGGCGTACATCCGCTCCTCGACGTCCACCGTCAGGGGGAAGAAGTCGAGCTGGTCCTTGGGGTTCTTGGAGGCGGTGGTGGCCGACAGCACCATGGTGTCGTCGTCCAGGTACGCCACGGCGGAGCCGGCGGCCTGCTTGGCCAGGCGGCCCGTCTCGAAGCGGATGGTGCGGGTGCCGAAGGAACCGTTGTCGATAACGGCCTCGGCGTAGTGGGTCTCGTTCTCCACTAGCGTTTTCTCCGATACTTTTCGTCTTTTGTCCTTGTCTGCCCGTGTGGCAGGAGGACCGTCACGGAGAAGCGCTCCACTGGTGCGGGCCGGTCTTCGATCGAAGCACCCGGGGCTCACTTCCCCCCGGGGGCCACTACCGAGGACCGGCGGCGGCGAGGTGCGCTTCTCGCTGTGTCGTACGTATTGCGTTGTGCTACCACACTACAAAGGGGCAGTGACACTCCGCATGTTTCCGTACGTACGGACGTTTCCGCACATACGGCAAAGGGAGCGGTCCCGACCCTTCGGGAACCGCTCCCCCTGCACGGCGTCCTACTTGGCGCCCGCCGCACCACGGCGGATGCCGAGGCGGTCGACCAGCGTACGGAAGCGCTGGATGTCCTTCTTGGCGAGGTACTGCAGCAGGCGGCGACGCTGACCGACCAGGATCAGCAGACCACGGCGGGAGTGGTGGTCGTGCTTGTGGGTCTTGAGGTGCTCGGTCAGGTCGGAGATCCGGCGCGAGAGCATGGCGACCTGGACCTCGGGGGAGCCGGTGTCGCCCTCCTTCTGGCCGAACTCGGCGATGATCTGCTTCTTCGTAGCGGCGTCGAGCGACACTCGTACTCCTCGTAGTCTTCAAGTTGCCACCGAGTGCCCCCGGTCTGTGTCTCGGGGGAGCTTCCGTTACTCGGGAGGCGGGGATCCGCTGAGCGCGGCCTCCAGGTCCTGCAGGTGAACCTGCGGGGGGCTCCGGGGGTGCGTACACAAACGGCCGTCATACAGCGTACCAGCCGGTGGGGCCGCTACTTCACGGCCATGCTCTCGATGCCCAGGACGAGGTACACCCACTTGGGCTGCCCCTTGGCGGGTCCGTCGACCTTCTTGACGCCGAAGAAGACACGGCCGCCCTGGACGACGATGTCGTTGTAGTCCGTCATCGTCATCAGATCCGCCTCCTGAGGGAGGTCGAAGTAGAGGTACGGGGTCTCCGTGCCGGTCCGCGGGTCCAGGCTGACCAGCCCGGAGGGCATGACGTGCTGGTCGGTCACGCGTACGGCGAGGAGTCTGCCTCCGCTCATCCGGACCGGGTACAGAAGGGAGCCGGGGCCGGAGTCGTACTTCTTGGTGGTCTTGCCGGTCGTGAGGTCGAAGCCGATGATCCAGTTGGAGTTGATCAGCTCGCCCGAGTCCTTGCTGCGCAGGAAGACCTGGCCGGCGCCGACGGCGATGGTCGGGCAGTCGTCGGCGGTGAGGAAGTCGTCGTACGAGCACTCGCCGACATAGGTGCCGTTCTGGAGGCGGATGACGGCGCGGGGCTTGCCCGAGGTGTCGAGGGAGAGCATCTCGGAGATGCCGATCCCGCCGGCCTGGACGGCCAGGACGGGCGGCTCGGCGGAGGGGATGTTCAGGTCGCGGATGCCCTTCGCGGCGGAGTAGGTCCACAGAACCTTGCCGGTTCTCGGGTCCACCTTGCGTGCCTTGTAGGTGGTGGCGTCCGTCGAGTCGACGGGCGCCTTGTCGTTCCAGCACTGCTGGCGCACCAGCAGGGCGCCTCCGCCCGCCGCGCCCATGTCCTGGCAGGAGCCGGTGGAAGTCGTCTCCCACGCGCGCGTGCCGTCCTTCATCCGGTACGCGTCCGTGCCGCCGCCCCAGGTGACGACGACCGTGCCGTGCACCAGGGTCACGCTCGGGGTGTCCTGGGCGTCGCCGCCCGTCGCCATGCCGTGGCCGTCGCCCAGTTCGGAGACGGGGAAGTCGGCGTCCCAGATCTCACGGCCGTCGTCGAGGTCGAAGAAGGCCACGTGGTTGCAGAAGGCGTTGCCGCGGTCGTTGGCCCTGAACAGCACGGCGGTGCGGTTGTCGCCGGTGACATGGCGGGTGTAGCCGCAGATCGGGCCGTCCAGGGGGAGCTTCCACTTCTCGTCGCCGGGGGAAGCGTCGGTGCCTATGCGCAGTCCGATGACGGTCTTGTTGATGCCCTTGGCGAGGATCTTGTCCGTGGCCCACATGCCGGGCATCTGGTAGTGCTCGCCCGGGCTGAGGTCGTCCACGGAGAAGCGGAAGGCCATCTTTCCGGTGGGGCTCGCGGGCTTCTTCTCGACGGTCTCCCGGACGTCGAGCGGGCCCTGGCGGGTTGCCGCCCCGTTCGAGGTCTGCGTGCCGTCGTCGGCACCCCACAGGAGCCAGCCACCGGCGCCGAGTGCCCCGGCCAGCACGAGTGCGAGCAGCGCCAGAGGCCACTTCGGGCGGCGTTTTTGTCGTGGGGGCTGCGCGGGCGGGGCGTACATGGGAGGGGGCGGGCCGAAGCTCACGCGCGGGTCCTTTCCCTGTGGAGTTCTTCTGTGACCGGGGTGCGGATTCCGTTGCAGTGCTCACGCCGACGCCCCACGCCCTGCGTGCAGGGTGTGGGGCGTGGAGGGTTTTTCGCCGGGCGGGTCTCAGTTCCCGATGCCGCCGCGGACCTTGCCGTAGACGTCGAGGACCGCGAGGCAGACGGGGACCAGGGACAGCAGGACCAGCGAGTCCGCGAGGTCGAGCATGCGGCCCCAGAACGGGGAGAGGCCCTTCTGCGGCACGATCAGGGCGATCGCGATCAGGAGCAGCACGCCGGCCGCGACCGAGGCGCCGAGCCACAGGGTCCGCACATTGACCGGGCCGTGGTTGTTCTGGAGCAGCTGGATGATGATGTCGGCCGGCGGCGAGATCGCGAGGCCGAGGACCAGCAGGCCGAGCGTGATGACACCGGCCACGAACAGGCAGGTGACCTGGGCGGTGTAGCGGAACAGACGGGCCCGCAGCATCGCGGCGAGGCCGGTGCACAGGGCCAGCAGCTGGGCCCAGCCGCTGTCGCTGAAGCCGAGCACCGCGCCGCCCGCGCCGACGATGACAGCGGCGCAGCCGCCCACCAGGCCGAGCAGCAGTTCGTGGCCGCGGCTGGTCTGGGCGACGATGCGCTGGACGTCGACGGCCTCGAGGTCGCCCTCGCGGCCCTCGCGGCGGGCCCGGGCGAGGTCCTCGGGGTTGCGGAAGCCGATCGGCAGCTTGGCGAACCGGGCGGACCAGCCGGGCAGGAAGCCGACGACCGCCAGGGCGACCACCGAGGTGCCCGCGGCGATCTCCCGCGGCGCCGCGTCGGTGAGCACTCCGCAGAACACGGCGAGCGTGCCGATCGCGGAAGCCAGCGCGGCGGCCACGAACGGGGCGTCGCCCTGTGGCAGCAGCATGATCAGTACGACGGAGAGCAGCAGTACGGCGACGCAGCCGACGAGGAACTGGAGCCTTCCGGGGCCCTCGTGCGCGCCCTGCGCGATGACGCCGGAGCCCGCGATGAGTGCGTGCGGCAGCGCGGAGATACCGAGCGCGACGGCGGAGCCCCGGTCGTCGTACACCCGGGCCCGTACACCGGCCAGAGCCGTCAGGCCGAGTGCGGTCACGCCCGCGAGGATGCCCTGGAGGCCGTGCATGTCGTGCCGGATCGGGTCCGCGAACCAGAAGACGAAGCCGAGCATGACCAGCAGCAGCGAACCGGCGACGAGGCCGGCCACCCGCATCAGGTTGTCGTTCCAGCTGCGGATGTCCTGCTTGACCGCGGCGGCGATGGCGTCCACGACGTCGTCGTGGACGGCCGGCGGCAGGGAGTCCGCGAAGGTCCGCAGCAGCAGCACCTCGCCGTCCCTGACCCGGTGCTCCAGCAACGATCGACTCGCGTCGAGCACCTGACCCTCGCGGGTCACAAGGTGATAACCGGCAAGACTGGTGTCCGACTGGACCAGGCCCGAGAGCCTGATGATCTCAGGAAAGAGGTCCTGGATCGGCAGGTCCTCCGGCAGCGCGACATCGACTCGGCTGTCCGGCGCTGCGATGGTGATTCGGCAGAAACCTGTCGAAGTCCCCGTGCTCACCTGGTGTTCCCCCTGCTAGACAAGGCTGCTTCATGCAGTTCGTACGACGCGAAGCGCCACCCTATCCCTTGCCCTGCGGGGTGTTGGGGCTGCCTCCCTCAATTCTCCCCGTACCCCCTCCGCATCTCCATCCTCCTGGCTCTCCTGTGTCCGAGGGCATCAGTAGGATCGACGCCAACGCGAACGACGCCTACGCGAACGGGAACACGTCGCGGTACACGGGGGCGTCGATGCCAGGACGTTTCAATCACGAAGGATGAGTGCATCGGTGAGCGTCGTCATCATCAAACGGCCACCGCGGATACCACCCCCGGTGGTACCGGACGGCGAGGTCAAACTGGAGACGCCCCCCGAGATCCCTCGTGAGGGCGACGAGAGCATGCTGATGAACCTGCTGCCCATGATGGGCATGCTGGGTTCCGTCGGCTTCTTCTTCATGCCCAACCTCCCCCCTTATATGAGGGTGGTCGGCGGGCTGATGCTCGCCTCGACACTGGCCATGGCCATCGCGCAGTTCGCCAAGTCCCGGCAGGGCGGCGGCGCGGGGATGGCGCAGGACCGGCGCGACTACTTCCGCTACTTGGAGCAGGTCCGCAAGGACGTGCACAAGACCGCGGAACTGCAGCGGCAGAGCCAGCTCTTCCAGCACCCCGACCCGGAGCAGCTGTGGGCGGTGGCGGCCGACGGCAAGCGGCTGTGGGAGCGGCGCCCGACCGACGCGGACTTCGCCTCCGTACGGATCGGCCGCGGCATCCAGCAGCTCAACACGCCGCTCGTCGCCCCGGACACGGCGCCCAAGGAGGAGCTGGAGCCGCTGACCGCGGCGGCCATGAAGGCGTTCCTCGACGCCCACGGCAGCCTGCACGACCTGCCGGTCTCCATCTCGCTGCGCGCCTTCTACCACGTGACGATCTGCGGGGACACGGACACGGTCTACGGCAACGCCCGTGCGGCCATCTCCCAGTTGGCGACGCTGCACTCGCCGGAAGACCTGATGGTCGCCGTGGTGGCGCACCCCTCGGCGGCGGCGGACTGGGACTGGATCAAGTGGCTGCCGCACAGCCAGCACCCGAAGGCCAAGGACGGAGCGGGCTCGTCCCGGCTCCTCTTCGACGACCTCGGTGAGCTGGAGGAGGCGCTGGCGAGCCAGCTGGACGACCGGCCCCGCTGGAACCGTGAGGCGACCCCCGTCTACGACCAGCCGCATCTGATCGTGGTCCTCGACGGCGGCACCGTGCCGCCGGACTCCGAACTCGCCAGTTCCGAGGGGCTCCAGGGCGTCACCTTCCTGGAGATCGCCCCGGGCGAGCTGGAGGAGGAGCTGCGCGCCGGTCTGACGGCGTATGTGAAGCCGGAGCGGATGCAGCTGTTCGTCGGCCACGAGTCGGCGTACACCGGCAGGGCCGATGTACTGAGCCCGGAGCAGGCCGAGTCCCTGGCCCGGCAGCTGGCGCCGTTCCGGGTCGGTTCCGCGGAGGAGGGCGAACCCCTGCTCTCCAACCTGGACTTCACCGACCTCATGGGCATCGGCGACGCGGGCACCGTCGACGTGTCCCGCACCTGGCGGCCGCGCACCCTGCACGAGCGGCTGCGGGTGCCGATCGGTGTCGGCGAGAACGGCGAGCCGGTCATGCTGGACCTCAAGGAGGCCTCGCAGGAGGGCATGGGCCCGCACGGCCTGTGCGTCGGCGCGACCGGCTCCGGCAAGTCCGAGGTGCTGCGTACGCTGGTGCTCGGTCTCGCGGTCACGCACTCCTCGGAGACGCTGAACTTCATCCTCGCGGACTTCAAGGGTGGTGCGACCTTCGCGGGCATGGCGGACATGCCGCACACCGCGGCCGTCATCACCAACCTCGCCGACGACCTCACCCTCGTCGACCGCATGCGCGACTCGATCATGGGTGAGACGCAGCGCCGCCAGGAGCTGCTGCGCTCGGCGGGCAACTACGCCAACCTGCACGACTACGAGAAGGCCCGGGCAGCCGGCGCCGCCCTCGAACCGATGGCGTCGCTGGTGATCGTGCTCGACGAGTTCTCCGAACTCCTCACCGCCAAGCCCGACTTCATCGACATGTTCATCCAGATCGGCCGTATCGGCCGTTCGCTGGGCATCCACCTGCTGCTGGCCTCGCAGCGCCTGGAGGAGGGCAAGCTGCGCGGTCTGGACACCTATCTCTCGTACCGGATCGGTCTGCGGACCTTCTCCGCCGCCGAGTCGCGTACGGCGATCGGTGTCCCGGACGCCTACCACCTGCCGTCGATTCCCGGTTCCGGTTATCTGCGCTACGACACCGACACCATGGTCCGCTTCAAGGCGGCGTACGTGTCGGGGCCGTACCACGGCGAGGGCCCCTCCCGGGTGCACCGCTCGACGCAGCTGCGGCCCGCGCTGTTCACGGCGGAGCACGTGGCGCTGCCCCCGCAGCCGGTGATCGAGGAGCCGGAGCCCGACAATCGGGTGGACGACGCGCTCGCCGACACCGTCCTGGACGTCCTCGTCAGCCGGATGGTCAACCAGGGACCGCCCGCCCACCAGGTGTGGCTGCCCCCGCTGGAGGAGGCGCCCTCGCTGGAGCAGCTCCTCCCCCAGCTCGCCGTCTCCCCGGAGCGCGGCCTGACCGCGCCCGACTACACGGCGCTCGGTCGGCTCAATGTGCCGGTCGGTCTGGTGGACAAGCCGTTCGAGCAGCGGCGCGACGTGCTGTACCGGGACTTCTCCGGCGGTGCGGGCCACGGTCTGTTCGTCGGCGGTCCGCAGTCCGGCAAGTCGACACTGCTGCGTTCGCTGATCTCCTCGTTCGCCCTCACCCACACCCCGTCCGAGGTCCAGTTCTACTGCCTGGACTTCGGCGGTGGCACCCTGATCGCGATGGAGGACCTGGCGCACGTCGGCGGGGTCGCGAACCGTCTCGACGCCGAGAAGGTGCGCCGTACGGTCAGCGAGGTCGAGGGGATCCTCAACGCGCGTGAGGAGTACTTCCGCGCGAACAACGTCGACTCGATCCAGACCTACCGGCAGCGCCGGGCCGCGGGCCATCTGCCCGACCAGATCTGGGGCGACGTCTTCCTCGTGATCGACGGCTGGGCCACCTTCAAGACGGACTACGAGCTGCTGGAGTCCACCGTCACGGAGATCGCGACGCGCGGTCTCGGCTTCGGTGTGCACGTGATCCTGACCGCGAGCCGCTACACCGAGGTGCGGCCCGCGCTCAAGGACATGCTGCAGAACCGCATCGAGCTGCGCCTCGGTGACCCGACCGAGTCGGAGATCGACCGCAAGGTCGCGCAGAACGTCCCGGCGGCCGTGCCGGGCCGTGGTCTTACGCAGGACAAGCTGCACTTCATGACCGCGCTGCCCCGCGTCGACGGCTCCTCCACGACCGAGGACCTCTCCGAGGCCACGTCGATCCTCATCCGCGGTATCAACGACAACTGGCAGGGCAACCACGCTCCGGCCGTACGGCTGCTGCCCACGCTGCTGCCGTCGGACCGGCTGCCCAAGGGGTTCGAGCACCCGGACCGCGGTGTCGCCATCGGCATCGACGAGTCCTCGCTCGCGCCGGTCTTCGTCGACTTCGAGACGGACCCGCTGTTCATCGTGTTCGGTGAGAGCGAGTCCGGTAAGTCCGCGATGCTCAGGCTGCTCGTCAAGCAGATCACCGAGCGCTACACGCCGGACCAGGCGAAGATCGTCATGGGCGACTACCGGCGTGCGCACCTGGAGGGTGTGCCCGACTCGCACCTCTCGCGGTACTGCGCGTCGGCGCCCGCCCTGACGGAGACGCTGGAGGGCCTCGCCGGTTCGATGCACCGGCGGATGCCGGGCCCGGACGTCACGCCCGAGCAGCTGCGCAACCGCAGCTGGTACAGCAGCCCGGACGCCTTCGTCATCGTCGACGACTACGACCTGGTGGCGACCGGCGTGAACCCGCTGGCCCCGCTCCTGGAGTACCTGCCGTTCGCCCGTGACGTCGGTCTGCGCATCATCATCGCGCGCTCCTCGGGCGGTGCCAGCAGGTCGCTGTACGAGCCCGTGATGCAGCGGATGCGCGAGCTCGGCGCCCAGGGTCTGGTGCTCTCCGGCGACCGGTCGGAGGGTGCGCTGCTCGGCAACATCACGGCGACGCAACTCCCGCCCGGCCGTGGGTACTTCCACACGCGGCGACGCGGTGGACAGCTGATCCAGACGGGGTGGCTGCCGACTCGGTTCTGAGCGGCGACTGCTGCGACACAAGGGGGGCGGTACCCACGCGGGTGCCGCCCCCCCTTGTGTCAGTGGGGGCCGCTATGGTGGCGTTGCCAGTGAGAACGAGAGAAAAGACAAGCCACGGGGGGCAGTTGTGTCGTCGGACTTCATGGACTCCGATCCCAAGGTCCTCAAGACCGAGGGCTTCAACATGTACACGGTCGGCCAGGACTTCTCGAAGGCCGTGAAGGCCCTGCAGGACGGACTGACCGCGCTGGAGGGCACGGGCACCCCGCCGTGGGGTGACGACGACATCGGCGAGAAGTTCGGCGTCGCCTACACGGGCCTGCGCGACGGCATGTACCAGTCGATGGGCAGCCTGGCGGAGCGGCTGGCGGGGATGGGGATCGCCTTCACCAAGATGGGCGTGGCCCACGAGCAGAACGAGGCCGACCAGCTGGACATCTGGCAGAAGACGACCGCCGAGTTCGACGGCCAGGTCAAGCTTCCGCCCGGCGTAGCACAGGGCACCTTCACAAAGGCGCAGAACACCTGATCTCGCGGCGGATGCGTGGTGCCCGCAAGTAGGGTGAGACGCGTACTTCGTTCACATGTCAGGAAGAGGCCCCGCACCATGGCGGAGACGCAAGAGCAGATCAAGGCGCGCAAGGAGCGGGAGCGCGACGAGCTGTACGCCCTCGACATCTCCGGGGTCGAGTGGCACTGCGCACCCGGCACCGAGCAGGACGAGGAGCGCGTCGAGATCGCATACCTGCCCGAGGGCGCGGTGGCGATGCGCTCCTCCCTCGACCCCGACACCGTGCTGCGGTACACCGAGGCGGAGTGGCGGGCGTTCGTACTCGGGGCGCGGGACGGGGAGTTCGACCTGGAGCCGGCACCGCACAACGGCGGGGTGCCGGCGGACCGGGCCGAGTAGTACGGGGCGGGGTTCCGTCTCGGTCACCGCTCCGCCCGGCGCCTAAGATCAGCGTCGTATGCGAAGGCGTCCGCGACGGCGGAGGACGGGGACCCATGACCGGCTCGACCGAGGACTACGCACCACATCCCCACGTGGGCGGCCGTACCGCCGCGCTGCGCGCGCTCGCCGCATGGCGCGCGGCCGCGCCCGGCGCTCCGCGCGTCGTCGTGCTCACCGGCAGCTCGGGCAGCGGGTGTTCGCGGCTGGTCACGGGGTTCCTGATGCTGTGCGACCCGGAGTTCCGGGGGCGGCTGCCGCTGGACGAGATGGATCCGTCGACGGTGCCGCCTCAGCTGCCCGCCCCTGCGGTCCCGGCCCCCGCAGGGCTGACCTCCGCCCAGATCCTGTGGCTGCTCGCCGACCACTACGAGCTGAAGGCCACCAGGACCGAGGACGTGTACGCCGAGCTCGCCGCGCTCGACGAGCCGGTGACCGTCGTCGTACCCGACGTGGACCGGGCCGGTCCGGTACGTGCCGCGGGCGAGCCCGCACGGCTCGTACGGGAGGTGCTCGCGCCCCTGGCCGCCACCGGGACGGTCAGGCTGCTGGCCGAGGTGCCGCGCCCCCTTGCCGCCGAGCTGGCCGCGGGGCTGCCGCCCGGCTCCGTGCAGATCATCGATCTCGACGAGCCGCAGTGGGCCGACCCCGAGGGCCTGGTGCTGCACGCCCAGGCGGCGCTGAATCCGGCGTTCGGGGCACCGGAGCTGCCGTTCACCGTCGATCCCGCCGCCCGTCTCGCCCTGGGCGCGGCCATCGGCCGCCGGGCCGGGACCAGTCCGCTGGTCGTCCAACTCGCCGTCCACTGCGTCCTGATGGCCCCCGAGGGCTTCGACCCGGCCGACGAGCGGCACTTGCCGGCCTCCGTCGGCGAGGCCCTCGACCTGCACGCCCGGCGGCTCGGCGCCGACCCGCAGACGCTACGGCTGATGCTCGCTCCGCTCGCGCTGGCCGAGGCCGACGGCATCCCGGTCCACCTGTGGGCGCGGCTGGCGAGCGCGGTCGCCGGGCAGGACATGAGCCGGGCCTTCGCGGACGGGATGCTGCTCGCCGGGCCGTTCGTGCAACCCGAGGAACAGGAAGAAGAACAGGAAGGGGACGGCGGGCGCACGCTGCTGCGGCTGCTGCACCCGGCCGTCGGTGACGAGATCCGCGCGGGCCTGCCCAGCGTCCGCGCGGCCCAGACGCAGATCGCGATGGCGCTGCTGGAGGCCGTGCCGGGCCAGGACTGGAGCAGGGCCGACCCCTATGTGCGCGACCACATCGCGGGCCACACCCTGGAGGCGGGCCTGCTGCCCCAACTCCTCACCGATCCGGGGTTGTTCGTGCATGCCGACCCGGTGTCGCTGCGCGCCGCCGTCGAGGCCGTACCGTCCGGGGAACTCGGTGCACCGGCCCGTACATACCTGCGCACGGCACCCCTGCTGACCCGCACGCAGGTTCCCGCCGCACTGCGCGCCGCCCTGCTGGAGACGGCGTTCGTCGAGGACGGACTGCCCGAGTACGCCGACGCCATCCACGGCCGGCTCGGCCTCGACCTGCCCTGGCAGACGCTGTGGAGCCTGCCGGTCCCCGGTGTGAGCGCCGTGACCGTAGGCAGCCTGCCGCAACCCGAAGGGCCCGCCGTCCCGGTCGCCGTGCTCGTCACACCCGCGGGCACGCCCGGCGCACGACCGGTCGGCGAGTCCGAGGGCGAGGCGCGCTCCGCCGTACTCGTCCACGGTCTCCTGCGACCGGACGAAGGCCTAGATGACATCGACCCCGGACAGATCCTGCGCCCGTCCGACGACGAGCGGGCCGCCTCCCCCTTGGGCCTCAGCCGCGGCGCCGACTACCTGCGGGTCTGGGACAGGGCGAGCCAGGAGGTCGTGGCCGCGCTGATCTCCGACACGCCCTTCACCGCTGCCGACCTGTCCCCCGACGGCATCCTCGTCGTCGCGACCGAGCGCGGGGCGAAGGCCCTCCGCATCGGTCCGGCGGACCCGGCGATAGCCTCGTAGCAACACCGACCCACGCGTTCGATCAGCCATCTCGTCATCTCGCCATCCCGAAGGAGCCTCCCCTTGAGCAGCCAGGAGCAGGCGGCAGCACAGGGCACGGCCGCGCCCGCCGGTGCCCGTCCGGTCACCGGCCCGGGCAACACCGCCGTCTTCACCTACGTCGACCCGGCGAACGGCGAGGAGACCACCCTCTTCAAGAACTCCGGCCCGGGCCTTCCGCCCGCCGAGTACCAGGCGTGGGCCGAGCTGCGGCGGATGAACGTCCCCGTCGACAATGTCGTCGCCGTCCACACCGACCTGCGTCCGAGCCTGCTCCCCGGCGGCTACACGTCCGAGCTGCTCGGCTCCTTCCCCAACGCCGAGCTCTCCTGCTCGCAGACCTACGGAGCCAGCTCCGAGGAGCGGGCGGAGGGCGTCGCGGCGCTGGTAACCCAGGTCGAGATGCTGCACCAGGTCGCAGGTCAGCAGCCGCCGCCCCGCCCGCACCGCCTTCCGGTTCCCGCCCAGGTGACGCCCGCGGAGCCGATGCGGGACGTGGCCCTCGGCCGGTACCTCGTCGAGGTCTTCGGCGAGGACGGGGTACGCCGCTACGCCGCCGACGACATCGCCGAGAGTCCGTTGCCCGACACGACCAAGGCCACGCTCACCTGGGCAGGGCTCCCCGCCGACCTCCCCCTCTTCTTCACCGCCGACCAGCCCGACAGCCCTCCGCGCGGCGGTCTGTTCACGGACGTCGCCACGCATCTGCGCGAGCGCCGGAGCCCGGCCGGCGAGGAGAAGATCGGTGTGCTGGCGCACCTGACCCGGATCGGCTTCGACGGGGTCGCGGTGATCGCCGTGCAGTGCCAGCCCGGCACGACGCAGCCGGACGGCCTCGGTGCGCTGTGGGCCGTGGACCCGGTCACCGCCGAGTGCCGGTACGTCAACTTCTCGGCGGCCGCCTTCGCGCGGTCCCTGGCACTGCTCGCCACCGTGCGGGGCCGGATGCAGGGCCTCGACCCGGTCGCGGCCGGCGCCGAAGTGGCGGCGCTGCAGGAGCAGTTGGTGGCCGTCGACACGTCCGCGCTGGCCAACGCGGAGACCTGGTGGTCGCTGATCGTCGAGCAGATGTGGCACGGGTTGTTCTGACCGGTTCCGGTCGGCCCTCTGACATTCCCCACCGAGCGCAACGAGGAGAGAACCCGTGACCTCCGACAACCCGGCCCCGCCGACCACCCCCGAGCAGGCCGTCGAGATCGTCCGCGACCGCTACGCGGAGCCCAAGCTGCCGGACGGCACCCCCGCCGAGCTGCGCGTCGAGGAGTTCGACATCGGCTACCTGGTGTACGCAGTGTTCCCGCCGGTCACGGACGCAGAGGGCCGGCCACAGCCCGCCCCGCCCGGCGGCAGCAAGATCGTCGTCTCGAAGGAGACCGGCGAGACGGTCACCGTCCCCAACTACCCGACCGAGGCGGCCATCGCGCTGTACCGCAGGCAACGCCAGTGACCAGCCGGTGACGGACCAGTGATCAGTACAGCGAGAATCCGCCGCTGTGCCGACCCTGGTTCCGCTTCGCCGAGCGCGAGGCCTCGCCCAGCGGGCGCTTCGTCTCGGACGGCTCCGCGGAGGAGGCCTCGTCCGTCAGCGGCTCGCCGTGCCTGATCCGGTCGCGCTCCTCCTCGGGGAGCGACTCCCACTGCCCCCGCAGGGAGGCCATGCCACTGCCCAGGGCGTGCGCCACCCCGGGGTCGTCCAGGGCGTTGCGCAGGGGGAGGCGGCCGGAGAGCAACTTCTTCGCCGCGTCCTGCAGTTCACTGCTGACGCCGTCGGTCTCGGTCAGCTTGCGCAGGGCCGAGTTCAGCGAACGGATCTGGTCCGGTTCGAGCGCCTCGTCCAGAACACCGCGGTCCGTCGAGGCGCCCTGCGGGTTCGGTGAGTCCTCCGGTCGGCCGGTCATGTCGCTTCTCCTCGCTGCCCTCGTCTCCCGGACACCTGAAGTATCCCCTTCGGAGGATAGTCTTCACCGGTCAACTTCTTGTTGATCTCTGTTCGTCCAGTCAGCCACGCAGTCAACCACGGGGTCCCTCAAGCATGTCCACGCCTCCTCCGCAGTACCCGAACCAGCAGCCGTACGGGCAGCCGCAACAGCCGTACGGATATCCGCAGCAGCCGCAGGCCCCGTACGGATACCCGCAGCAGCCGCAACCACAGCCGCCTCAGCCAGGCCCGCAACGCCCGCGGCCGGGAGGCCCGTTGCGGGTTGCGAAGGCCATCGCCATGGTCGTCGTGCTCTTCGGCGGCGTGGGTTACTACGTCTGGGACTACAACACCAGCCCCACGGGCGGCAAGGCGAGGGCGGAGGCTTCGGCGTCCGCGTCCGCCGCGGCACACGACCCCGAGATCGGCGACTGTGTCAAGGTCAAGGATCCCAAGGGCGAACCGGTGACGACGGTCGTCGACTGCGGCTCCTCCGAGGCCGAGTACAAGCTGGGGGAGATGGTCCCTGGCGCGAACATGGAGTGCGGGTCGGAGTACGACTACGGCATTCAGTACCACCGCCGGACAAGCGGCTACACGTTGTGCTTCACCAAGGTCTGACCTGGGCCGCGCTCCGACATCGGACCTGAAACGGTTTTGTGACAGCAAGACCCTGAAGTTGCGGGCGGTTGAGTCCGTAAACTTTGCGAACGGCTGTACTCCTGTGTGACTTCCCTTGACCGATGAGGGAGTTGTACGGCCGTGTCGTCTGACGGGGGTGCTTTCTGCTGTGTCGATGATGTTGCCGGACTCGCTCGAGTGGGTTCTCGAGATGCTCGGCTACAACTGGCCGACGGCGGACGAGGACAAGCTCAAGGACTCGGCCAAGCTGTGGCGGAAGTTCGGCGACGACGTCACCGAACTGCACACCACGGCGAACCTCAGCGCCGGCCAGGTGGTCGCGCACAACGCCGGCGAATCGATCGACGCGTTCAGCAAGACCTACAAGAAGTTCGACGGCGGACAGGGCGACGGCTACCTCACCAACGCCGCCGAGGCCGCCTACCTCATCGCGAACGTGATGGAGGCCTGCGCCTACATCGTCGAGCTGGCGAAGTGGGCGGTGATCGCCCAGCTGATCGCCCTGGCCATCGAGATCGCGGCCGCCCAGGCCGCCGCCCCCTTCACCTTCGGCCTCTCCGAGGTCGGCGCGCTGGGCGCGACCCAGGTCACCCGGCTGATCGTGCGCCGCCTCCTCGACGAGCTCAAGGAGGCCCTGCTCAACGCGATCGTCGAGGCGATGAAGGAGCCCGCGATCTCGATGATCGAGGCGATCATCACCGACCTGATCCGCCAGACGGTGAACGTCGGCTTCGGCGCCCAGGAGGGCTACGACCTCGGCGCGACCGTGAAGGCCGGCGCGGACAGCGCCTGGGACGCCATCAAGCAGACCCCGCAGACCCTGGCCGAGGGCGTCCGCGACAGCCTGGGCGAGAAGGCCGGACACCGGGCCCACCATGCCATCGACAGCCGGATCGACGGGCATGGCGGGGGGTCCGAGGGCGGACACGGGGACGAGGGGTCCAACTCGTCCGAGGGGGACGGAGACGGGGGCTCGAACTCGTCCGACGGGGACGGAGACGGGAACTCCAACTCGTCGGACGGGAACCGTGGTTCGGACTCGTCGTCCGATTCGTCCTCCAGTTCCAGCTCCCACTCCAACGGCTCCGACCCGTCGGGGTCGGACTCCTCGACGTCGACGCGTTCGGGCAGCGACACCGGCGTGAACATAGGCGGCGGGATTTCCGCCGACACCGGCGGCAACAGCATCGGCGGGCCGGACGTGGGAGCGGGGCCGGGTTCCGACTCGGGGTCGGACTCCGGATCCGGCTCCGACTCGGGGAACGGGTCCGACTCCGGGGCCCCGAGGCCGACGCTCTCCCACTCCGGTCCGACGCTGTCCGACTTCGACGATCCCTCGCCGAGTGGAGCATCGTCGGGCGGCTCGGACTCCGGGGGTGCCTCCGACGGTCCGAGCTCCTCCGGTCCGTCCCACTCCGGCGGCGGCTCGCCGGTCTCCGGCCTCTCGTCGCCGACCGTGCATTCCGTATCGGCCTCCGCGTCGCCCGGGAGTGCAGCTCCGTCCCCGTCGACGGGCGGCCACGGCGGGATCAGCACCAACATCGACAGCCTGGCCGCCAGTACCCCGACCCACACCACCGCGGCGCCCACGCCCACTCCGACGACCAGTGACCCGTCCTCCAGCGGCGGCGGGGTGCGTGCCGACGCCGGCTCCGGCATGCCGACATCGCCTGTGGCGCCTTCTACGACAGGCGGGGTGGGCGGCGGCTCGCATCCCGGCGGGGGTACGTCCGGCAGCAGCACGTCGTCCGGAGCGAGCCCGAGCAGCCCTACGCCCAACTCCGGGGCGGCGAGGGCCACTTCGGCCACCACGTCCGGTACGACGTCCCCCACGGGGTCGGGGCCGGCCTCCACGCCGAGTCCGACGTCGCCTTCGACGCCGCGGAGCACTACGACAGCGTCGGCATCGGCGACGGGGGACGGTCGCGTTGCCGGTGGGGCGGGGCTCCGAGTTTCCGGTACGGGGGACGGGCGCGTTCCCGGTACCCCGGACGGCCGTACCCCTGGCACGCCGGACGGGCGAACGCCTGGCACCCCGGAAGGACGCATACCGACCCAGCGCCCGCCCGGGAACACGACGCCGGGTGACGGTGCGCCGCCGAGGAGCACGCCGGGCGACGGCACCACGTCCCGCGACACCCCTGGTACGAGGCCGGGTGACGGCACCACGCCTCGCAACACCCCCGGCACGAGGCCCGGCGACGGCACCACCCCCCGCAACACCACGGACCCGACCGGCAGCACTCGTACCAACATCCCGAGCCGGAACTCGGACACCGGCACCTCGAACCAGAACCCGTCGTCGACCCCGAGGACGACGTCGCCGTCCACGAGCACCTCCACGTCGACGCCGTCCACATCGACGCCGTCCACGTCGACCGGTTCCGGCTCGGACCGCGCCTCGACACCGAGCGACGGGACCTCGAACTCGTCGACGCCAAGCGGTCGTACGAGCAACCCGTCGGCCAACAGCCCCACCACGCAGGGCACACCCGGCGCATCCGGCACGCAGAACCAGCCGGGGGCGAACACCGGCACCGGCACGACTCCCAACAGGCCGTCCCAGCCCGCGGGCGGCTCGCCGAACACGCCCAACACCCCCAGCACTCCACAGCAACCGGCCGCACAGCCCCACTCGTCGCCGCAGAACACCGCGCCGAACAACCCGCAGCAACAGCAGCATCAGGTGACCCCGGTCCCGATCCACACCCCCATCCGCGTCCCGGGCACGTCGGCGTCACCGTCCCACGCACCAGGACCTGCCACGCCCCACGCGCCGGGCTCGCCCCAGGCCACCCCCGGCAACCCCGACCACCAGCAACACCCGCAGCAGGACAGCCTGCAGGACATCCGCGCAGACCTGGACCACTACCCGGGCGGCCTGACCCAACCCGACCCCGCCGACCAGCAGGCCCTGGACAACGCCGTCCCGCGCAACGAGGACGGCACCCCACAGCGCCACCCCGACCCCTTCGAAGGCAACTGGTCCCAGCTCCAGAACGACGGCGGCGTCAACGTCCCGGGCCGCAGCAACAACTGCGCCGACTGCTCCCGGTCGTTCCTGGAGACCTGGTACGGCAACCCGCAGGTCTCGGCGCCGCGCACGCTCGACCTCGACGAACACGGCAAGCCCAACCTCTGGTCCCCCGAGCACAACGCCAACGACAACCAGATCCGGTGGGCGGGTGCCGCCCACACCTACGCCGGGCCCGGCGGCGACCCGAACACGGCCAACAACATCGCCGACACCCTCCAGCAGGCCGGCCCGGGCTCGGCGGCGATCGTCCAGGTCGACTGGCCCGGCGGAGGCGGCCACGCCTTCAACGTCGTCAACCACAACGGCAACATCGTCTGGGTCGACACCCAGAGTGGAGATGTCAGCCACGCCCCTCTCCACATCGACCAGGCCACCCACGTCTGGCACATACCGCTGGACGCCGACGGCCACCCGATAGACACATCTCAGCCGCACGCGCAGGACTCCGAGAACGGCGACGACGCGTCGCAGAACGAGAACAACGACGCGTCCCAGCCGGAGAACTCCGAGAACAACGGGCAACCCCAGAACGACCAGAACCCCCAGAACGACGCCCCGGGCGACACACCGAAGCAGGGCGACGACACCGACGGGGGAACCGACTCCCCCAAGCCGGCGGACCAGGCGACGCCAGATGCATCGGACACCGCGGACCCCGTGAAGCCGTCGACGGCGGACGCGAACACGTCGCCAGATCCCATGACCACGTCGCCGGATTCGACAAACGGCAAACCTCAAGGCGACGACGGTCGGCCTCAGAGCGAGAGCAACAGTCAGTCCGAGTCGGACAACTCGCCGAACGGCCGGGAGCCGTCCTCGGACGACAGCAACGCTCCTCAGCAGAAGCAGCCGGAGCAGTCCCCCGAGACCCCCACGGAACAGAACCACACGTCCTCGGCCGAGACACCAAACACCCTGGACCAGCAGTCACGCCCGGACCAGGCGCCCCACCCCGACGAAGAGGGCCGTACCCCCGACACGGACTCCACGCAGCCGACCGCGACGACGGAGAGTCCGTCCCGGACCGAGTCCCCTTCGGAGCACCAGCAGCCCCCCACCCGCACCACACCCGACAACGCGGACAAGGGCACAACGCCTACCCGCACTGCGACGGACACCCCGAGCGCCCTCACGACCGACCGGGACGCTCCTCAGCAGCCGGCCCCACACATCACGGATCCACGCCCGTCAGATCCCCGGACTTCGGCCTCGCGTACATCGGACCCACAGCGGGACGCACCACCGCAAAAAAAGCCGGACGCCGGCGAGCCCCGCGACGGCCAGCGCCCGAACACGCCACCACGGCCGGAGCGTCAAGCAGTACCAGCCCCGGACCGCACCAACCGCCCAGCACCAGCAGACCCCTCAGGCGCGAACCCGTCCAGGTTCAATGCAGAGGAGGTTCGCGGCTCGGCCGAGTTCGGTGAACGGCAGACAGTCGAGCACACTCACTTCGATATGCCTCCGGAGGACTCTCAGCAGACGTTGCGCCGGACTCATGACGTATCCCAGATAGACCTCGGACCGGTCCTGGACAACGCCCACCGCTGGGCCAAAGATGGCTCGCTCGCCCGCGCCGTAGAAGAGGCACGTAAAAACGGCAGCATAAGCCAGTCGCGACTCAATGAAATCCTCGGTAAGAAATTCGAGGAACTCAGCCGTGAACAGAAGATGGCTGTCGTGGCAGGCATCGCCCGAATAAGCAACACGTTCCACGAGGCTCATGCGGCAGGAAATAGCCCCGTACAGGGAGACCCCGAACGACGTCGCCCCAAGGGGGTCACGAACGACATCAACCCGCTGGCGGGTGTCTCCATGCACGAAAACCACGAAGTTCGACGCATGAAGGATGGGGATGACAAAGCCCCTCCGGACGCTCGGGCGCGCGATTACGCTGTAACGCATGAAGCCGAGAGCGCCGACCCCGCCGACAAGCAGAAGAAGGACAATGAGTTCGAAGCGCTCTGGAGGCAGCACAAGGACGGCGACATGCGGCCGGACATGTCCGGCAAGAATTACGCCGTACTTGAGGTACACGAAAAAGTCGGCGACAAAGTAGTAGTCAAGTACGTCATCGACTCCTCAATTCCAGGAAGCGATCGTTACCATCACGACCACTCAGAGCCGCATTTGGGCGAGTGGATGCGGAACGTGGAGGCCAAGCACCCAGGTCAGTTCAAGGCTGTGGCTTTGTTCACCGAGTTCGAACCGTGCGGTGACAGAACAGGAACCGGCGGGGCAAACTGCTCGGACTACCTCAGCCACGACATGGAGCGCGACCCTGATGCATCACGCGCCCGCACGAAAAAGGCGCGCGACGATCGCCCCGAAGAAGTAAAGGAAAACCCACCGAAAAGCAACATGCCAGTCTCGTATGGAATTGGGTATCGCAAGGGTGCGATGGGCAACGAAGCCGCTGCACAGGAGGGCGAGTACGAGAGTGCTGCAGAGAAGCGCGAAGCGGTGAAACAGGGCAAGGCTCTTGACAACGCCAAACGCGAGCAGGTGAAGGCACTCACCGACGAGCAGATGGTCAAGTATCGCGGCGAATGGTTGAGGGTTTGGATGAATGCCGTGGGGTCGCCAGGGGGAAGTGGATGAGCTTCTGAGGCCAGGGTTTAGATTGGATAGTCGCCAGGACGCCGTACACGGAACCAGAGATCGAGGACCAAGTGGAGCTGACACCCGAGCAGGCACTTGAGCGGGTCGAGGCCTGGCTGGCCGAGCCGCATCGCTTGTACGAGACCCTGGCGATCCGAGGGGGACCGGGCGTCGGGAAGACCCAGCTGCTGCGCGAACTGTCGACCCGAATGCCTGACGCCGTCTTTGTGGACTGCCAGGGCCTGACGGCAGATGATGTTGCACAGTTTCTACTGAGGGCGTGTGATGCCGCCGATTCTCCGGCATCGCTCATCTCGGGCGCCCTGAGTGTCAGAAGCGGTGGAGTCGCTCTCCTTGCAAACGTCCAATGGGCAGACCGATTCGTCACCTCGAACGAGCCAAGCAGGATCACTCAGCAGGTGATCCGAACTCTGAAGCAGTTCTCGCGCCCGACTCTGCAGTTTGTGGTGGAACGATCCGCTGACAGGCCATGGGTGCTTGCTCCGGCGCGAAATGACATCGTCCTCACGTCTCCGATCAGCCACGATAACGGTGATGATGCTCGATTCACTGAAGTGGCAGGACTGGTTGCACGATATCCAGCACTACAAGCACTGGCCGCAGCGGAACTCCGCACCATCTCCCTGTCGCAGTGGGCGGAACTGTGTCGTTGCCTCGATATCCAGGCGTCGCCCGGCGAACTGGGCGAGCTTCCCGAGGCCCTTGCGGACCTCCTCGTCACTTCCGAAGTCTCGGAGACGGAAAGAGAAGTCGGATTTCGGGCGGAGTCCGATCGCTACCGCATCAGGCGGCTCCATCCGGTCGACCAGGGGTCATTGCTCTCATCGCTGTGGCGCCAACTGGGGACGCACGACGCACGGTCCAACAGCGCGACCAGCGCCCTTGGCCGCTATGCAGCACAAACGGTGGGCGTCCATGCCGCCCATGCCGACCGCTTCGAAGACGTGCTGAACGACGGGCACGTACTGGCAAACCTCGATGCCGTGGGGCTGTTGCGAGGCATGGCCGCTGCCTGGCCCCAGGGCGTTCCGCAGAACAGCGTCGCCATCGACATCCATTATCTGGAACAACTGGGGCTCGCAGCTGCGCCCCACGAAGAGTGGGTGTCTTGGGTGCATCATTGCGCGCTCAGTCGAGGCGACGAAAGGCTGGCTCGGTCGATAGCCGCTGCGGCGGGAGACACGCTCCCATGGCGGACCGTATGGACCAATTGCCGCCCGTTCGGGGTCTTCGGCCGATTCACGGGAACAGCAACGGGTCTGTCCGAGGCATCGCCAGGTGAGACGTTTGAAGCGCAGGAGGTGCTTTCCCTGCTGGCCGAGAGCCATTTGTGGCCGCTCCTGGAGACCGGTCCGCCCGTCCGACACATTTTCGATGGACGCGAAGACGCCTTCCGTCCCTTCCTGTCCAAGGAATTGTCAGAATCACAATGGCTGATCACCGGCCCGTCCGGCCCGTTCGTCGTGGATGTGAACGCCGAGCCCAGACGACAGCCACACCTGGTAGCGCTTCCGTCCCCCTTCGTAGGTCCCATCACGAAGGCCGGCGTGTGGAACTGTCCCCCACAAGCGCAGGCCGCAGGCGGCCCTGAACAACCTTGGCTGGAAGCCACTTTCGGGGAGGGCACCTGCCGCCGCCTGCCCGACAATGACTTGCCGCCCGGCCTGGGGCATGCGGACAGTCGGCACTTCCTGGCCACCGTCGGCCTGCCCGCACTGTCGGAACAGCTTCCCTTTGTCCGCACGGTGGACCTGGACAAGACAGGGCTGGTGCAAGTCCCGTGGCCCGCCGACATGGAGCCGCCCGAAAGCGAGGGCCCCTTCTACTCTCTGGGAGAGTGGACTGGAGGCAACGTACTTCTCGATGCAGACACAGGTGCTGTCGTCCAGGACTACAGCACCGGCTATTCCTCCGTCACTGTCGCGACGAGCCTGCGGCAGTTCTGCATCCTTCTCCGCCTGTACCACGAGTTTCTGATCAGCGACTTCAATACACCGGAGGAACGGAGGGACGCACGCCACAGCCTCCGGCAGTGGGCAGAGGAGATCGATCCGGTGGTCGAAGAAGCCGATCACTGGGAGCATGTCTTCGACGGAGACTTGGACATGTGGGGTACCGAATAGAGGTACATCCGGCCACCTCCGACAACCCGACGTACGCGCATCCCGGTTCAAGTTGCCTTGCCAGCCTCAAGCAAGAAACCCAGACCCGGGTGTAACCCAGCTCTGGCAGATGCACAACTAGGCTGTACGCCATGTCAGATGCCGTCGACGCTCTTGTACGGAACCTCGCCGACGACGATCGCAGCGTGTGGCAGGACGCGGAGGACCGCCTGGTCGCCCTCGGCGTACAGGCCGTCGACAGTCTGCTGCCGTATGTCGGAGAGGACGGACCGTCCCGGCTGAAATGGGGCGCCGAGTCCGTCCTGCGAAGGCTGAGCGACCAGGCATTGCCACGCCTACGGGAGATCCGGCGACAGGGTCCGGGGCGCCTGCGCAGCAATGCCCTGAAAGCCCTGGTCGACCTGGGTGGCGGCGAGCACCTGGACGAGGGCGATCGCAGTGCGGTGGAGCGTCTCGTGCGGATCAAGCTCACGGACGAGCGCCCGGTGAGGGTCCCGTCGGAGGCCGGCCGCTGGCTGGCCTTCCCTGCGGACCGGATCGGCGACGCCGTGGCCGCTCTCGGCCTGCACGACCTTCGGCCGGCCACCACGGTCATGGGTGTGGCTGCCGCCACCCGGACCGCCGACTCCCTCGAGTTCCAGGATTCACAGGGGAAGGCGCAGATCGCCTATCGGGTGTTCATCACGCCGGCGTTCGAGACCTGGCTCTCGGATGTGCCGATCCAGAACTGGTGCATGTTGTGGGGAAACTCATTCATCGACCAGCTCGACGGCTTCGCATTGGCCGACAAACTCAGCGAGGCATGCGGCGAAGCTCATTTCTACGTCATGGATCCTTACCACTCCGCCGAGGGCTGGCATGTCGCCCGTCACGGACACGGAGTTCGAAGCTTCAGCAACTACGACTACCCGCGGTTCCGGGGAGAACCACTGCCCTTCGAGGTGGAGTACAGGGAAGGCGCGGAGGGCGAGGACGAGGAAGAGGCGGAGGAATACGCCGAGGGCGTTCCTTACACGCTCATGGCAGCAGACAACCTTTCCGTCGAACCCGGCCGCATGCCCGCTTCCGGCACCCACGGCCACGGCTGGCTCGCCTCCACTCATCCCAGCGCACCCAACTCCCGCTTCAAGGGCGCCTTGCCCATCTGACGGATACACCGTGCGCCGGCCCCCGCACGGCTCCATGGCATCACGGTCACCCAGGGCCTCAGGTCCCAGGTGAGCAGTGTCAGTGGGGGCTGACAGGATGGCCGCATGAGTGAGGAACTGGGCGCCGTACTGGCCGACCCCGCACGGCTGTTGAACGCCGAGCGAGCAGCGGTGCGCGAGCACGTCGCCGCCGCGAGCGGCGCGGACAGTGTGGGACGCGAGGTGTTCCTTCAGGCCGAAGCGATCTTCGGAGACGCGGAAGTGACGCCCGCCGAGTTCGCCTCCTGGCTGCATTTTGCGGCGAAGGCGACCGGTCATGAGGAGTACGCCGAGCGGATCGCAGCAGCCGAGCCGGGGATGCCATGGCGGACCGTGTGGGCGTGGTGGCGGCCGGCCAACTGGTTCACGGTGCACCCGAGCCTCAACGGCGACTACTACCAGGTCCACCGTCGTCTGAGCGAGGGCCGGGAGCTCGTCGAGGTGGTCGACCAGCGCGGCCCGCTCTGGCTCGACGCCCGGACGGGCCGGAGGGTGAAGGTTCGGGATGAGGGAGCTCTGTCGGAAGCGCCCTTGTCGCCGGAGGCACTTGATGCGCCCAGGCTCTACGACTGGGATCTCACCGCCCCGGAGAGCTGGGAAGGCGCAGTCGCGGTCGCCGCCGAGGGCGGCAGGACCCGCTATCTCGTCGAGAACACGCACGGCATAGCAATGCTCGAAACGGACGCGGATGTGCTGCGCAACTGGCCCCGCGGCAAAGGAATCGACCCCACCTCGTCCGAGGCAGGGTCGTCCAGCCCCGAACCGGTGCGGCGGAGGCCGACGGGTCCGCTCAGTGCGGCCCGGGTCGACGACGCCTTCGGGGAGCGGCATGTGATGCGCATGCCTGACGGCGCGCTGCCCGTAGGACTTGAACACCCAGGCAGCAGACAGCACTTGCGAGACATCGGCCTGCCTGCCTGGTGGGCGTGCCACGAGGGCGAGTTCCAGGCCTGTTCGGCCGACGCCATGCGTCCTCCGGCCGACGGTGTCCTGACCGAGGACGGCCTGCCCAGCGGGGTGACCACCGCGGACCTGATCGCCTGCGGCACCAGCAGCTACGGCGAGCTGTATCTGCACCGCCACCAAGGCTCTGTGCACATCTGGAGCCGACTGGACGGCCCGACGAAGGAGACGTTGGTGCCGCTCGCACCGGACCTCGACGTCTTCACCCGTGTCCTTGAGGCCATCTACCGCTACAGCAACGCCTGTTGGCACCCCTACCCGGTGGAGGGCGACCAGGAGGACGTAGCGCAGTTGTTCCTGGACGAAATGGACGAGCTGGCCCCGGGGGTGTTCGATCGGCAGACACCCAGCGGCACGGTGTGGAGCTGGCTCTACGCAGGCATCACCGAACTGGGCGTGGACGGCTTCTAGCGGTATTGGCCCTCAGCACGGTATTTCCCCTCAGCAACCTTCACGCAGCCCGCTCCGGCTCCAACGACCCCCTCCTGATCTCACTGATAATTTGCTGCTCCTGCCAGTTACCTCCATTGACTCCACGGGGAATCATGAGCCAGCCGCCGTTCCAACCGCCGCCGCAGCCCGGGCAGCCACCACAACCACCACAGAACCCCGCGAACCCGTATGCCCAGCCCGCACCGCCGCTGCAGCAGCCGGGATTCGGACCGCCGCCTTCCCCTGGACAGCCTCCGATGCAGCCCGGGCCGCCTCCGATGTACGCCGGACCGCAGCCCGTGCCCCAGGGGCAACCGCCGGTGCAGCCGATGTACCCGATGCAGCCGACACCTCCGTTCCAGGCGCCCCCCTTCGGGCAGCGTCCGAACGCGAGCGGCAATGCCGTCGGCGCCGTGTTCCTCGGGTTGTTGGTCTCCTTCATCGTGTCGCTGCTCTACAGCGGCCTCATCCTGGCCACGTACAAGGACATCACGAGCAGCGCTGTGGCCAACACCCTCTACCTGGGCCACGCGCTCCTCAATGGCGCGATCGTCGGCGCCTTGGTCGGCAGGGTGGGTCGCGGGAGCAACGGTGCCCGGATCGGCGGAGCCGTCATCGCCGCGCTCGGCACTTTCTTCGGCAACACCAACGCCGTCACGTTCATCATCGCCAAGGAACAGTCGCTCATGGCGATCAGAGACATGCTGGAATACACCCCGTTCCTCCCGGCCAAGGCCTGGTGGCACAACGAAACCACCGGCGGAGTCGACTGGTTCTCCCCGCTCGGCCTCGTACTCGCCGCAGCCGCCGCCTGGGGCATCGCCTACCTCATCGGCAACCAGCGCCGTCAGGCGTGACTTGGCCGCCGCTGTACCGCCCTGCCTCAGCGCAAGGCAGGGCTGTCATCACGACTTGGCGTCGCTACGGCGATCAGTGCCCTCGTTCTCTTCGGTGACACAGCGATGACCGCCGGCCTCGGGGACGGTGCGCCGAACCCCAAGGGGATCGGAGGAATCGTCATGGGGCTCTTGATGGGCTCCATCGGCGTCACCTGCATGATCACCATTTGGTCGGCCCGGCACTCCGGCGTGAGCGTCGACGGCATGGGGCTTGGTCCGCGAAGAAGAACCGCTGCACTGCACCCTCCCGCGGCTGCGTTACCGCCTCCCCGTCCCCGCGAGTTCCCGGGTGCCGCTGGTCGCCGCAATCCAGCGGCAGGTCCCCCAACTGTGGCTCGGCGAGACCGAGCGCGAGGCCGGCTACATGGGCGTTCCGGACCGCAAGGGCCACCGGGAGCGTACGCACGGATCCTCGCGCATACACGAACGGGCGGCCACTCAGCGCTGAAGTCCTCAGCGCCGAGCCGACCGCTTCCCCTCCGCGGAACCGTGCACGGGCGCGTCCCGCTCGGCACGTTCGCGGTCCAGTTCGGCCTGCTGCCGTGCGTCCCAGTCCGCGAACTGGCCCTTGGATTGCCGGCGTTCGGCGTGCGTCTGGTCCTCGGCCACCCGGCGCATCTCGTGCAGCCGCTGGAAGACGGCCTCGGTGTAACGAGGGTCCTGGAAGGCGTCCTTGACGTCGACGCGTCCGCTCAGCACCTCACTCGCCATCTCGCGCAGGGTCGGATCGAGCGAGTTCGCGCCGGAGATGGTGCGCAGGGAGCGGCGCAGCCGCAGGGCCTGTTCGGGGTCCTGGGCGATCCCCATGAGTTCCTCGTCCTGGATCTCCCGGTCCGCGGTCATGGGTGCGTACGTCCTTCCTGTTGCGGCGTGTTGGAGGTGAGGTCGGCGAAGAGCGGCGAGGGTGGGTCGGGGGTTACCCGAACTCGTTACGAGCCCAGTCCTGCGCGTTTCCGCCACTGTGCGAGGCACCGGAGCGCGAGGAGGAGGCAGAGGCGGCGGCCGGCCTGTTGGAGTGGGACGCCTGCGTAGTGGTGCTGTTCGAGGAACCGGAGGCGGAGGCGGAGGTGTTGGACTCGGCCGCCCCGTCGGACGACTCCCCGGTGTTGCCACCGTGTCCGGACAGCGCGTCGACACCGTGCTGTACGCGATCCCCGACCGCCCCGGTCACCTTCTCCGTCGCGGCGTCGACGGCACCGTCCACGTGCCCCTGCACATCGGTGTATCCGGCGAGGGTCGAACCCTCGCCCCCCTTGACCTCGTTCTTCAGGCCGTCCAGGTATTCGCTGCCCGCTTTCTTGGCGACGTCCGTCGTCTCCCCGAGGTCGATGCCGGACCGCTCGTCGAAGTGGGCCTCGATGCTCTGCTGGGCGATGTTCTGCGCCATTCCGACGGCGGCTTCCTTGGCCTTCTCCTTGGCCGCGTCCACCACCTTCTCCTGGACGAACTGCTTCGCCTCTTCCTTGATCTTGTCCTTGGCGAACTGCTTGACCTTCTCCTTGGTGATCTTTTCGAGCTGCTCCTTGGCGATCTTCTTGAGGGCGTCCATGGTGGCGTGCTCCATGGCCTTGGTGACCGCCTCCATGACCTCCTTCTTGAGCTTGTTGAGCAGCTCTCGGACGATCACCCGCGCGGCCTGCGTGGCCCCCAGCGCGCCGACCTCGGAGAGTCCGAAGGTGAAGGGGGCCGCCGCCTGCGCGGCGATGATCTCCACGGCCAGGGCGATGAGTTGCGCGATCACGGACAGCTTCGCCGTGAGGACCGCGATCGCGGCCGCGTCGAAGGCGAGGGCGATCACTTCGCACGCGGTTTTCGCGTCGGGGATGTAGCTGTCCTGGCCGTTCGTACCGGTGTAGGCACCCCAGTCGTTGCTGAATTTCTCGACGGCCGTACCGGCGTTGCTCGCGAGGATCGTGCGGGCGAGTCCCTCGCCCTCCGTCTGGATGGTGTCGAGATCCTTGCCGAAGGCCCGCCAGGCCTCGGCGACGTTGTGCAGTGCTTCTTCGTCGGCCTCGGGCCAGCTGTAGCCGAGGAGGTCGAGTACCCAGACAAGCTCGCTGGGCAGTGTGAGCGACATGCCGATGTCCCCGAATTTAATTGGAGTTTTCAGTTAGAGTTGGCCCGAAATTCCGTCCATCAGCACATAGTTCGACGATTCCGATTCGTCGTAGTTGTGCGCCAGGTCCTGCAGCTTGTGCCCGATGCTCTCCAGCCGCTTCCCCAGGCTGTCCATCGATGTGAAGATTCCGTCACGTACCGGCGTGTAGACCTGCCCGAAGATCTCCCCGAAATCCGCGTCCGCCCACGGCTCTCCAAGATCTTCGAGAGTGTCCTGGAGCCGCTTGGAGGCCTTCCCGAAATCGGCCCCGAGTTCGGCGAAGTTCACCCCCTGCGTGCGGAGTACTCCAGTGTCCACATCAAAGGATTCGAACGCCATTACTCTCCCCCGGACTTCACTTGGCGCAGTTCATATAGGACGACAGACGGATACCTTAGACTCCTCGCGCACACCCCGCCAACCCGCCGATCCACCAGCCAAGAGACCGAACAAGCTTCCCAGGGGGACGACCGACAGTGGTGACAACACAGCCGCGTTACGGCAGTACAGGAAGCCTTTGGGTGGGCAGACTCGTAGGCCTGGGGCTGCTCCTGGTGGCCACGGTCGTCGCCGTTGTGACGATTCCGGAACTGCGCAGTGAACTCGCCGGTGACGGCACCAAAGGAACCCTCACCGTTTCTTCATGCGAAACACACACCAAGACCCACTACGGCACGCACAGGCGTACGACACAACTAGAGTTCAGCTGCACCGGAAACTGGACCGCACAGCAAGGCGGCGCCAGCTACCAAGACGTCACAGTGAACACGTCATCGCGCGTTGAAACCGGCGCGAAAATTCCCGTCGTACAAGCGGACGGCACTTTCGAACTGCCTGAGGACCGGGCCCCCGGAAAGGACGCAGGGATTCTCGCGCTCTGCCTCTCCCTGGTGGCATTCGGCATCTTCTGCCTGCTCACCGGATTCGGCGCCCGCAACGGCCCCGCCCTCTCGGACTCCTGGCAGCGCCTGCCGGCCGCACGTATCACCGGCCCCGTCCTGGGCGGCGTATTCGGCCTGGGGGTCGTGGCGGCACTCGTCTGCGCATTCGTCCTGTAACGCCCGAATCCCCCTCAGGAACCGGAACCCCCAATGACACAAGTACACGGGAACACCGCGACGAACACCGCCGCACCGGGAGATCGGGCGAGCCGCGGCCGCCTCATCGGCGCAGGCCTGATCCTGGTGAGCCTCATCCTTCTGGCCCTCGGCTCCTACCTCGGTCCCTACAAGTACGCCACCTCCACACCGGGCAAGCTCACCGTCCAGAACTGCACCGTCGACTACAAGTACCGGAGCTCGTCGAGCAGTTCGAGTTCGCGGAAGAAGACCAAGAGCAGGTGGTGCTACGGCACCTTCACCTCCGAGGACGGCAAGGTCAAGGACCTCAACGCCGAGCTCAAGAGCGACGCCCTGTACCAGCGCGGCCATGTCATCGAGGCCCGCAGGATCAGTGACGTCTCCTACATGCAGGACCAGGGCTGGGCCCACGCCATCGCCCTCGGCTGCGCATGGTGGTTCGGCGCCCTGATCGCCCTGGCCGTCGGCCTTTTCTGCGCCGTCACCGGCTTCCCCTACGGAGAGGGGGAGAGCCAGGGCCTGTTCCGCACCACCCTGGTGACGGTCGGAGTGGGCGTACTCGGCCTCGTGGTCAGCCTGTTGGTGGTGTTCTTCACGTGACGGAGGGCCCTGCGCCCCTCGTCCACGGGGGAGACGAGGGGCGCAGGGCCGTCACCAACCCGCCTACCCGCACTCCGTGGGTTGCCTGGTGCACCACAGCGCTTCCTCGGCTTCCGCGGAGCTGGAGTTGGCGTCGTTCGCGGTCTTCTGCTGCAGGGCGTGCACCTTCCCAACGCCGCCAGCCTGATCCAGCACTGCCTGGACGCCAGCGGCACGGACGTCGAGGTCGACCCGCAGACCCTGATGGACCAGGTCCCGGCCTTCCAGAAGGACGTCGACCAGACCCTGCACACGGATGTACACGGCCGCCCGAACGGCCCCTTCACCAGCGAGCGGCAGAGCACGGCTCCCAATCCCAAGGACGGCCACAGCAACATGGGCTGGTACTACGCGCTCAACCACTTCCGGTACCGGCTGACGGGCTACGTCCACAACGGCGAGGTCACCTACCGCGTCGAGGTCCAGAGGCGCTACGACTGGGGCATCCCGAGCGAGCATCGCAGCGACGTCGGCGGAGGCGGAGGCGGAGTGAACCTGGAACAGGCCGACATCGCCCACCTCAACACCGTAGGTTTGGCACAGGACTTCAACGTCTACGGCACCTCCGACGAGATCACGTCCTGCGCATGACCGGTCAGCATGCCCCCAACAGCGGCACTCGCCGAGCCCGAGAGCAGGACCGGGACCGCCACCAGGACGGGGGCCGGACAGCTGAGCAGGACCCTGGCCGCCGCCGGGCGACGAAATGGGTGCTGCGGATCATTCTGGTGCTGGTGGGGCTCGTCCCCGTCCTCCTCACCTTCATCCTCATCCGCGGCTTCATCGACTTCGACCACGCCGTCCGCCACCCCGAGGACGGCTTCTCGGACTGGCAGTGCACCGCCGAATCGGGGACCTGCGGGCCCTGAGCCCCACGCCCGCGAGGCCCCCGTACCATGCGCCGCCTTGCGCCCCGTCAGACCGATTCGACGTGAACGTCGCCGGGGTTCAGCACGTCGAGATACGCCTCGATGTCCTCCGGGTCGCTGGTGAAAATCACCGCACTGCCATGCTTCACGGCGGACAGCGCCACCCAGGCGTCCACCGCATCAAGGTTCTTCTTGGCGGGAAGTTTCGCTTGCCCCAGAGCCGTGCCGATGCGTCGCCAGTCAGTGACATCGAGGCCGGTGGCACAGGCGATGCACTCCGGCCGGCCGGCCTTCGTCTCACGCAGGGGCGGTTCCGATGTGCGTGCCTGTGGCACGGTGCAATCCTTCAGGATGCCGGCCAACGCATGGACGACGCTTGGTCGCGGGCGCCACACCTCGGCCACGACGGGACCGAGGACCAGTGCCCGATGAGGCGTGGCCCTGAGGCCGCTGTGAAGGGCCACGGCTTTCGCTTTACGGTCCGCCAGGGCGATCAGCATTCCGGTGTCGTAGACCGGAATCCGCACGGTCACGCGACCTGTCCGGGGCGAGCCGCTTCGCGGTCTTCCCTGTAGACGAGGTTGAGTGCGGCTTGCACGTCCCGCCGCTCCTGCTCGGTCAACTCCGGCACAGCGTCGTCGTGTTCGTCCGTAAGGGCGTCTGCCTCCGCTTCAGCCCGGGCAATAAGGGCGTCGACCTCGGAGAACCGCTCCTCTATGGCCTCTGTTTCCGCCATCTGCCGTGTCGCGGCGTGCACCAGGTACGCCGATACGTCCAGCCCCGCCCTCTCGGCGTGCTGCCTGATGCGTTCGGCCTGCTCCTGGTCGAGGCTGATACTGATGCGGGTCTTGGCCATGAAGAGAGTGTATGACGCGTATTACGCACTGCCAAGTGAAGACATATGAGCGCTCCCGAAGAAGTGGGCCTCCGGACCCATCACCTTGATCGAAACCACCCCTGACCAGGGGAATCGACCGGTCGTCGCTGACAAGATGCCGGAGCTTCTGCGGTTCGGCCACTCCTACCAGGCGATCGCTGACACGACCTGGTCGGCCGCCACGATCCGCGACCGTCGCGAAGAGTGGATCAGGCTCGGCGCCTTCGCCGAACTCGGACAGATCGCGCTGGAGCACTACGACCGCGCTGTCGGCCTCATCCTGGAACAGATCGCCGTCGACGGCTCCGTCACCAAAGCCCTGTCCGCGGCGATGTTTTTGGCGTCCACCGGTCGAGGACTGACGCCACGTGCTCATGACACAAGATCAGGTATCATCGCTGGTCAGCAGGCCTGGACCGCCGCGGGGGTGTTCGGCCGTTCAGATCAGGGGGCGGGGAGCATGTCCGGTGCGAGCTCGGACGGCTACAGGATCCAGTCGAGCGGCATGGACGGCGAGGCCGGAAAGCTCGACCGGGCAGGCACCGATGTCGGCGCCATACGCAAGGCCGTGGAAGACCACATGTGCTACACACCGGACGCTCTCGGCGGCTCCGACTCCGGTCCCGCGTACGACAACTTCGCGGCCGCCTGGCAGGCCGAGGCGAAGACACTGGAAGCCGCGCTGCACGAACTCGCGGACAAGGTCAGCATCTCCCAGCAGAAGTACCAGAGCGCCGACCACGAAACCATCCTCGCGCTGCACTCCGCGGGCGCGAACGACGGCCTGACGACCATGCCCGCCGCTGCCCACCCGGGGACGACCACGGGTCTTACCCCGGGCGCGCGCCCCGCCACCCTCGGTGAGCCACCCATCGGCACCCAGCCCACCCCGGGAGGACCTCCGCCGAGCCTCTCCGACTTCGACTGACGGACCGGCACACGCCACACAGTTCGACACACCGGCGACCGCGCGCACCGGACCGACGTGTGTGCTTCCACCTGACACCTGACACCTGAGCAAGGACAGCGGGGCTCTCACCACATGGCTGACGCAGGCGAGTCCACCACCGACCGCAAGGAAGAGATCGACCGTTTCACGGGAGACCTCGCGGCGGCCGACAGCAAGAACGAGGTCCTGGCGGCCATCGGCAACCTCCTCGGTGTCTCCGCGCCGGTCGGCTCCCCGAGCACCCTGGACGCGATCGCCCAGCGCTACAAGAGCCAGGCCGACGATGCCGCCGACGTACAAGACAGGGTCGAGAAGGTCGCCGCGACAGGACTTCCGTCGGTGTGGGTGGGCAGCACCGGCGCCAAGGCGGCCGAGGTGGTGGCGGCGGCCGGCCGTTCCGCCGAGCAGATGGCCGAGGCGTTCCGTAAGGCGTCGAAGGCCCTCTACGACCTCTCGGACGCCCTCACCTCCGCCCAGTCCAAGGACGGCGACGGCCGCGAGCAGCTGCGGAAGGCCCGCACGATGCTCGGCGGCGACGACGGCTTCTTCGACGACATGGTCGAGACGGACGACGAGGAAGCCGACCGCAAGCGAGCCCAGGACATCGCGGGGACTGGGGCCAACCTGCTCTACGCCGCGGCGCAGGAGGCGGACGACGCGGCTCGGACGGCGGCACGGGAGCTCAACAAGTACGCGGCCGAGGCCCGTGCCGGGCACATGCACACCGACAACATCTCCGCCGCCGACCGCCTCGTCCTCGCCGACGTCGGCGTGTTCGGGGGCCCGCAGGAGCAGAACGAACTCCTCACCGCCGACGACCTCGAACGGTCCGGCCGTTTCATGGAGAAGATGAACGCGCAGGACGAGGCCCGCTTCGAGCGGATGCTCGCGGATGCCAAGACGCCGCAGGAGCGGGCGTATCTGGTCAAGGCGCTGGCTGCGGGCTACGACGTGGACCAGGTCGACCAGTTCCGCGACAAGATCCACGGCAAGGACCCGTACTGGCTTCAGCAGCACCTCAGCCCGATCGTCACGGCCGACGACAGCAAGGTGGACGAGGGGCTCAACCCGGACGGGTCGAACCGCAACACCGACTACCAGTGGTTCGGCGACGAGAAGTGGTCCCAGGAGGGCAACACCTGTGTGCCGTCGAGCACCGTGACCGCCCGCGCCATGGTCGATCCCCTCTACGCCCTGGAGTTGACCGGCGGACCGTCCGGGCAGGAGAACGACCCCGACGCCTTCCGCCACCGTCTCCACGACGAACAGCTGCGCCTGCACGAGGAAGGCGACGGCGACTACCTGCACTGGTGGTCCGATGTCCCGGACGGAATGGACAGCGACGGGCAGAACGAGATCGCCAACGACGAGATCAGCCCGCACACCGGCAGCAAGTACGAGTACCAGCAGATTCGCGGCGCGGACGAGCGCCGTGACGTGCTGCCGGACATCGAGAAATCCGTCGCCGAGGGCAAACCCGTCCCATTCGAAGTGGAGGGGCACGACAAGGACGGCCGGGTCGGACACCAGATGATGGTGATCGGCCAGGAGGGCGACATGCTGCAGATCTACAACCCGTGGGGCCAGACGACCTGGGTCAGCGAGGACGACTTCGTCAACGGCCACATGGACAAGGCCTCCGACTCCCGCATGCCCGACGCGTACGCCGTCCACCTGCCCGCCGACCGATAAGTGAGCGTCATGACCAGCGCCCTGCGCCGACTCGCCCTCCCCGCCCTGCTGATGACCGTGCTCGCGGGCTGCGGCAGCACCGGGCCGGACACCTACGAGCTGGGCGAGAAGCACATAGAGGTGGATGAGGGGAAGGAGTTCACGCTGTCCGTCCCGGTCGACACCGCGATGGGGGAATGGTGGTACCTGACATCGCCGAAGCCCGACGCCGACGTCGTCCGGCGGACGGACAAGCGGGAGGAGATCAAGGCCGATGACGAGGCCGTCGGCAGCGGGAGCGGAACGGACTTCTTCGGCTTCAAGGCCGTCGGTCCGGGCACGACGAAGATCCGGCTCATCCAGTGCCCGCGCGGTGCCTGCGCCGGCGGCGGCGATGCCGGCGGTCCCGTCACCCCGTCCCCGGTCCCGAGCGGCAGCCCCGCTCTCCCAAAGGAGGAGCGAGCCACCATCCACACCTACACCGTCACCGTGAGGAAGCCATGACCTCCGCGCCGCAGAGCTCGCCCCCCGGCCGGACCGACGACGAGCTGGCGCAGTCGGACATCCCGGCGATGCTGCGGTACGGCCTCTCCTTCGCCGGCCCGCACCGCACCGCCCTCTTCGGCGACGGCGCGGTCGGCGCCGCCGTCCTGCTGGACCGGCTCGGCATCCAGCCGCGGGCGGTGGCCTTCGTCGCCAAGGTGGTACGCAGCGGGGGCGTCCGGTACGCGGCCGAGCTGCGCGAGCCGGTGCCGGGCGACGAGGCGGCGTCCACGGTGCGTGCGTGGCTGGAGTCCGCGGCCACCACCGCCGACGGGATCGACGGCGACGAGCAGACCGCCCGCTGGCTGGAGACCGTCGCCGAACTGCTCGGCCTCCGGCGCGCCCACCGCTCTCGGGTAGCCGGGGAGTGAGTGGCGGGTCTCCGGATCACCGGAGCAATTGATCACCGGAGCAACTCAGCGAGTTCGTCCAGCAGGGCGGTCACGTGGCCTGCGCCACGAAAAGATTCGGCCCGGCGGGCAACTACGCCCGCCGGGCCGTCGACTACGTAACCGGGGAAACTGAGGAAACCGGAGGAACCGGGGATTACTCCTTCGGCGCCTCTTCGACCGACCCGGAGGGCGCCTGCGCCCCTACCGCCTTGCCGAAGTCGGAGTGCACCACGTCCGGCATGTCCTCACGGGTGCTGTCCTGCTTGAAGAGGTACGGCTTGCCCGTGGTCGCCACGTACCACGTGACCGACTGCCCCTTCGCCGTCATGATCACCGGTACCGCCTGCTGCCCGTCCACCGTGGTGACCTTCCCCTTGGTCACCTTGTTGCCGGCGTCGAGCGTGTCAGGGGCGGTGAACTGCTCCTGATGGCACCAGCTGGCGAAGCCCTTCATCAGCGGGTGGCTCGGCGTCCCGTGAAGCCACTTGTCGGCAGAGAGCGTGTTGGCGCCGAGTTCGGAGTTGAACTCCTTGACCATCGCCGAATCCGGCTTGGCCCAGACGTCGTTGCCCTTGCGGATGATCTGGAAGGCGCCCTTCGACATCTTGACGGTACCGACGCATTCCGTGGCGGAGAGCAGCAGATCGGTCGTGGCGTCTGTGCGCGTCATCTGCTCCCGGAAGGAGCCGGCGCCGGCGTTGGCCTTGTGGCCCTTGTCGTAGATCTCCTTGGCGGTGAGCTTCTCGACGCCGTTCGGCTCGGCGGCAGGACTGGCCTCTGCGGTCCTGGAGGGCGTGGAGCCACCGGACCCCACGGCATCGGTGTCGCCGCTGTTGCAGGCCGCGAGCGACACCATCGCCGCGGCGCAGGCGAGGGCGGCGGCAGTGCGCCGGACGGACAGGACAGGCGTGTGCATGAAAACCCCGTGATTATTGACTGCGTGCAAACGTGCTTGATCATCTAAGCAAAGGCCTGGTCAACGACTCCAACCAAGCCGCACGTCACGGGACTTGTCGGCCGAATCCCCTCCAGGCCTTCACATCTCGACCCCAATGGGCGGGCGTACTACGCCGACGCCGACGCCGACGCCGACGACCACGCCCTGGACGTCCGGTGTCACGCAGGGGCCCGGGGGGAGGCTCAGTGGTCGTCGACAGGCCGGTGCACAGGGCGTGGCAGCGGCTGACGCGAGTCGTCAAGCGTCGCGAGGAGAATCCGACTTCATCAGCCGCGAGAAGCCAGAAGCCATGTCGGCTCTTCTCGACCGGCCCAAATGCCCTTCACCGCAACGCAAAACAACCCCAAAGCGCATATGGCAACCCCCGTTGCTATTACTCACTCATGAGTTCGAGGCGCAGAGACCAACCGATGCTCTCGACGCGGGAACAAGTCCCGACTGGCAGTCAGGCGCTCACGTGGTTCCGGAACTTGCGCACCAGCTTCACGACGCCCCAGACAATGAGGCCACCGAAGAGGAACAGGACGATGAACGCCTGCCACAGAGGCATCTTCCCCTTCCCCGAGTACGAACTCCCGTGGTTGCCGCGGTAGGAGTAACCACCGCTCGACCTCCGGTAGCCACCGTGGCTCTTGCCCCTGCCACCGCCACTCTTGCCGATGCCGACACTGCTCCGCGTCGCCGACAGCGAGGCGTACGCGACGGAGTCACGCACCGGCGCCGCCTGAGCCGGAGCGGGTGCGGACCCGAACAGGACGCCGATCAGGAAGAGTACGGTCGCCAAACGCATAAGAGATCCCCGTGATGATGAGCAGGCTGGAAGTGGAGTCACGCCAGGGCGTGCAACGTTGCACCCTAGGGCATGGCCAGTGAGGCTTCGGCCGCGCACCACTTCCGGACACCCCGCGCACATGTCGGAGCGCTGCCCGGTCTCGAATTCCTACCACTCGACTTCGCCGGCACGGCAACGGTCGAACAGGTGGTGGCAGCCGGTCTGGAATGGGCCTACGGCCACGCCGTCCACGCCGCGATCGCCGGTGCTGTCGAGGGGCGGGTGCTGACCGCCACGCCCGAGGCCTACAACGGTACGGGAGTGTGGGCGGTCGATATCGGCAAGCCCTGAGCCACCGGGTCCCGAGCCACAATCACGACCTCAGTTCCGCCTCCCCCAGCTGTGGCCGAGGTGCGGTCCGAGAGCGCCCGGGCAGACGATGGGACACGCTGAACGACGCCGGGACGTCCGGTATCCCGCTGTCACCGCCTGGATCGCC
Organism: Streptomyces sp. NPDC001157; assembly: GCF_053598255.1. Taxonomy (NCBI): domain Bacteria; kingdom Bacillati; phylum Actinomycetota; class Actinomycetes; order Kitasatosporales; family Streptomycetaceae; genus Streptomyces; species Streptomyces sp. NPDC001157. Next base: position 46,186 of record NZ_JBSFJW010000029.1, read on the forward strand.
ATGGCGCGCGGTGGTGAGGCAGACGATCGTGGTCTGCCTCACCACCGAGTCCGTGCCTACGAGGCGGTCGTGGGCAATGCCACGAGGGCGTAGGAATCGCTTTCAATGCTGCCGCCGACCGAGCTGAGGTAGAGCACGCCGTTGTGCCAGAACGGCCTTTCCATGCCCATGTGCGTCTCCACTTCTTCCGGATACTCGACGACCGTCGTCATCGCGCCGTCCTTGGGATTGAACTCCACCAGCTTCGGCTTATTGGCGCCGTCGGTGACGTACGCCAACAGACGCTTGCTACCTGTGTCCCTGAGCGGAAGGTATTCAATTGTGTTGGAAGCCGGCGCCTTCCACAGTTCCTTTCCACTGTCCAGGTCGTAGGCAACCAGCGTCTTCAATTCTCCCTTGGTGCTCCCTTGCTTGGCCGTCCCCATCAGGAGGATGTTCCCGACGCCTGCGACCTGACCCATCGGGCTACCGTCCTCCTCAGGGAGGACGAAGTACTTGTTCGTCATCCCCTGGAACGTGCCGCGTCGCTCACCGGTCTTCTCATCGAGCGCGAACGCGCCCTTCGCGTCTCCGCTGATCACGAGAGGGGAAGTGGAAATCGCAATGTCCGCTTCACCCTCGCCAAATCGCTTCGTCCACTCCGCTTTGCCGGTGGCCGGGTCCACGAGCGATGCCTCGGTCCACGGCTTCCCGGTGAGAGCGTCTGCCTTGATGCACGATGTCGTACGGATCAGGTTCTTGCCGCCGGTGTACGTGCCGGTGCCGCAGTCACTCGGCACGACCTTCTTCACGTCCCAGGCCTTGGTGCCGTCAGTCGCCTTCAACGCCACCTGCTCCCTGTCGGTGGTGATCACGAGTGTCTCGCCCGTACGAGCCACCGCCAGCTTGGTGCCGGAGTTGAACTCGTCCTTCACCTTGAAGCCCTGGTGCCACAATTCCTTGCCGGAGTTGAGGTCGTACGCCGCCACGTGGTCGCACTTGCCGTGGGCTCCTCCCGCACCCGAGGCACCATAAGCAACGACGCCGATCCCGCCATCGGAGACGGAGGGGGCGACGCAGGCCTGGTTACCCGCGCCGGGCAGGGGCGTGGCCCACAGCCGCTTTCCGGTGTTCCGGTCGTAGGCCTTCACACCATCGGAGAGGGTCTGGACCACAGCCTTGTCGGTGAACCAGGTGCCGTCCACCTCCTGAGCGCTCAACGTCCAATTCGCGTTCGTCGGCACGCTCCACAGCGGCTCAGTGGCGGAGTTCGCCAACACGTACCACGCGGCACCTCCGGCCCCACCGAGCACGACGAGTGCGACAACGAGCAGCACGATCAGCCCGGTCTTCTTCTTCCGCGGCCGCGCAGACGGAACAGGCGCTCCGGGGTATTGCTGTGGATGACCGTAACCGGGCTGGGGAGCCATCGGATACTGCGGGGGCACCGACGACTGTTGGGGATAGCCGTAACCGGGCTGCCCCGCTGGACTGGCGGACGGCTGCTGTGGGTAGGCGTAACCGGGCTGTCCCGGCTGTGTCGCCGGTGGCTGTTGCGGATAGCCGTATCCCTGCGGCGGCTGGTAGCCCTGCTGGGGCGGCATGGGGGGCTGCTGCGGTGGAGGGGGCTGCTGCCCGTAGGGACCGGAACCCGGCACAGGCCCGTTGGCGCTCATCGGATGTTGCTCCTGACGTACTGGGCCCACGCGGTCTGGAATTCGCTCTCGTTCATGCCAACTGCCTTCTGCAACTGCTGGTCGAGGTTCGTCGGATGCCTGTAGTGGTCCACGACAAACTCGAAGAGGGCTTCCTCGCCGCCCTTCTCCGCGATGAATCGATTGGCCAGATAGCTCAGGCCGTAGTTCGCACTGACCGAGTTGTACGCCGACGAGAAGTCCTGGCCGGGCAGTGAGCCATCGAACTCCTCCCCCGCCAGGTCAGCACGCACCTGCTGGTCACCCAGAGTCGGGTCGAACCGATAGGAGACGTACTCTGCAAATCCCTCGACAACCCACGCCCGGATGCTCGTCTTCTCGTCATCGCCGTAGGCACCAGGGTCCTGCGGCTGAACAAGAGCGTGCGCGATTTCATGGCGGGAGATCTCTCCGACGCCTCTGGGCCAGGCGGAGGAAGTGAACTGGCCCGCGGACGTGTCCATCTTGATGCGCGCGCCGCCGTATTCGAGCTGATCCTTGTCGCTGCTGCCGTTGTTGAAGGCGGGCATGGGCACGCTTTGCCCAGCATCCCACCCCACGTCAGATCCGTTGTTGTTGTACAGCCTCGAGTACGTCTTACGGTTCGGCTCGAGTACGACCAGGAAGCCCTCAGGGGTGTTGGGAACCGACGACGTCTTCGATCCCCACAGCGCGATGTCCTTCTCAGCGCTCTGCTCGATGATGGGCGCGAAACGGCCGGCGTCAGCGGCGTTCTTCCTGGCCGAGATCGTGATGGTGTGCGCCTGCCGCTTGACGTACATGTCGTCGTAGAGGTCCCAGGGAGCCGGATAGTAGACCGCGTTGGCCAAGGCGCTCGCGCCCGGCGATCCCCCCACCTCACTGATGCGCGGCGCGGCCGAGTCGGACTCCTTCTCGATTGTCCACCGATACCACTCGGATACCGGTCGAACGTCAACGCCCTTGATCTGATGGACGAAGGCGACATCCAGCGCGAGCTTCACATCGGAGCCGTACTCATCCGAACCGTCGCCGGTCTGCTGGAGCACCATGTACTTGCTCTCCGCGAAGGGAACCTTCCGCAGATTCTCGAAGATCTTGCGCTGCTTGTCCTTTGCCGCACCGACGAACGGCTTCAGGAACTCGTCTTCGTCCCCGCTCTTCAAGGCATTCGTGCGGCCGTTGAGCAATGTGTCGATCTCGTCCGGGCTCAAAATCTGCTGTGCCTCGTCGCCGCCGTCCTGGGCGCCGGGCAGCGAGCCACCGCCAACAGCCTTGTAGAGAGCCAGGCCACCGACTGCGAAGACGGCCACCACAGCCAGGACCAGCAGACCTATGACGACGCGCTTCAGGCCCTTGCCCTCGCCGGAGTTGTCAGGCGGTGGCGGCGGTGGCGGATACCACCCATGCTGCTGGACCGGTGCCCCGTACGGGCCGGCGTTTCCCGGCCCGCCCGGTGGCGGCGTCGAATAGGACATGGCTACCTCTCATGCGGTCATTCGGATGAGGGGCACGATGCGGTCCGGCCACACGTGTCAGAGGCCCGGGTGACTCACCCGGGCCTCAATGGGCGATGCGTACAGGCTTATTGAGCGGCAGTCGCACTGCCCGGCTCACCCTCCCCATAGGTCACACAACACCCTATGACCTTCACTTACGCGGTTCTTACGGCTGGCATGGGGCTCCAGTGGAGAAACTGTGATCATAAGCCGCAAGGAGCCGCCCCGAAGGTATCGGCACCCCCCTTCGGACCACGCAAGCAGGTCGGCTGAGCTCGCGCCGGTTCGACCGCGGGCTCCAGTCCTCTTCGGCACCGGCCCTCAGCGGTAGCGGAGGACGTGGAGAGAGCGCACTCCCGTGTTGTCCGGTGAGGCAGGGGCATCACGCGCGGCATCGATCAACACAAGGCCCCGGGGAGTGTGGGCAGCAACGACAAGCAATCCGACAGACTCACGGCCCCGGCGGTCAGTGCGACGGACCCAGACCACGGCGCGAGTTCCCTCAGGCCAGGTAGCCAGTTCGGCCAGGACCGTTGCCCATTCCGTGTGGTCCGTGACGGAGACCACGGCCCCCAGTCGGCCCATTGTCTCCGGCATCCACTTCACCGGCCCCGGTTTCGGTGGCAGTTCGAGGCCCTCGCCGCCCGGCTCAGTACCACCGTCCCAGCGCGCGAGCCAGCCCCATGGATCGGTGTTGGGCAGCCCGAACGGCTCACCCTCGTCCTTGGGTACGACCAGGGCAGCGTCCAGCATGGCGTCGGCTGGACGTCCGTGGGCAAGGAACGCCTTGCTGTTACAGGCGAACAGCCACCCGCGCGCAAGTTCGTCAGCGGGCGAGGGCTCGACCAGGGCAACCTCACCCCTGTATACGTCCAGCAGCCATTCCTCCGCCTTCCCGATCGCCGACGTGAGGTCAGGGGCCTGACGGTGCCAGGCAGATGCCCCCGGCCCGGCTTCGTTGCCGCCGACACCACCCGCGAAGCGGGCCAGGGTCAGTTGACGGACCCCGGTGGGCTCGAGACGCGCCAGCCGACCCGCCTGTGGATCGAGAAGCACCACCTGGCCATCCTGGTTGTGTGCGTAGACCAGGTGTCCTGTCGCCTCGACACCGTAGGCTTCACGGCGGATCCACACCGCCCCGCGGGTACCCGGACCCGGTTCCTGCACCGCGGTGATCACTTCGTTCCAGTCCGCACAGGCCGACACCTCGGCGGCGGGGAAGTGCCAGTGGATCATACGGTCCCACCAGCCGGGTGCCTCATGGAACGGCATCCAGGGCAAGGGCGTGGCCCTGGCGCCGTCCAAGGCGGCGTTTGCGGCCAACAGACAACCCCGTGCGTTGGTGCGAAGGGCCTGTGCAGCGGGGTCGCGCGGCCCTGGGGCACGGTCGAAGGCCTCCAAATCCCCCCAGGGATCGTCGGTGGCAGGGTGGAATGGGAGGCTGCCGGACTTGGGCACCGCGAGCAGCGAGGTCAGCATGGGGGTGTCGGGGTAGCCGGGCACTGGCCGCGCACGGCAACCGAAGATCCATGCCTGAGGCCTCTCGGCAACCGGGCCGGAGCCGGATAGCTCCACCATTCCGCGATAGGTCCGCCGCAACCAGTCCTCGGCCAGCGATGTTGGATCGTTCATGGGCTCAGAATGGCTTCCTGGGCCGCTGCCCCGTGGCCAGCCACGTCTTCGACTGCTCAGTGGTGTAGGCGGAGGGGGGAAATCCCACGAACGACCCGTCCTTGAAGACGACGACCATGCGCACCATAGGCGCCTGGGTGATATCCCCGGTGTCGAGGTGTTCCTGACTGTCGAATCGCACCGCCCACGCCATGTCGTGCTCGACCGAGAGCTCTGGTTGCATCACGATGGTCGGCGGACCGCCTCCGTAGATTTCCCGCAGGTGGACACGGGCCACCTCGACGGCTTCATCTCTCGTCATTCTCAGAAGCCGATCACTCTTTCCGCAGGTCTCAATGCTTCAAGGGAACTACTTGTAGGGCAGGTAACCAACTTCGGTCTTCGGTGACGTTCACCTCAAGGCCGCCGAGTGGCCGGACCGTTTCAGAAGAACGTCTTGTCCCAGTTATCAGTAGCGAGGGCACGAATCGCGTTCTCGAAGCCGTTGGCGATCCTCTGGAAACCGGCGTCGCCAGCGAACAAGATGTCGCCGTTCTCCGCGAGCAGCACGCACTCCTCGGTGTCAAACGCCGTACCGACCAGCGCGACAGGCTGACCCAGGCGCTTGGAGAAGATACACACGTTCCTGGGCGTAGCGTGTGTAGACTCCAGCGTCCTCTCCACCGACGTCGTAAGCTCCACTTCGGAATCCCGAAAACGCCAGGTCACAGTGAGTTCGCCAAATTTCTCCAGGAACTCCTGGAGTTGGGCGGTGACTTCGTATCCGTCCTCGATGTACCGCTGAAAAGCGTCGTCGATGTCCAGTGGGTGGACTTCGAATTTGGCGATTCCCGACAGGGAGTCTCGGATCTCCTGGATCACCGGTCGCTCAGGCGTCTCGTTCATCCCGTTATAACCTCTCCTCCAAAGCCGGGGACCCAGGTCCTGCAGTTCTCACACATTTTGAACTTCTTGCCCTTGCTGTTGACGGTCACAAGGTCGATGTTCTTTGGATCGGCTCCGTCTTTGATCGCGTTGGTGAACATCCTCGGCTCGGCACATACCCCTGGTGGACGACCGGATGGGTGCTGAGATTCCTCTGGCATCGCGTCGGTCACAGCCTTCTCGTGACCCGTCGCAGGCCCGCTGTCTCCGTAGTAGATCTTACCGGTGGTCCGGTCCCGGCCCACGGCGTAGGCACCCGGAGCCTGTTCGTCCTCGCCAAGGCTGTCCGCGACGTGCTGGACCCGCTTCTTGCCCAGGTCCATCAGCTGCTTCTTGAGGTCGTCGCTCTCGTCGGGCATGAGGCCGAGCGGGTCGCACCAGGTGTACGGGTTGTGGACGTAGGTGTCGGGGTTGGGAGCGGGGCTGAGACCGAGTGGGTCCGGGGTGGTGTAGCGGGCAGTCTGGGGATCGTAATAGCGATTGAGGTTGTAGTGGAGGCCAGTCTCGGGGTCGAAGTACTGACCCGGGAAACGCAGCGGCGTGTAGGTGGTGTTGCCGTTCGCCCAGGTGGTGTTGCCCCAAAGGGTCGGGATGGCCCGCCAGGCGATGGCGTCGGTGGTCGTGTCGACGAGTTCGGTCGGGGTGCCGACGAGGTCGGTGACGATCGCGAAGAACCGGCGATCGATCTGCTCCTGCGAGGTGTCGGCCGTCGCCGAGCCAGTGGTCGCTGAGGTTGTAATGGTCTCGGTCTGCGCGAGCGGGTGAAGGCCTCGATGGTCCCAGCTCATGGTGTATGGGCCGGGGAGGTGTGGAGCGTAGGTCGTCTGTTCGGCGAGGTTCGAGCCGTCCCATGTGAAGTCGGTGCGCTCCTCGACGGTGATGCCGTCCTCGGCCAGGCGTTGCTTGGCGATCCGGCGGCCGAAGGGGTCGTAGACGTAGCGCCAGCGTGTCCCATCAGGCGTGATCACGTGGGTGAGACGGTCCTCCACATCCCAGGTGTAGTGCCACGTGGCGGGCTTCTTCGACAAGCGGGCGATCTGGCGGAGTGTGGTACGGCCCGCGGCGTCGTACTCGTAGCGGACACGTCCTGCGGTGCTGAGTTGAGTACCGGTGTAGGTACGCGTGCCCACTGCCGACTTGGTGGCACCGGTTGCGGGCCAGTCTGCCTCGGTGAGGTTACCGGCCGGGTCGTAGGCGTAGTTCTCTGTCCAGGTGGCGGCGTGGACGGCGGTGACGCGCCCTGCGGCATCGAGGTCGAAGGTGCGGGAACCGCTGAGCTGGTCCTCGACTCCTGTGAGAGTGCCGTCGGCGCGGTACGTGTAGTCCCGGCGCTGCAGTACCGTCTGCTCGGAGCGGAGGATCTGACCGGTGAGGCGGTGCTCGGTGTCCCAGGTGCTGGCCAGCGTCAGGTGTTCGCCGATGATGCGCTCGTACTCTTGCCCGGCTGCGTCGTAGGCGAAGTCGACCCTCCCACCGGAGGTCGTCAGGGAAGTACGGCGGCCGACCTCGTTGTAGGCCCAGGCACTGGTGTGTCCGCTGGGGGTGGTGCGGCCGATGCGGCGCCCAAGGATGTCCAGGGTATGGGTGAGGGTGCGTCCGTTGACAGTCTCGGTAAGAAGGTTTCCCAGAACGTCGACGGTTCGGAGCACGTCGGCGTCGGGACTCGTGGCCCGGATCAGATGACCGGACAGGTCATAGGCGTAGCGGGTAACCGCTCCGTCCGCGTTCTTTGAGACCAGTTGGCCGAGAACGTCGTAGGAGTATTCGACCCGCTGGCCCAGAGGGTTGGTGCGCCCGATGATCTGGCCGGCAGCATCGAGTTCATAATTGACGCTCCGGCCGTTGAAATCGGTCTCCGATATGAGCCGTCCGGCAGCGTCGTAGGTGTAATTCCAGCTCTGCCCCATGGCGTTGGTGACGGCCACGAGCTGCATGTGAGCGTCGTAGGTGAAGGTGAGACGCGTGCCATCGGGAGCGGTACGGGCAGCGATGGTCTCGAAGGGTGTGTACTCGAAGCTGCTGACCTGACCGAGCCGGTCGGTATGGGTGAGGAGGTTGCCCTCGTCGTCGTAGGTCCAGGTCTCGGTGCTGTTGTCGGAGGCAGTGTACGAGGTTAGGTGGCCCTCGATGCTCCAGGTCAGCCGGGTTACGCCGCCCAGCTGGTCGGTAACGGCGGTGACGCGACCGAAGGCGTCGCGCTCGTACCGGCTGGTGGCACCGGACCGGTCGGTTATCTCGATGGGGAGGCCGGTCGGGTTGCACCGGACGAGGGTGGAGTGGCCGAGGGGATCGGTCACGGAGGCCAGGTGCCCGTGCTCGTCGTAGGTGTAGCGGGTGGTTGCGCCGGAGGGATCGGTGAGTGACGTACGACGATCGGACTCGTCGAAAGTCTGGTGCCAAGTCCGGCCGCCGGGACGGGTGATCAGGGTGGGCATGCCCGAATCACTGAAGTAGGCGGACGTGGACTGCTGGCCATCCGGACGGGTGACGGCGATGAGGTCGCCCACGTCGTCGTACTCGAAATGAGTGGTGCGCCCAAGGGGATCGGTTCGCGAAATCAGGCGGTCGTATTCGTCCCGTTCGAAGGACGTGGTGTTACCGAGCGGGTCGGTCTGCGAGACGATCTGGGCGTGCTCGTTGACCCCATACCGGGTGGTGTGACCGAGCGCGTTGGTCTCCGAGTGGACCTTGATACCGGTGACCGGGTCTGGATCGCCGTACTCAAACTGGAACCGGAGCGAGCCGTCAGTGCCACCCTCCTCGATGACCCGGCCGAACTCGTCGTAGGTGTAGAGATACTGGGTGCCGTTCCGGTCGGTCCAGGAAAGGATCCGGCCCTCAGCGTCGTTGGTGAAGCACAGAGGTCGACCCGAGGAGTTGTAGATCGACGTCAGGTGCCCGTCGGTGTAGCCGTAGCGCTTCACCAAGGCGTCTTCGCCGTCCTCGCCCGCGCCAACCAAATGAAGGGCGGTAATCCGGCCGGCTTCCACTGTGACCCGAAGGCGATAACCGCCGGAATGGTTCATACACAGCGGTGTACCGTCGGCGTCGTAGGTGAAGTCGACTCGGTGGTTGGACCGGTCGCGTATACAGGTGAGCAGGGCCGTCTCGCCGTCCGGCTGACGGCTGAATTCCCGGACCAGCCCCGTCGAGACGTCCGTCAGCGTGTAGTCGCCGGTCACAGCGTCCATGACGAGGTCAAGACGGACGCCTGCCGATGCCTGCGCGGGTTCGTCACCGGTTGGGTGCGGGTACGCCTGTGAGAATCGATCCGCGCTGAGATAGACCACGCCCTGGGCGTCTATCTCGAGCCGCTCGTCGAAGGTGCACACCCAACGGGGGCCCATCCAGCGCCCGGCCTGGTAACCGGACTCGAAGGATCGCTTGAACAACAGCGGCAGGGCACCCGGAAGCGATATGTCCATCTGTTCGATGAACATCCGCCCCGTCGCCATGTCGACCGGCTCACCGCCGGGGCAGACGGATTCCTGCGGCCGACCGGCCTCACGCGGATTGTCGACCTGCTGGCGGCCCCGGCCTCCAGTGCCAGACGTGCCTTCCTTCCCGCGAAGGCCGTCGGACGTGTGCGCGCGGCCTGGACCGCTGTCGCCGGAACTGGGCCTCCGGGGTGTCTCCTCGTGACTGCCCTTCTTGAAGATCTTCTCGAGCTCGGCGGCATGCTTGGCATCGTTCTCGCTGTGGTTGTCGGCTATCCGCCTCAGCCTCTTGCCAGTGTCGTGGTACAGGTTCTTGAACGCCTTGCCGGTATCTTCGCCGATGGTCTTGCCCAGCTTCTCGGCACCGTGCTCGAAGGCCTTGACGATCCGGTTGGTCACGCGAAGCTCACCCCCGCGAGCTTGGTCTTGAACACCTCGGCGTGAGTCGCCACTTTCTCGGCGTGACCGTGCAGGAGCTCAGTGCGCTTGTGCAGCGCCTTCGGATCGATCATGAACCCCGCACCCCCCGACCCGCCGCCGGCAGCCACCCCCAAAGCCACCTCGGCAGCTTTGAACACCAGGCCGCTCGCGGCCCGGCCGACGATCTCGACCAGCGGATTGATCGCCGCCTCGATGACCTGCGCGATGACGTACTGCTCAAGCTGCTGTTCCAGGTAGTCGACCAGCTTCTCCGCGGCTTCCACGATCGCCACCTCTGCAGCCTCCGCCAGTCCGAGTGTGGCCACCGCCGCGGCCTGGTCCGCCACGAACGATGCCGCCAGCACCACCAGCTCGGCGATGACCTCGACCTTCATCCCCACGATCACATCGGCTGCCACATCCAAAGCAGTGGCCACTGCATGGCAGGCATCCACCAGCTCGGTCACGTGACTGGACGACATATGGGCCCACTTCTCCAGCAGGGCCTCGTAGGACGCCCCCTGGTAGACATCCTCAAGCTGCTTGATCGTGGCGGTGGCCCCCTGATGCGTGTCATCCAGTTTGGAGGCGAACTCTCTGACATGACCGGCGAATTCGCGAACCTTGTCCTCGTTCACTTCGGGCCAGTTGATCCCGATGAACTGCAGGAACGACACAACCTCGCTCGGCAACTCGATTGCCACAGCGCCCCCTTGACCACTGCCACCTCGTCCGGCTCAGTTTATTCGAACAGCGATCACGAGTTCCCAGCTGGGAAGCCAAGTGTCGACCAAGTTGCAAGCCACCCTCGACGAGGAAGTGGCCGCACAGATCGTCTCCACGCAGCCGGGGGATTGACATCCCGGACGAGCATCGGGGGTGGGCCTACACGGTGCGCTTCGAGCAGCTCGGGCCCGGGCCGGAGGCGTCCTTTCTGAAGCGGCTGGCCACTGCGGAGTACGCGCGGCTCGCACTGGTCGACGACGAGCTGGTGGAGTACGACGACCGACTAGTGCCGCATCAGGCAACGTTCGCCCTGTTCACGACTCGCGAAGGCGCTCGTCTTCGGCATGCTTGTTCCGCCAGATGATGTAGCGGCGGATCATGCTGCCCTGCTCCTTATGGCTGGCGTGGTCGGTGCCGTCGAGGGTGAAGTAGCGCAGGGCCGTGAACTGGGCCTCGATCCGGTTCAGCCACGAGGAGTTAGTCGGGGTGTAGGCGATCTCGACGTTGTTCGCCTCGGCCCAGTCCGCCACCCGACGGCACCGCTTCGTGGTCAGGTGCGGCGAGTAATTGTCGCACACGATGGCGATGCGCACGTCGGCCGGGTGGAGACTGCGCAGGTAACGGCAGAACTCCAGGAACTTCGAGCGGTTCTTGGTCTTCTTGATGTGGCCGTAGAGCTGGTCTTTGCCCAGGTCGTAGGCCGCGAACAGGTGCTGGACCCCGTGCGGGCGGGTGTAGGTGGCCCGGCGGCGCGGCCTCGGCTCGCGATCGGGGTCCTTGCCCTTGCCGCCGCGCCCAGCCCACTGGCGTCCGGGGTGGGTTGCAGGTTGAGCGGGCCGAACTCGTCCATGCAGAAGATGACTTCGGGCTCGCCGTTCTCGGGGACGACCTCGCCGTCGGCGATGGCGTAGAGGTGCTCGACACGGGCCTTTTTCGCCTCGTAGTCGGGATCGTTCGAGGACTTCCAGGTCTTCACGCGTTGAAAGGAGACGCCCTCCTCGCGGAGCACAATGCGCAGGCCCTCGTGGCTGATGTCGTCGACCACCCCCTCGGCGACCAGGAAGTCGGCCAACTTGACCAAGCTCCAGGTCGAAAACGGCAGGCCGTGCTCGGCCGGCTTGGACTTGGCGATCTTCTTGATCTCGCGCCGCTCAGGCAACGAGAAGGTTCTGGGACGGCCGCCCTTGTACTTCGGATACAGCGAGTCGAAGCCGTCCTCGTTGAAGTTGTGGATCACGTCGCGGACCCGGTCCGCGCTGGTGAACGTCACCGCAGCGATCTTGTCCACCAGCATGCCCTGCGCGGAGAGCAGCACCATCTGTGCCCGCCGCCAGGTCACCACGGACCCGGTGCCCCGGCGAACGATCTGCAACAACCGCCGCCCCTCGTCGTCATCGATCTCCCGCACGCGCACACGTTCAGCCACGTGATCATTCTGGACGCCTGAGCCTCCTCCGGCGATCAACCGCAGCCCGTAGCTCCTACGATTCGAGTCATGGCTCGTTCTGACGATGTGCTGCCCGCGTTCTGGGACGCTGGCAGCAACTATGGGGTGCAGCAGCCGCTGACTGACCAGGCTGTGCGGGACGCCGAGCGACTGCTCGATGTCACGCTCCCAGCCTCGCTGATTGATCTGTTGTGCGTTCAGAACGGCGGCCAGGTGACAGGTGCTCGGAACGCTTTCCGGACAGACAGGCCGACCTCCTGGAGCGAGGACCACGTCCCGTTCGACCATGTGATGGGCATTGGCCACCGCGAAAGCACAGTCTCGTTGCTCGACAGTCCCTACCTGGTCGAGGAATGGGGTCTGCCCGCGCCTGTCGTGCTTCTCTCGGGCGACGGACCCTGCTGGATCGCGCTGGACTACCGGGCGTGCGGCCGACACGGGGAACCGTCAGTCGGATGGTTCGACGCTGACTTCAGCGTGGAGTTGGCCCTCGCCACGGACTTCGGATCCTTCGTCGAGGGCCTCACTTCCGCCAGCGACTTCGACTGAAGCGCCACCGCGAGACATTCGGCTGACCTCGCGAGCAGCAGGACAGTTCCCGCCAACGTCACGGCAAGGCGAACGTTGCCTGATGCGGCACTAGCGCACGGCACGAGTTCGACAGCCGTAGCGCGATCAACGACTCACACGCCAGCACCATGACCAGCAGCCTCAGGATGATGGATCTCCACTGACGGCCCGCCGGGTCTGCAACCAAGGCGCGCGCCGTTTATGCAGGCGTGTCAGGTCAGGGTCGCGGAGACGGGGCGATCCCCTGACGCAGCGCCTCCAGAGCTCGAGCATCCTTCTCGTACAGATCGAGCGCAACCAGGGAGCCGTCGGCGAAGTGGAGGTCCACGCGGCTCGAGAGCCAATTGTGCCGGATTGCGACGCTCCGGAGCTGTCCCGGCAGGAGCTCGCCCAGACACCGGGCCTCCCTCCTGCCCACCCGTTCTCCGGGCGGGACCTTGCCGAACAGGGGCACCTTCTTGTTCCTGATGGAGACCGTGCACATCAGCAGGATCCTGCGGTCAGTGAAGACCATCAGCACCTGGTTGTTGTCGTAGCGGCTGCGCGAGGGGTCGGGTCCGGTGCGCACAGCGATCACGAACTGGCCGGCCACGCTCTGCCATCCGCCCTTGAGACCGGCCCCGCGCACGATGCGGCGGATCCTGCGGATGATGCCGAAGTCGAACATGTCGAAGGCGTCCGCGACCGAGGCGACAGCTTCGATGGCGCCGTCCACCGCACCCGTCGGCTGCCCTGTCCGCAACTTGCGGGGCAGGGTGGGACGGATCACAGTGCTCAGCGTCACCTCGACGATCCCGAGCAGTCGCTCGTGCGGCTGCAGCCATGGCGCGATCAATGGCACATGGGAGCCGCCGCCGAACAAGTCCGGTTCGAAGATGGGCTGTGTAGGGCCGTACTGGCCGGCGCTCATCCGAAGTCCTCCTCGATCCGTGTCTTCCGCACGCGGTACGGGGTCTCGTTCTTGCGGCCGTCGAGCTGACCGGCCACGGCATCGATGGCGGGGTCCTTGCTCAGCCCGTCCGTGACCGGGCTCATCGGGCCGTCGGCGCCGATCACCGCCCCGACGCCACCTGCGATGACGCCCTTCTCGGCGCCGATTACAGCCTTGACCCCCTTGACGGCAGCGAACTCCCCGAGGTTCTCCATCGACGGGGATCTGAGCAGGTTGTTGGTGACCTTGATCCTGTTGCCGACGGCGCTGATCTTCCGCACGGCCTTGGCCGCCTCCAGGCCGCCCTTGAGGCTCTTCTTGATCTCGCTGTAGGACTTCTCGGCCTGCTTGATCTTTCGGACTGCCTTCATCAGCTCGTTCAGCTTCGACTCGAGGGTGGCGGAAACCTTTCCCACCCGTTCGATGAACAAGGCGATCTCGGCACCCTCCACGAGGGCGTCGGCAACGGTCGCAAGGCCGAGGGTCAGGATGTCGACCGCGACCATCGCGGCGAGCGAGACGAGCAGCGCCTCGATCGCCTCCCGGATGATCTCGATGATCATGTTCTCGGCGAGCTGGCACGCGGCAGCCGCCTGGCTGATGATCTGCGCGATCTCGTCCATGTCCTTGGCGGTGCCGTCGATCGCCTCGACCACCTGGCCCATGTGCCTGCCGAACGCGTTCGACGCGACGCCTTCCCACTGCCCGGCGAGTGTGCCGCCGCCCTCACGCAGAGCGGTGCTGACCGCCCGCATCGCCTTCGCCTGGGCCTGCCACTCGTGGGCGGCCGCAGTCAGCCCGGCGAGGTTGCCGGTGACCTCCTCCAGCATGCCCATCAGCCCGCTGGAGTCGAGCGCCCACTTGACGGCGCTGTCCAGACCTGAGTCCAGGCCGTCCGCGACGGGATTGTTGATCTCCGGCAGCGGGATCAACGGCTCGTCGGCGAAGTCCCGCGTCCACTTGTACGCGTCGCCGACCCGTTGGAAAGTGCCGCCGCTCACTGTCCGCCTCCGAACGAAGCGTCGATGTGATCGTCCTGGCTCTCGTAGTTCGTCGCCGAGTTCTGAAGACCCTCACCGGTACCGCGCAGGAGCTCGAGCAGGTCGGCGAAATTGTGCCGTTCGGCCTCCACATGCTCGTGGTACGCCTCGTAAAGGTTGTGCGCGTTCGGCAGTTTGCCGAAGTCGTCCGACGCGAGCGGCACTGCAGCCAGCTTGGGCCAGATCCGCTCGATCTGCTCAATCTGGTCCTGGATGACCTTGTCGTATGACTTCAGGGCGTCCGGATGGACCCGAAATCCCTTATCCCCCACAACTTCTCCCTGATCACGGAACCGGCACATCATCGTACTGGCGATCACTGAAGCATCCGTGGGCATCGGGGTCCTGTGCCGTCTGCCAATTCACACAAGGAGGCGCACAAGCTGCTCACCGCCGCGCGGGCGGCCATCAAACACACCTTCGCGCACCTGAAAGTATTGACGGATCTTTACCAAGCACCGCCTGCCGGCCCGTTACGCAACCACGATCCTTCTCGAGGCCAGCCATCAACTCACCATGGGTCTTCGACGTCACGACCGGCGTCTGCTTTGAGGTTGCGGATGAACACTGTGAAGGTGCCGACCGGGAAGGAGAGCGTGCCCCGGGCCAAGGCTTTCGAGTCGCGTATCGCCACTCGGGTGTGGAAGTTCGCTATCTCTACACAGTTGTTGCCGTCGCCGCTGCCTGAGTAGGACGACTTCCGCCAGTTGTCGAGGGTGGTCAAAACGTGCCTCACAGATCCTTCGCCAGCCTGTGGATGAAGTCACGCGACCGCTCGGGGGCGAGTGACACAGCCTCCACTTTACGGAAGAGCGTTCGAAAAGCTCCGAGCTGGGCTTCGGAATCGATGAAGCCGGCACCCTGAGGCGCGTCACGCACAGCCGTATCCAGCCTCGGCACGACACCACCCACGTACATCATTGAGTTTGTGGCCCCCGCGAAGCCGTCCAAGTCGAAGGGGATGACCCGCACGGTGACGTGATCCGCGTCAGACAGTTCGAGGATGCGGGCCAATTGAACCCGTGTCGCGGTGCGGTCGCCGACCCTGATGCGTAGTGCCGCTTCGTGGATCACCGCTTTATACGGCACAGGATCCGGGCCCTCGATGATCACTTTGCGCGCCATCCGATGGCGGACCCGCCGCTCCAGGTCACCATCAGGCAGTTCAGGCACTCGGTACGAGAAGATGGCGCGGGCGTACTCCTCCGTCTGGAAAAGGCCGGGAACATGCAGGAACTCCACGTCCAGCCGATACGTGCAGTGGTGTTCCAACTCGGCGAGATCCAGGAACGCGTTGGGGAGCAGGCCCTGGTACTCCTCCCACCAGCCGCGCGTCCGGTCGGTCGCCATCGCCACCAGAGCCGCGATCAACTCGGTGTCCGTACAAGCGTAGTGAGCAGCAAGCCTACGTACGCGCTCTCCGCTCACTCCTGCCGTACCGAACTCGATCTGACTCATCTGAGCCGAATCGGTGCCCAGCAGCGCGGCGGCTTCCCGGCCCTTGAGCCCTGCAGCCTCGCGCAGTTTCCGCAGTTCAGCGCCAAGACGCTCCTGGCGTGCGGTGGGCTGTTTCCTGCGCGCCATGACTTCCTCCCCGCCCCCAACTGCCCTGGGGGCAGTGCCTCGTTCGAGGGCCAGATTACGGCAACGACTTGCACGGTCCCAAATTATGGCTCTACCGTCAGTGATGCGACGCACACGCTGCGGAATCTGGAGCCACCGGAAGCGCACCGCTTCGCCCTGCCATGACGGCTGCGGCAATGCCACCGCCATCCTCCTGCAGAATCTGCCAACTCCCCGCCTGCCGACAGGAGTTCCGCCATGCCCGAAACCGAACCCTGGGAGTACTCCCTCTACATCCCGAACGACCCCCGCGCCGTCACCATCTGCCGCCGCACCGTCCGCCTGATCCTCACGATGCACGGCCTCATCCTCTACGTAGACACCGCCGAACTCCTCGCAACGGAGCTGACCGCCAACGCCGTACTCCACACCAAAGGTCCGGCCGCCCTGCGTCTACGGTGGCGCAACGGCGTGCTGCGCATCGGTGCCTGGGACGCCGACCCCGAGCCGCCCGAACCCCCGTCGAACCTGGCCGACTTGGTCGACACGGAGCGAGGTCGCGGCCTCGCTCTGGTCCGCGCCTGCGCGGACGTATGGGGCTGGCAGCCGCTGAGCAGAAATGGCAACCGAGGAAAATATGTATGGTGCGAGCTCGCTGCCGCGTAAGCCGCGTGGCCAGACCGGCGGGCGACAACCATCCTGCCCCGGACAGACGATCAACGGGGCCGGCCTTCCTACGGGGTCGGCTCCGCGAGCATGACGATCCAGCTCAGGATGCCCACGGGGATCGCGAGCACGACGACATAGACCATCCAGTCGGCCACCCGTTGGCGCCGCGAGCGCTCTCGGGTATGGGATTCGCGGCGCCGGGACGCTCCGCGTGGCTTGATCGCTTGGTACGCGAGGCACCCAAGGATGGCCACGCAGACCGAGACCTGCCACAGCTCGCCCACGACGCCCCAGAACCCGACCCGCTGAATCGTGTCTGGCTCCGCTCCCTGCCGTGCGTCGAACTTGGTGCCGTCCGGGTAGTCGTGCCCAGTGTTTTTGAGGTGCACGTAGACGGCGTCGCCGACAGTGCCGCCGTTCGGCGTGAAGTGCCCGTAGCAGTCGTACTTGGAGTGCTTACGGGTGTGGCTGGTGTTGACGCAGTCGTCTACCTTGTACGTACCTGGGGTGCCGTAGGCGCCTGCGGACAGGGCGAGGTCGGCGGTCGCGTTGACGCACCAGAACGCGGTCACCAGGGCGAGGACGGCACCGCACGCCCAGCCGAAGACGCGCATCATCCGTGCACCAAGATCCTCGGCTCCTTCTCCAACAGCCTGGAGATACCGGCCTGTTCGGCAAGAGCCCTGCGCTGCGGGTCGGCTTGGGCGCGCTCCTGCTCGTACTTCTCCCAGTCCGCGGGCTGCACGAAGAGCATGTCGTTGCTCCCCGGCACGATCATGACGCCGCCAAAGGCCAGGTCACCGGCAAACCAGGCACCGCCCTCCTCGGCCTCCTTGGGCCAGCGGCGCACCGTTGAAGCGTTGATCGCGCGTAGATAAGGGGCGCCGTGCTGCCCGCGCACCGACAGGCGGACAGTGTGCACATCTCCGAGGTACTTCCACTCCGTGTCCTTCTTGGACACCCGGGTTCGGTACTCGAGGGGGTAGGTGTGCAGCACCTTCTCACACACTTTGATTCGCGCCCCATGGCCCAGTCGGAGAGCGAGGAAGATCAGCACCAACACGCCCGCAGGGACACCGAACACAGGCAAGGCAGCGTCCCAGCCGGCCAGATGAGCTAGCAACGGCACGGCAAACAGGACCAGGGCAAGCGCTAGGCGCGTCGCGATGTGCCGATACAGGAGCGTGCGGTTGTGTTTGAGGACCTGCGCAATATCGGGCGCCTTGGGCGGATTGTCCATGAACGGGCTCCGTCCTTATCCGAAGTCGTTACGCATGGCCGCCTCGGCTGAGCCCGCTCGCGGCTTGTCGGGGTCGGACGCTGGTTTTGTCGGGTCAGTGAACGTCAACGTACGGGCAACCCCAAGAAGGATGTCCCGATAAACGTCCGCAAGATGGAGAGCGGGTGTCACCAGCTGAACCAAGATGATGTCGGGCGTGCCCGAGCCGGCGACAGCGACCGTTCCCTGCCACACGTCGCCATGCAAGGGACCCTCAGGGCTGTCGGGGTCTCTGCCAGGCGCGACGGTGCGCTTCTTCTCCTCTGCGAGATAGCCAAGACCGCATGGCAGTTCAAGGGGGCGCATCCCGGAGTCCGGGTCGTCAGCGGCTGTCCCAGCAAGACCGGCGATCACCAGCTTTGCGCTGTGACCCGACGTCGAGACAGTGGAGATTGTGAGAGTAGACGTCACAATGGTGCCGTCGTCATCTGGGTGATAACCGACCGCGCACATATGCACGTTCTGCGCATTGAGCGCGGTGACCATCCCCGCATAAAACTGAAGGGCTTGCGAGGCTTGCGCCCGCTGTTCTGCGGGCAGCTTGTTTAATTCCCGGACCAGTTCCTCGATACGCTCACGCGGCGGTTCGAGTTCCAGTTTCGCGTAGCCGTGCGGAATTCCGTACCAGAAAACAGGTTCGGCAGCACCGCTCACGGCCGAGCGCGATAGGGCGGCGGTCGTAGTCATCCTTCGTTCACCTCTCGGTTCAGCTACCTTGCCGCCAGGAGGGATCGCACGATGTCCTGCCCGGCCCAGACTCCGCCTCCGACGTTGATGCCAGTGGCTACATTGCCCGCCGTGCCCTCGTCAGGCATGAAGTTCGCAGCGACGCTGAGGCCATTAACGCTGAGGTCGGTCATGAGTTTTGCCGAGCCTGCAGCACTCTCGCCAGCTGCCTGCCACGCATCTGCCGCGGCGGTTGTCGGAGCCGTGCGCAGCACGTGGCCCACTTCCCGCACGAACTCGGTGCCGACCTCGCGGCTCGTGACGCTGACGCCCATCTCTGCTGCGTCAGCGAGCCCACCGCGGATACCTCGGGCCGCACCGCTCAGCGCCCTACCGCCCGGCACAAGACCAATGGCATCCCCGCCGAAGGAGGCCCAGGCGGAGAGAGTGTCCTTGTTCCAGCCGAACTTGTCGCCCCAAGGGAGAAACGCGTCTCGGAAGTCCGGATCAGAGAAGTTTTTGGCCATGTCCGCCGCGCTGGCGGCAAGCGCAATGCCAGCGAACAGCGGGGCAAGCGGAGTCGGAAAGAGAGCGAGCAGCCCGGCAATGGCCCCAATCGTGCCGGCATTCTCCAGCAGGAAGTCGCCGACCGACTGGAGGATGTCGCCGACCTTGTCCCAGAAGCCCGGCTCGTCCGGAGCTTTCTTCGCCGAGCCCTCCAAAGCCTTGGCGATGGTTTCAGCGTCGCTGGCGTGCTCAGTCTCCAGCTCCGTGACCTTGCGGTTGAGCGACTCGTACTCATTGTTAGCCTTGGTGAGGGCCGTGCCAGCTGCGTTCAACTCCCGCTCCGCGGAGCGCAGCCGAGCGGTCGCGGCGTCGGCCTCCTCTTGCGAGGGAAAGGTCTGGCCCGCGAGCTTCAGGTCCGGGTGCTGGGCCGCCTGGTCGTACGCGCTCTTGGCCTTGTCGGCGGCAGCCTTCTTCTCGGACGCCGCGTCGTCGTACTTCTTTGCCAGCTCCCGGTTGGAGGTGAGGTGGCCTTCCCATTTGTGCAGTTGGGTCGCGGCACTACGCAGGGAGGAGGCAGCATCCTTGATGTACTTCGGCAGGTCGCCATCGAGAGACTCGCGGAACTTCTCCGCCGCGTCGCCTTCCCAGTAGCTACTCTCGCCGGTGAGCTTCGTCAGCTGCCGGTGCGTGTTCTCCAGCGCCGTCGCGGCTGCGGCCACCTTCTGCTGCAGCTTTGTGACCTCGGCAGGGATGCCCGGTACGGGGTTCCAGCCGATGTTGGGGTACGGGTTTGTTGCCATTACTTACCGCCCCCTGTGGTGCTCTCGCTCGCGATCTGCTTCAGGGCCTTCTCCAAGGCCTCCTCGACCTCTTCGTAGCCCTTCTTGTTGGACTTCACGCCCTCTTTAATCGCGTCGATCATTTTCTTAGTCTTGTCAGCCCCGTACTTCCACTCTTCCTGGAACTTGTCACAGGCCTCGTCGAGCCGGGCAGTGCCGATCTGGTCGGCACGCACGTGGTCCAAGGCAGACCGGGCCTCGTTCAACTCGTCGACGCATCTCTCTAGATCCTTCAGGAACTGTTCGAGTTGCCCGATGTCCGTCTTGAAGTGGTCCCCCATGGGCCGGTTTCTCCCCGCTCGGCTCTGGACGCATTGTGCCCAGGGAACTCAACTGATCACCCAGGCCTTCCTAGCACCATACATGCATTGCCAAAGCGTGCCGTACCGGGTTCCCGTGGCCCCTCAGCTCTTCAAAAATTCGCCACATGAGCGCCACGAGACCGTCGTCTGCGTATGACATGGGCCTACACCTGGGAGCCGTCGCCGAGACGCAGTTGTACCAACCCGGTTTGCGGTGCCCCAGGGGCATCTGTCACGTCACAACGAAGCAGTTCCAGGTGTTAATGGTCGTGACCGCAACGATGACACGGGCCAGTTCTCGCTCGATGAAGTGTGCGGCCGCTCGTTCGCGCACCTCGTCAGGACGAAGGCATCCATCGAGATCACGCCCACATGCGATCCTGATTCTTCTACTGACCCTGGTGCGGTCGCTGTTGGGCATAGAGGTTGGGGTGCTGCTGTGAATGTCCCGGAGGAGCGGGGTACCTCTGGTTGGGTGTCGCGGTGGGGTAGGGCTGCTGAACGGTTGGGTACATCCCTTGCTGAGACGAATAGCCCATGTTCTGTGTGTAAGTTCCGCTCATGGGCCCTGCGTTACCTGAGTTGCGGCGGCTACGGGAAATAGCAAAGACGGTGACGGCGGCAATCACGGCTCCGATACCGATAACGCCGATGAGAAGGACGATGGCGCCCATTGAAGAGGTTCCATTCCAATCTTGTTCTCGAGATGGCTCACTGCGCCGTCGTTGTGCATGCCGCGGAGGACTGTGATGCCAACCATCCCCGCCACCACTGGACGGTGAGTTGACTCCTACTGCCCCTGGTGCGGGGGCTGTTGAGCGTAGGGGTTGGGGTGCTGCGGTGCCTGGCCCGGAGGGGTGGGGTAGCCCTGGTTGGGAGGGGTGTTGGGGTACGGCTGGTAGCCCGTGGGGGGCTGAGGCGGGTAGCCCGCGCCCTGAGGGGGCATTCCGCCGCCGTTGCCGGGGCCTCCGCTGCCGCGGTTTCGGCGGCTGCGGATTACTACGAAGACGATGCCGATGACCACCACGGCGGCTGCGATGCCAGCGATGAGGAGGGTGCCGCCAGAGGAAGAGTCCTTCTTTTCCTTGGCCTGGCTCGCGCTGCCGGTGGGCTTGGAGGCAGCACCGGACTCCGTCGTCGTGGAAGGTGAAGCCTGGGCAAGCGGGCCTTGCTTCGGGCCCTTAGGAATATCCCTTGTCAGAGCCGCGTACGGACCGATGATGCCGTAACCATATTTCTCGTCAGGTACCTTCTTGACGTCATGGTTGAGGAACGTGGCCGATTTGATCATACGGTTGATGACCTGGCCCGCGGTGAGGTCAGGGTACTTAGCGCGGATAAGCGCTGCAGTGGCGGAGACGTATGCAGTTGCGTCGGAGGTGCCATCAGCTTCTGCGTAGCCATTGGAATGGCCCGTGTCTGCCCGCACGATGTTCACACCCGGAGCAGTCAGCGTCACTCCGTCGCCAAAATTGGAGTTATTCCAAATATTCAGAGACTCGTCAACTGCACCCACAGCCACTACACCGGGTAGCTTCGCTGGATAGGGCAGCTCGGCGACTCCATCATTTCCAGCACCGGCCACAACCACGACGTCGTGCTGCTGGGCGTACGCAATTGCCTTCGCGCCTGCCGAACCTGGCCCGGAAGAAGGATCAGTAAATGACAGGTTGATTACTGAGGCGCCTTGGTTCACGGCATAGCGGACACCAGCCGCCCATTGTTCGCTATTAAATTTGTCTTTAACTCCGCCAACGATGGGTAGAATTTTGGATTTTGGCGCCAAGCCCATCACGCCAGCAGAGTTATTGGAACCATGCCCGTGACCCGCAATGAGGCTTGCCATGCCCGTTCCATGACCGTTGGTGTCATTCTGAGCGTTTCCGCCACTGTGGACAAAGTCCCTACCTTTTAGCACCTGCCCGGTCAAGTCGGGATGGTTTCCGTCCACTCCGGTATCAACGACAGCTACTGTTACGCCCTGCCCCTGAGACTCAGACCAAACCTTTTGGTAGTTGACTACATCAATAACCCATTGCTTGTCTCGGATGTAATCCGCCGAGGCGGCAGTAGCTGAAGTGAGGAGCAGGGCTCCAGTCAACGCCAGAACACCCGTCGCAGACCAGGCGCGCTTCAAGCAAATCAATTCCTTGCTCCTCACTCAGCTATGGCTGGGGATATCAGCCTTTATATACGCAGACCCGACTTTCAGCCCGGCCCGCTTGCCTGCTTACTCGATGGTCCGCGGTACGTTACGGTTGCGGTCCTCTTCCGAGATCCAGGTCTCTTCGTCCTCGACCAAGTAGTCGGGACGGTCTCCCTGACTATTCTCTTTCTCGGACCGTCGCCCCTTGCCGCCAGTCCCGCCAGCCGCGCCGGCCTGCGTTCCGCCCCGGCTGCCGTGCAATCCTGCACCGCCACCAGCGCCCTTGCCGACCCCCTTGGCTGCACCGACCACACCGCCACGGGCCCTAGCGAGGGCTCCACGACCGCCAGCACTGGCTCCGCCTCGGCCAGCCGCGCCAGCACCGCCGCCCCCCATGCCGCCCATACCGGCTCGGCCTCCAGCACCTCGGCCTGCTGCCGCTCCGCCACCAGCCAGACCACCGCGACCACCCGTTACTCCAATGCCGCCGCGTCCTGCGCCGCCGACCGCAAGACCACCTTCGCCAGCAGCCAGGATGCCTGGGCTCTGAGTTCCACCCGTACCGAGGCTACCGAGGCCGCCACCACCGACGCCGGGCCCGCCAACGCCTGTGCTGGGAGCAGGACCAGCCAGCCCGGGGGAGATGCTGTCCACATTTGTCCTGGCCGTCGGAACCGTTGGAAGCTGCGAACCTCCTGTGATGCCCGGGTCACGGGGGACACTAGGCGTCGGCTTAATGCTGTTAGTGGGACCTGCACTCCAAGGCTTGTTCCTCGCACCAGATGCACCTGGTCCGCTCGCCGAAGGACTCGGCATTGGGATCGGAGGAGGCATCGTTACGTCGGTTCTCGGCGGCGCAACCTGCCTGGGGTCGTCGACGATCCCTCCGCCGGGCTTGAGGTTGTTTGTGTAGACCTTGTAGTTGCTCGCCAGAGTCTCCATCACACCCACGGCGTGGAGCTTTCGCTCCATCCCCAGCGACAAATTCTTCTCGTTCGCCTTGGCAACAACCTTAGCGCTGACGCCTGCCGCCAGGTCTTTCATCGCCTGGGCGTCATTGCGGCCGTCGTCATTCATTCTGTCGCTGGCGCTTTCGGCCATGGACGGTTCGTGGATGCCCTCCATCTCGCTCTTGGCATGATCGAGGTCCGCACTGATCGCAAAAAGTTGATGCGCCGTAAAGTTGGCGTGCGCGGCACCATTGCGAAGCTGGACAGCGAGCTCGCCTGCCCTGCGCTGAAAAGCTTCGGCCGCCTGGCCTTCCCAGTGTTCGAGGACGTCCTTGACTGCTTTTTCGAGGTCCCCAGCAATACTGCCAGGAACCGATTTTGTGTCAACAGCGCCGGTCTTACCGTCGCCGTCGCCACCAGAAAGGACTTGGTGGACACTCTTCCAGTGATCTCCGACCGTCGAAATTGTTCCGGGGTCGGAGTGCATGATCATATTGCGCAGACCGTTGACCGAGTACTCCATGAACTGGGTCTTGAATGCCTTGCGATCGATGGCCTTCCCATGGCGCTCAACTGTGTCTGACTCAATGAGACGGTCATGCTCGTTCCGCTGTTCTACCTTCCCTTCCTCCTCCTGGCTTTTCCTGAGCTGCCGACTGTCATCTACCGCACCCATGCCCTACTCCCCTCGTCAGCGTTTTCCGGGACTCGACTACTTATAATCCAACTGGCTCTTGCCGGAGCCACCGGAGTCGCCACCCACGCTGCGCTTGATCTCGTGCTCCTCGTTGTTGTATTTATCCCGGACCTGCGAGGTTTTCGTGCTGAAGTCGTGGATCAATCCGTGCAGTTTCTGGATGATCCCCTCGATCTTGGTCTTCATTTCGCTATGAGACGCGTGCAGTTCTGCGGCCTCGTGGAACACGCAAGAATCCCCAGAAGCCAGACCGAAGGCGTTCTCCGGGATTTCCGTGTTGTACTTCGACGTGGTGCCGGCCTTGTCCATGTCGTCCAGCAACCTCCAGAGCCTGCGGATGGTGTCATCCAGCGCGCTCAGATCAACCCGCATCCCGTCGCTCATACCCCGTTGTCCTCTCCCCTGTACTTCAAGTTGTCAGCACCGTGCGGTGCCCAAGTCATGGCCCACATCGGCCGATTCGGCCAACAAGGCCGCCTACCCTGCGCGCCCAACTCTTCCTACCCGCCGACTCCGCCAGTCCCGCACAGCCACCCCACTCCCCGCAACCACCAACACAAGCGCAAGCCCCGCGCCCACCACATAAATGGCTGTCCGGCGCTCCCGTTCCGCCTCGCTCTCCCCCATGGTCACCGCCATGGGAACGACCCCGCCAGAGCCGGCCTTCACTGCCGGGTCCGGCGTCGGTGAGGACGCCGGTTTCGAGTCGTCCGACAGGGCGGCCACCGGGTCGATCACGCCCCAGCCGATGTAGCGGTTGGGCTCCCGCCCCGGGCGCTGCGCCGTTTCTTCGATGCGCGTGGCGATCTGGTCCGCCGTCCAGCCCCGGTGCTTCTCCTTCAGCAGAGCTGCGACGCCCGCGACATACGGCGCCGCAAAGCTCGTGCCATCGGCGGTGCACTGGCCGCCCTTGGGGACCGTCGAAACCATGTCGACGCCCGGTGCCGCGACGTCCACGAAGTCGCCCGCTTGCGAGAAGTAGGCGCGTTCGTCATTGCGGTCGGAGGCGGCGACCGCAATGACCCCCGGGTACGAAGCCGGGTACGTGTTCGCGGACTTGCCGTCGGCTCCGTCGTTGCCGGCGGCTGCCACGACCAGGGCCCCCGAGTTCACGGCCGCCGTCACGGCCCTCTCAAGCGTCCCGTCGGTCTTCTTGTTGGCGGTGTCAGAAGAGATGTTGATGATGTCCGCGTGCGCGGCGACCGCAGCACGGATCGCATCAGACATGGTCCCCGCGTTGCCCTGCTTGTTCTCTCCGCCCGCATAGCGGAAGGAGAGGATCTTGGCGTTGGGGGCGATGCCCTCGAAACCCGTGCCCTTCAACGGGCGGGCCGCGATGATACCCGCGACCCGAGTGCCGTGGCCTTCGAGGTCTTGGGTGCCGGAGCCGCCGACGAAAGACCTGCTACCGGAGGCCATGGCGCCGCGCAGTTGGACGTTGGAGCTGTCCACACCCGTATCGATCACCGCCACCGTCACGCCCTTGCCCGTCGCCTGCCCCCACATCTGGTCCAGCAGGATCCGCTGGAGCGACCAGGGCGTGGACTTGATGACGCCGCCGCCGAAGACGCATTCCGAGCTCGACGCCAGGCCGAACTTCGCGCCGCCGGCGGCAGGGCTGTCGGATGCGAGTGCCGGCGGTGCCGACACCGCGCACAACCCAGTCACCGCAAGCACGCCAAAAGCCCGCTGCAGTGCGCGGGTTCCACCGTTGCGGTCGTTGCGGCTGCGCGAACGGGCTCTGCGGCCCTCCACGTTCAGGCCCCTCATGTTCAGGCCCCCAGGGCTTCCTGACGTACCGATGCCGGACGTCCCGATGACGAGTTCGGAGATTGGCGAGTGCGGAGAATGACGAGTGTGAAGATTTGCTGAATTTGCTGTGTACGACCCCGAAGCAGAGCTCGGCCCAGCCGACACCGTGGCGTCGGCTGGGCCGATTCTCTTCATCTCAGGTCCCTCAGGCGCCGCGGGTCGCCGACTGGCTCAGCCCCACGTGGAGGCGTTGCTCTTCTCCGTGGCCTGGTAGCTCTCGGCCGCGCTCTGCAGTGCGGTGGAGATCTTCAGGAGGGTGTTGTGCAGGTCCTGGGCCGTCTTGTCCCACTCGGCCTGCTTGCGCTGGTAGCCCTCCTGCGCCTCGCCTTCCCAGGTGGCGGCGACGCGCTTGACCGCGGCCTCGAGGTCGTCGAGCTGCTGCTTGATGCGGCCGGCGGTCGTACGCACGTCCGTGGAGGCGTTGGTGATGGTTGCGTAATTGACGAGGATCGACATCGTCATTCCCTTTCAGGAAGAGTCGTTAGGAAGTCGTTCGGGATCGATCAGGATCAGTGGAGTCGATGGACTCGATGGATCGGTCGGAGCCAGGGAAACGGCTCAGCCGAAGTCCGACATGATCTTGCTGATCTCGGAGTTCTGCTGCTCTTCCGACGCGGAGTAGTTGCTCCGCGTGGAGTCCACGGCTTCCTTGATGTCGTTGAGGATGTCGCTCATCTTCTTCGCGTCCTCGTTCCAGCGCTCCTGCAGCTGGTGGTAGGACGTGGCCGCCTGGCCCTTCCAGCCGCCGGCGATCTGCTCGATCACTCCGTTGAGGCGGCGGATCTCGCCCTGCAGCTGACCGTTCGCGGTGCTGATGTCACCGGAGAGCTTGGTGAGTTCGTCCTCTGTTACCCGGAACTGGCCGGCCATGATGACCTTCCCCCATGTCGTCGTTCATGTTGTCTGATCCGGGAAACCTACTTGGTGCCCGGAGAAACTTCGCACCGTTGAGCGCTGCAAACACTCTATCGTCAGCCTGTCCCACATCCACAGGCAAGACCAATCAGTTACACGGCTCACACACTTGAGCGATCACCTTGTGATCAACGCGCGGCTTGTCCTCAAGTGCGCCTGACCGTCTGCCCGTTGGCGAGAGGCTGGCGACAACCACCGACCCGGCGGCAGGAGTTCTACGATCACTGGCTCTGTTCCTGCGACGCGGCGCCCGTGTCCAGCGTCGGACCCTTCGGGATGAATTCCGCCCAAGTCTGCGGCACGAGCACGGGGTTGGTGATGTCCTCGTACCCCAACCGCGTACGTGCCTTGTCCGTCTCGCTCGCACTCTGCGACGACCCACCTGAGGTCGAGGAAGACGAAACGGCGGTGCTTCCCTTCGCCGTGCTGTCGTTGTTCGACGGCAGCGAATACCGCAGGCCCGTGTCCGTCAGCAGGTACTGCGCACCGCCGCCGCCCGCCACGCCCGTGAGTTCCTTGAAGAGGAGGCCCGAGCCGGACGAGACGTACGCGCTCAGCGAATCGGAGACGACCCTCTTGGGGAAGGCCGTCCCTGCCCAGGCCGCCAGCTGAGGCTTCTTGTCCGCGCCGAAGGTGCCCTTGTAGACGCTGCAGGACGTGGTGCGGGCCTGGCCGGTCGCCGTGGTCGCGGGGTTCGCCTGCTGCGGAATCTGCTCGGGCCAGCCCTTGTCGTCGTAGAACTTGTCCGCCCCGCCGTTGTTGGCGTTGATGATGGCCTGGCGCTCGACCTTGATGGCGTCGTTCCCGCCGCCGGACGTCGACTTGAAGGAAGGCGACGCCTCGAGCAGGGCCGCGACGAAGGGCGAGACTGCGGCGACCTTGGTCTTGAGGACGACGTAGTTCTGCCAGCCCTGCGCGTCCGGTGCCCTGACCACCTGTCCCACGGTGGTCGCCTCTGCAGGGAGCCCCTGGACCGCGGTCTGCTGGTTGGCGTCCGGGACCGTCGGGAAGATGATGTTCTTGCCGGGGTTGAGGGTCTTCAGCCACTCCTGGCTCACCGGCTGCGGCGTCGTCCTGCTGCTGCTGCCGATGACGGCGGAGCGCAGGCTCTCCATGTTGGCGTCGCCGAGGCCCACGCCCCCGAGCAGGAAGCGGTTCCCCTTGCCGTCGACCAGGTACTCCAGGCCGGTCTTGCTGTCCTTGACGTACAGGGCCTCGCCTGAGTCGACCTTGCCGGAGTTGTCCAGCGTCTTGGCGTCGCCCTCGTCCAGGACGAAGACCGCGCGGTCGATGGAGTTGTCCGAGCCACCCTTCGATGACGGGCGCTCGCACACCGCCCACGTCTTCGCCTTCTGCGCGTCGCTCGCGGAGGGCAGGCGGTCGGGGGCGTATGGGATACCGACCGTCGCGCCGTGCGCGATGCCGCTCTTGTCGATCTCGCTGCCGGGGACCTCGAGGACGCTGCCCTTGCCCTTGTCGAGGAGGAGCTTGGCGGAGGCGTAGTTGAGGACCGGGTGCAGGACCTTCCCGCCCTTCGCCGCCTTGTCGGGGAGGACGACGTAACGCGTCGTGGAGTCGCTGTCGACGATGATGTACTCGCCGGGCTTGTCCCAGCCCGCGGGTGCAGTCGGCTTGATCACGCCGTAGGCGATGAACCCGATCACCAGGACGACGCCGAGCGCCAGGCTGGGCGTCACCGTGCGCATGGGACGCGGTGCGCCTTCCTCCGAGCCGCCCGGCGACGGCGCCAGGAACGCCGCGACGGTGCGCTTGCGAGCGAAGTTGTAGGCGGCGAGCTCGTCCTGACGCTTTGCCATGGTCCCCGTTTCTCCCGTTTTGTACTGCTGCACTTGATCGTGCTCGTGCTGCTCGATCGGTTCCAAAGGCCACTTCGGCCGCGCAGGCACCTACTATGCCCTGCGCCACGGGACGCCGGTTCACCAGGTGTTGGGCCGACTCCGCATCTTCACAGAGCTTCACCACAGCGCTTCACCATCCGGGGCCGGTCCGTGAAAGGCTGGCCACCTGTGGTTTCGGTGTCCCGTGTGTCGCCTCGTGTTGCGCAGCGGGTACCGTGAGCCGCCCACATGGATGTTGCGGGCCCAGTCATGGCTCAGTTCATGGCCGAGCTCATGGCCGAGCTCATGGCCCAGTGATGGCTGGCCGGTGAGCGGCCACATAGTTCTCGAAAGGGATGTCCCGGGGGATGAGCAGCGCTACGAGCACTCGGCGCGGTCGCCGCGCACAGCAGCAACAGGGAGGGCCCGGCGACAGACGTCGTACATCGGCCGCTCCTGCCGCCCCCGCCCCGACCGCCGCCTCGCCGCGCACGCTGCCCCGACCCGGCGGTCTGGGTCCGGTGCGTTTGCAGCAGCTCATCCTGGTGGAGCTCGCGGCCGCGGTCATGCTGGCCGCCTGGGCCGCCGATGTGTCCTGGCTGCTGGTTCCGGCCGGTGTCGTGGCGGTGCTGCTGCTTCTGCTGGCGGTGCTGCGCCGGGGACGTCGTCCGCTGCCCGAGTGGTACGAGACGACGCGCGCGATGCGGCAGCGCCGACGCGACGCGAAGCTGCCCGTACCGCCCGGGACCGACGCGATGCTGGCGCCGGTCGTGGAGTGCGACCCGGCCCTGCGGACGTACAACTTCGTGTCGCGTGACAACCGGGCGATCGGCATGATCGGCGACGGGACCTTTCTGACCGCCGTCCTCTTCGTGCAGCCGGCCGACGAGCCGCTGCGGCCCGCCGCGGCCCACCGGCAGCTGCCGCTGAAGCTGGTCCAGGACGCCCTGGAGGTCGACGGGATCCGGCTCGCCTCCGCGCAGGTCGTGCAGCACACCCAGCCGGCGCCCGCGCCGCACCTGCCCGCGCAGTCGCTCGCCGCACGGTCGTACGGCCCCCTGCAGGCGCAGGTCGGTTCGCCCGCGCTCCGGCTCACCTGGGTCGCCCTCAAGCTCGACCCGGAGCTGTGCCCGGAGGCGGTGCAGGCGCGCGGGGACGGTGTCCCCGGGGCGCAGAAGGCGCTGCTGCGGGTGGCGGACCAGCTGTCCAGCCGGCTGGCAGGCGCCGGTTTCAAGGCGACCATCCTCGACGAGAACGAGCTGGTGCAGGCGCTGGCGACGTCCAGCTGCCTGAACCCGCGCGCCAACGCGCAGCACAGCCAGGAGGGACGGGCCCCTCAGCGCCGTACCGTCGAGGCGGCGAAGTCCTGGCGGGTCGACGACCGGTACCACACGACGTACTGGGTCTCCCGCTGGCCGCAGTTGGGCAACGGCGGTGTGGCGCTGCCCGAGCTGGTCACGCGGCTGACCTCGCTGCCGGTGCTCGCCACGACGTTCAGCATGACCCTGAGCAAGGCCGGGAACCGGGGTGTATCGCTCACCGGGCACATCCGGGTCACGGCCCGCGGAGACAGTGAACTCGGCCAGGTGGGACGGGAGTTGGAGCGGGCGGCGAGTGCCGCGAAGGCCGGTCTGGTCCGTCTCGACCGGGAGCAGGTCCCCGGTGCTCTCGCCACTCTGCCGCTCGGAGGTACCTACTGATGTCCTACCCCCCACAGACCATGCCTCCGGGACAGCAGGGCCACACCCCCGCCCGTTCGACGCCGGCGCACGTGGCCTCGCCCACCGACACCGGCATGATCCCGATCATCCGGCAGCCGGAGCCCCCGCAGCAGCAACGGCGCATCGTCAGCCCGGGGTTCGGGCTGCGCGGGCCGCGCCGCAACCGTCATGTCGTCACCGCCGACGAACTCGCGGCGATCAGCATGCCGATCGGCGACGACGGTGTACTCATCGGCACGGACCCGGATGCGCAGCCGGCGGTGCTGGGCCTGTCCCGGCCGACCGCCTTCGACGTCGTCCTCGTGGGTGGTCTGTGGCTCGCCCAGGTGCTGGCGCTGCGCGCCGCCGCGACGGGCGCGCGCGTGGGTGTCGAGACCGGACGTCCGCAGGTCTGGCAGCAGTTGGCCCAGGCGGCGGGCGGCGGCCAGCAGTGCGTGACGGTGTATCCGGTGGGCCGGGTGCCCGCGCAGGGGCCGTCCGTGTCGAGTCCGGTGGTGCTGATCCGGGACTGCGGTGTGCGCCCGCCGCGCGGGCGGGTGACCTCCGTGCCGTGGCAGGCCGTGGTGACGGTCCTGCCGTACGTCAGCGAACACGCGCCGCGTTGGCTGGCCCAGGCGCAGCTGGTCGGCATCCAGCAGATCTCGCCGCAGGAGATCGAGGTCGTACGCGACACCCTGGGTGTCCCGAACGAGCATCTGCAACACCTGCCGGCGCTGCACGAAGCCGCTGCCCTGTGGTGCACCCGCAAGCACCACAAGTTCGTGATGACCGAACCCACCGATGCGGAGACGGGCCTGCTCGGCGTGGCCCGACGGATGGACTGACGCGCGTCGTCCTCACCGGGAGCCTCACCGGGGAAAGGGTGCGAACGGTGCGAACCGGCCGCACCCGTGAGGCTGTTGAGTTCGCACCCATGGGGGCTTTTCCGTCCCGCCATGTGAGTGATTAGGCTTCTGGTGGTGCGGTGACGATCGCAGTCGCGTGGGACTCGCCACTCGGTCCGCCCGACCGCGACGACGACCAGCTCAGCAGCAGTGGCTGACCAGGAGGCAAGCAGTGAACAGGGATCGGTCCGAGTACAACGGCGGCAGCCCTTCCTCGGACGGGGACGATCACGAGGTGGATCTCACCGGTGAGTTCGAGATCGTCTACGAGCCGCCCGCCTGGTACGCCCAAAGCACGCAGGGTGGCTCCTCGTCCGGTGGCCAGCAGGACGGCGGGCGGCAATCGCCACCGCCGCCGAGCGGGCCGCCCATCGGAGCACCGACGGGACCGCCGGGCGTCACACCGCAGCGTCCCGCTCCTCCTGCCCCCGCACCCGCACAACCGCCCGCCCAGGCCGCACCGCAGCAGCCCGCTCAGCCGTCGCAGCCTTCGCAGCCCGCTCCGGTTCAGGGCACGGGTGGCTACGGTTTCCCGCCGCAGCAGCCCGCGCCGGGCACCGCCCCCGTGGCGACGCCCGGTGGGTACGGCTACCCCCAGCAGCCCGGGGCCGGTGCGCCGCCCCAGTCCGGCCAGGACACGTCGGGCGGTTTCGGAGCACCGCAGCAGCAGGCGCCGGCCGCACCCCAGCAGCCGGCCCAGCAGCCGACGCCCACCCCGCCGCCCGCGGCGCCCCAGCAGCCGGCGCCTGCCGCGCCGTCGGCCGCCGCGCCCGGTTTCCCCGTGCTGCAGCCGGTCGACGAGGACGCGCAGAACGCCCCGGCCCAGACCGCCACCCCGGCGGCGGGCGTGCCGGCGGCCGCCCCCGAGCAGCCGGAGCCCGAGCTCAACCATGCGGCCGCCGATGCCGAGGCGGCGCGCCTGTTCGGCGGTGGTGACGACGACGTCGATTCGCAGGAGCCGCACGGCGACGAGCCGGAGCCGGCTGACCCCGCCGTGTCCACGGTGGGCGCCGACGAATCGGCACCCGAGGCGGACGCCCCCGCCCCGGCGGCGGCAGAGCCGGAGGCCGAGGCAGCGCCCGCAACTCCCCCGCCGCCACCCGTTGCCCAGCCGCAGCCGCCGCAGGCACCGGCACAGCCCACCGGGCAGGCCCCGACCCCGCCCCA
This sequence comes from Streptomyces sp. NPDC001157, assembly GCF_053598255.1. Classification (NCBI taxonomy): domain Bacteria; kingdom Bacillati; phylum Actinomycetota; class Actinomycetes; order Kitasatosporales; family Streptomycetaceae; genus Streptomyces; species Streptomyces sp. NPDC001157. The sequence goes on from NZ_JBSFJW010000029.1 coordinate 78,419, forward strand.
GGCCGCGCCGGGACTTCCCCCCCTGCCGCAGGGCTTCGCACCCGCACACCCCGGCCAGGCGATGCCGCAGCCGGACCCGCAGGCCGCGGCCGGTTACGGCTATCCCCAGGTACCCGGCCAGCCTGCTGCCCAGCCGCAGCCCGGCCAGCCGGCCCACCAGACGCCGCCGCAGGGCACGTTCGGACCGGCGCAGCCGCAACCCGGTCACCCCGCGCAGGGCGGACTGCCCGCACCGAGCGACCCGCGCCAGGCAGCCCAGCCCCTGCCGCAGCCGCAGGCCGCCGGATACGGCTACCCCCAGCAGCAGCCGCCCCAGGCCGCCCAGCCGCCGCAGCAGCCCGCACCGCCGCAGGCCCAGCCGGGCCAGCCGCAGCCTGCCGGTTACGGCTACCCGCCGCAGCCCGAGCAGGCCGGTTACGGCTACCCGCCCCAGCAGCCGGGCTACGGCTATCCGCAGCCCGCCCAGCAGCAGCCCGCACCGCAGCAGCAGCCCCCGCAGCAGGCGCCGCAGCCGCAGCCGCCCCAGCAGCAGCAACCCGGTGCATACGGCAACCAGGGCTGGACCGCCCCGCCCGGCCCGCAGGCCGGACCCGGTGCGCCCCAGCAGCAGCAAGCCGCGCCGGGGACCCCGCTCGGCTACAACGCCGCCGTGGAGCTCTCCTCCGACCGGCTGCTGCGCAACCAGCCGAAGGCCCGCAAGAACAACCAGGCCCCGTCCCGGTTCAAGCTCGGCGCCAAGAAGGAGCAGGCCGAGCGGGAGCGGAAGCTGGGTCTGATCCGTACGCCGGTGATGTCCTGCTACCGGATCGCGGTGATCAGCCTCAAGGGCGGTGTCGGCAAGACCACGACGACCATGTCGCTCGGCGCCACGCTCGCCACCGAGCGCCAGGACAAGATCCTGGCGATCGACGCCAACCCGGACGCCGGCACGCTCGGCCGACGGGTGCGGCGTGAGACGGGCGCCACCATCCGCGACCTCGTCCAGGCGATCCCGCAGCTGCACAGCTACATGGACATCCGCCGCTTCACCTCGCAGGCGCCCTCGGGCCTTGAGATCATCGCCAACGACGTGGACCCGGCGGTCTCCACCACCTTCAACGACCAGGACTACCGCAGCGCGCTCGATGTGCTGGGCCGGCAGTACCCGATCATCCTCACCGACTCGGGTACCGGTCTGCTCTACAGCGCGATGCGCGGAGTCCTCGACCTCGCCGACCAGCTGATCATCATCTCCACCCCCTCGGTGGACGGTGCGAGCAGCGCCTCGACCACGCTCGACTGGCTGTCGGCGAACGGCTTCGCCGATCTCGTGCAGCGGTCGGTCACCGTGATCTCCGGTGTCCGTGAGACGGGCAAGATGATCAAGGTGGAGGACATCGTCGCGCACTTCGAGACCCGCTGCCGCGGGGTCGTCGTGATCCCCTTCGACGAGCATCTCGCGGCGGGCGCCGAGGTGGACCTCGAGATGATGCGGCCCAAGACGCGTGAGGCCTACTTCGATCTCGCGGCCCTCATCGCCGAGGACTTCGCCCGTACCCAGCAGGGCTTCGGCAACCCGAACATGCAGTACCCGCAGCAGCCCCAGCAGGGGTACGCGCCCCCGCAGCAGGACCCCCAGCAGCAGCTCTACGGCCAGGGCGGCGCCCCGCAGCCGGGGCAGGGCTGGGGACAGCCCCCGCAGCAGCCGGCACCGGGCCAGGGCTGGCAGCAGCCGCCGCCCCAGGACCCGCAGCAGGGTCAGCCGCCGCAGCAGGGCGCCATGCCGCCCGGCTGGACGCAGCAGTAGCAGTACGGCGACAACGAAGGGCGGCCGGTGCTCCGAGGCACCGGCCGCCCTTCGGCGTCGTGGGAATACTGGTCGCGGGAACGACCTCGGGAACGGTTATTCGGCGGCCGTCACCAGCTCGCGGCACCGCTTCACGTCCTCGGCCATCTGCTCCAGCAGGGCCTCCAGGGAGTCGAACTTTGCCTGACCGCGGACGTAGGCCAGGAAGTCGACGGCCACGTGCAGGCCGTACAGGTCGAGGCCCACGCGGTCGATGGCGTACGCCTCCACGGTGCGCTCGGTGCCGTCGAACTGCGGGTTCGTGCCGACGGAGATCGCGGCGGGCATCGCCTCGCCCTGGACGTGCAGCCAGCCGGCGTAGACGCCGTCGGCCGGGATCGCGGTGTGCGGCAGGGTCTCGACGTTGGCGGTCGGGAAGCCCAGCTCACGGCCCCGCTGCGCGCCTCGTACGACGACGCCCTCGACGCGGTGCGGCCGGCCCAGGATCTCGGCGGCGCCCTCGACGTCCCCCTCGGCGACCAGGCGCCGGGTGAGGGTGGACGAGAACGGCTCGCCGCCGCCCGCCTCACCGGTCACGTACAGGTCGACGACCTCGACCTCGAAGTCGTACGTCTTGCCCTGCTCGGTGAGGAACTCGACGTTGCCTGCGGCCTTGTGGCCGAAGCGGAAGTTGGGGCCCTCGACGACGGCCTTGGCGTGCAGCCTGTCGGCCAGGACCTTGACGACGAAGTCCGCCGCGGAGAGCTTCGAGAACTCCTTGGTGAAGGGCAGGATCAGCACCGCGTCCACGCCCAGCTCGGCCATGAGTTCGGCGCGGCGGTGGTGCGGGGCCAGCAGCGGCGGGTGGCTGCCGGGGCGGACGACCTCGCTGGGGTGCGGGTCGAAGGTGACGACCACGGAGGGAATGCCCAGCTCACGGGCGCGGTCCACAGCATGCCGGATGATCAGCTGGTGACCGCGGTGGACTCCGTCGTAGGAGCCGATGGTGACGACGCTGCGCCCCCAGTCCTCGGGGATGTCCTCCAAGCCACGCCAGCGCTGCACTGTGACCGCTCCTCGAACCCGTGTCCGTGTGTACCGACCTCTTACGCAGGTCTAAGGGTGCCATGCCCGGTCCGAACGGCCCGCATCGGCATGGGGGCTGTGACCCGACGCACGCTCAGCGCTCCGTGAGAAGGGGCGCGATCGGCCGTGGTTCGTCTGCGGCGTCGTCGTGGCTGGTCGCGCCCGGCGGCGGAGCCGCATGTCGATACAGCCCCGCGCCCCTGAAAGGGGCGCGGACGCCCGCCAAGTTCTCGATCATCCGGCGGGTGCTCGGGCCCACCACCGCAGACCAGGCCTGCGGGGCCTCGGTGAGCCAGGCGGCCATGCGGGCGGCGAAGCCGGGGACCTGTCGGCCCAGGTCGACCAGACCGCGGTCGAAACGGGCCGCGCCCTCCGGGGTGCGGACGAGGAGCAGGCCGGTGCGGTGCACGAGCTCCCGAACGTCGTCGCCGCCGTGCCGGGCGGCGGCGTGCAGAAGGGTGGCCAGGACGGCGGGGGCCTGTTCGTGGGTCAGGAGGAAGTCGAGGAGTTCGCGGCGCAGGAGACGGGAGGCGGGGGTGCCGGGAGCGGCGAGTACGGCGGCGAGCGCGGCCCGCACCTCCTCCGGGCCGCCGTCGAGGAGACCGGTGACCAGGGGGAAGAGCACGGCGCGGGCCTCCGGTCCCTGGTCGAGCCGCCGGTCGACGTACGCGGCGACGTCGACGGCCGTCTCCGGGCGCCGCTCCACCGCCTCCCGCACGAGCACGGCGACCCTTCGGGCCAGCGGGGGCGTGGTGACGTCGGCGAGCGTGCGCAGTGCCTGGCCGGCGTCCGGCCCGCGCAGCCGCTCGCGGAAGGCGTCGAGGACGGGTTCCGGGTGTGTGGTCAGAGCGGCGACCAGTGCGCTCGGCGGGAAGTGCGGGTCGCCGGCCGCGAACTGCCGCAGCGCCTGCGGGAGATGGCGGGCACGCGTGCGTGGATCGCGTACCAGGAGGGCGAGCGCGCCGCCGTGCAGGGTGCAGTCGGCGGGGCGGGCGAGGAGGGCGAGGGCGGCGAAGCGGAGGAGTTCGCGGTCGGCGTCGGTACGGACGTGGGGCGCGGCGCGCAGGCCGTAGGCCACGGCCGCCACCCGACGCGCGGGCCGCTCGTCGTGCGCCCACCGGTCCACGGCCCGGCAGACGGTGGACGGCTCGTCCTCCGCGAGCACGGCGAGCAACTCGTCCGCCCTGGGGTGTGCGGTCTCGACCAGCACCTCGGTCAGGTCGTCCAGAGCGAGGTGCCGGTGGGTGTGCAGCAGCGCCTGCGTCGCCTTGGCGACGGTGGCGTGCGGGGTCGCGGGGAGCGGACGGTCGTCGTCGAACCAGCGGGTGAGGAGGGGTTGTACGGCGGCGGGGTCGTCGGCGAGCAGTTGGGAGACGGCGTCCAGGAAGCGGGGGCCGGTGTCCTGCGGCGGGCCGTCGGCGAGGAGCAGGTGCCGCAGCAGGTCGAGCCGATCGCTCTGCGGCAGCGGCAGGCCGGTCCAGAAACCGGGCGCGAAGGCTCCCGGGACGGCGGGGGTCTCCACGAACCGGTCGGCGAGCCGTCGCAGGACGGCCAGGTACGGGGTGGCGTCCGGTACGCGCAACAGGGTCTCGGTGAGGAGGCGGGCGGGCCACCAAGAGTGCGGGTCGGCCTCCAGGACGTTCGCCAACTCCTCCATTCTGACGGCGAGTTGGACGGTGCCCTCCTGACGGGCGAGGTGCAGCAGGGCCTCTACGACGGGGCCGATGCGGTGGTGCGGTACGGGGAGGGCGCCGGCCCCCTCCGGGGTGGGGCGGTGGTGGACCAGGGTGCGGAGGGCCTCGTCCAGGTCCAGGTGCATGCCCTGGAGCCAGTCGGCGAGTTCCTCGTGGGCGAAGCGGTAGCCGCTGCCGGCGGGGACGAGCAGGCCCTCGGTGAGGACCGCGGACGCCCAGCCGGTGCCGCCGCCCAGCCTTGCGGGGGCCGCTCCCCAGGGGAACACCGCCTCGAACGTCTTCCGGTCCAGCTCGCCCTGTCCGGGGCCGAGGCTGCGGCGGGCGGCCTCGTGGACCTGGCCGGAGACCTTTGCGGCGAGGCGGCGTACGGCGGTGCCGCGAAGGCCGCTCTCGGCGGCCAGTCTGACGGCGATGCGCAGGCACATCAGGTCGAGGTGGGCCGCGAGGACGTCGTTGCGGTCCACGCGGGCGTGGGGGGCGTCCTGGAGGGCCGCGTTCACCTCTGAGAGGAGGCGGAGGGTGAGGGGGTGGCGGGCGTCGGGGGCTTGCAGGGTGCCCTCGGGGATGCGGTAGCGCGCGCGGGCTCTGCGGGCTTCGTCCTCCGTGAGGTCGCCGAGGCGCACGCAGGGGAGGTCGCCGCCGCCTCTCCCCGTCCCGTCCCTGGGGGCTGCCGCCCCCAGACCCCCGCCTTCGGCCTGAACGGCCTCGTCCTCGAACGCCGGACGGGCTGAGGGGTTCCGCCCAGTTGAAAAGCCCTCCCAGTACTCAGCCCTGCACGCCACGATCAGCCGCGTTCCCGTCTCCAGCAGCCACTCCGCCGTCCCCTCGGTCCACTCCCCCAGGCGGTGGGCCAGGGCGGGTGACATCTCCTCCGGGCCGTCCAGGAGGAGGAGCAACGGACGGTCTGCCGCGCGGGCGACCTGGGCGAGGCGGTTCGGGCCGGTGTCGCCGAGGGCGGCGGCGCAGGTGGACTGCGCCGCGGCGACGATGCGGGCGGCGCGGGCCAGCGCCCGGCCGGCCGCGTCCGCGACCGAGGTGTCGTCGTCCCGCAGATCGGCGCCGCGCAGCCACAGCGTGGGGGCCGGTTCGGGGCCGCGGTTGCGGCGGGCGGCGAGGGACGCGAGTTCCGTCGTACGACCGCTGCCCGGTGGCCCGACGAGACCGAGGACGGTGGCCGGGCCCCGCACGAACGCGTCCAACTCGCGTACCGTCTCGGCCCGTTCGACCGGTTCGACGCCCTTCCGGCCGACGTGGCCCTCCAGCGTCCCGGGCGGTCCGTCCTGACCCACCGACGTCGCCGTCAGCTCCAGTACACCGGCCAGGTTGAAGTCGGCTCCGTACGCGGGCACCGTCGCCGCGTTACGGGCGAGCAGGTCGCCCAGCGGGCCGCTCGGTGCGGGACGGAGCGGGACGGCGAAGCCGACGTCGCGGTGGCCGGAGTGCAGTGCGGTGCCGAGGACGGCGACGACGGCGCCGGTTTCGGCGTCCAGGACCGGTCCCCCGGCCGCCCCGCCGCCCAGCCGCAGGGCGTCCCGGCCGGTCGTGCCGATCGCCAACTCCAAGGCTTCGTCGAGGAGATGGAAGCGGTCCGTCGCCGCGTACGTCACGGAGGTCGCGCCGAGCACGCGCGCCTCGCGCCAGCAGCCGGCGGCGAGGCGGACGTATCTGCCGGTCTCGACCCGCTCCCGGACCGTGACCGGCAGCGGGTCGACGCCGAGGCCCTCGGTGCGTACGAGGGCCAGGTCCAGGTCGGGCAGCGGGGTCACCGCGTCCGCGGTCACCAGGCAGGTGCGGTCGCCTGCGGTGTGCAGGACGAGCCTGGGCAGGCCGTCGACGGCCTCGTGGCTGGTGACGACGGTGCCGTGGTGGTCGGCGACGAAGCCGGTGCCGCGGGGGCGGCCGGCGAGGTCGTGGATACGGATCAGGGCGGCGTCGCGAGCGGTCGGCTCCCCGTCACGGGTATGTCCGGTTCGCGTATCCTCCGCCGGCCGGTGTCCGCCCCCGGTCCGCGGGCCCCGTCCAGCCATGTTCGAGCCTCCCCGCCGTACACCTGTGCCCTCAGTTCGACGTTAGGGCCGCGGTGATCAGCGGGACAGATCACTTGGCGAACGCGCCCCCTTCCGCTCCCTCGGTTCACTCCGAGCGCCTGCCCGGACGGGTGAACAGGCGGGGGTCGGTGGATACACCCTAGGGGTGGGGGAACCGAGGGGGGACCGTGGAGCGGCGGGCACAACCCCGTGACCGCCGCTCCACGGGCAGGCAGACCCGACGAGCACCGAGCGCGCCGGGCGAACACGCTACGGTGCGGCAGCGCCCTGAAGGGGCGCGGGGAACTGCGCGAGCAACCACGACGGACCCGCAGACGAGCTACGGCCAGTCTCGGCCCTTCCCGCGGAGCACTCAGCCGAAGACGGCCAGACTCTTCGCCTTGCCCTTCTGCTCCTCGACGAGCGCGAGGAAGCGCCCCTCGGGGTCGAAGACGGCCACCGGGCCGCCGCCCGCGTACACCTCGGGCATTTCGAGCCGCACGCCGTTGGTGAGCAGCCGGGCCCGCTTGGCGTCCACGTCCCAGCGCGGGAACGCCGCCGTGGCCGCGTCGGCGATCGGCATCACGGTCAGTTCCTGCTGCAACTGGTCCAGCGTCTTCGCGGAGTCCAGCTTGTACGGGCCCACACGGGTGCGGCGCAGGGCGGTGAGGTGGCCGCCGACGCCCAGGTCGGCGCCCAGGTCGCGGGCCAGGGCCCGGATGTAGGTGCCCGAGGAGCAGACGACGGAGACCACCAGGTCCAGCACCGGGGTGCCGTCCTCGGCGACCGCGTCCCGGACGTCGTACACCGCGAAGGACGAGACGGTGACCGGACGGGCGGGGATCTCGAACTCCTCGCCCTCCCGTGCCCGCTTGTAGGAGCGCACACCGTCGATCTTGATGGCGCTCACCTTCGACGGCACCTGCATGATGTCACCGGTGAGCTTGGCGATCCCGGCGTCGACGGCCTCGCGGGTGACCTTCGAGGCGTCGACCGACCCCGTGATCTCGCCCTCTGCGTCGTCGGTCAGGGTCGTCTGCCCGAGCCGGATCGTGCCCAGGTACTCCTTCTCGGTCAGCGCGAGGTGACCGAGCAGCTTGGTGGCCTTCTCGACGCCGAGGACGAGCACGCCCGTCGCCATGGGGTCGAGGGTGCCGGCGTGCCCGACCCGTCGGGTGCGGGCGATGCCGCGCATCTTGGCGACCACGTCGTGCGAGGTGAAGCCCGACGGCTTGTCCACGATGACAAGCCCGTCGGGCGTCCGGTTCTTCTGGGTCATTCGGCGGTGTCGTCCTCGTCTTCACCCGGCTTCTTGTACGGGTCCGCCTCGCCGGCGTAGGTGGCGCCGGCCGAGACCTCGCGCACCTTCTCGTCGGACTGGCGGGCCTTGTCGAGGAGGTCCTCGATGGTCCGGGCGGTGTCCGGCAGGGCGTCCGCGACGAAGGTCAGCGTCGGCGTGAACTTCACGCCCGCCGCCGCGCCGACCGCGGAGCGGAGGACGCCCTTGGCGCTCTCCAGTCCGGCGGCCGCGGCCGCCCGCTCCTCGTCGTCCCCGTACACCGTGTAGAAGACGGTCGCCTCCCTCAGGTCCCCGGTGACCCGGGTGTCCGTGATGGTGACGTGCGAGCCGAGCCGCGGGTCCTTGATCCCGCGCTGCAGCTTCTGGGCCACCACCTCTCGGATGAGGTCCGCCAGCCTCTTGGCACGCGCGTTGTCGGCCACTGGTCCGTCTCCTTAAGTGCTTACTTCTTGCTTCAGTCTTCGTCGCTGTGGAGCCTGCGTCGAACCGAGAGCAGTTCCACCTCGGGCCGCCCGGCGACCAGCCGCTCGCAGCGGTCCAGTACGTCGGAGAGGTGTCCCGTGTCCCCGGAGACCATCGCGAGCCCGATCTCGGCCCTGCGATGGAGGTTCTGGTTGCCCGTCTCCGCCACGCTCACCGCGTACTTGCGCTGGAGTTCGGCCACGATCGGACGGACGAGAGAGCGTTTCTCCTTGAGCGAGTGGACGTCGCCGAGGAGCAGGTCGAAGGACAGAGTCCCCACATACATGTGTGTATCCGGATGTCCCGCCGGTTCGGGGTACGGGCGCCACGCTTCGACGCCGATACGGGAACCGTACACGCAACGGCCGGGGCCGATCGACGGAATTCCCTGGAGGGAACTGCCCCGCCGATCGGCCCCGATCGCGTGCTGGGATCAGACGCGCGGCTTCTCGCGCATCTCGTACGTCGCGATGACGTCGTCGACCTTGATGTCGTTGAAGTTGCCGAGGTTGATACCGCCCTCGAACCCTTCGCGGATCTCGGTGACGTCGTCCTTGAAGCGACGCAGACCCTCGATGTTGAGGTTCTCCGCGACCACCTTGCCGTCGCGGATGAGGCGCGCCTTGGTGTTGCGCTTGACCTCGCCGGAGCGGATGAGAACACCCGCGATGTTGCCCAGCTTGGACGACTTGAAGACCTCGCGGATCTCCGCCGTACCGAGCTCGACCTCCTCGAACTCCGGCTTGAGCATGCCCTTGAGGGCCGCCTCGATCTCCTCGATCGCCTGGTAGATGACCGAGTAGTAGCGGACGTCCACGCCCTCGCGCTCGGCCATCTGCGCCGCGCGGCCTGCCGCACGGACGTTGAAGCCGATCACGATGGCGTCCGAGCCCATCGCCAGGTCGATGTCCGACTCCGTGACCGCACCGACGCCGCGGTGCAGGACGCGGATGTCGACCTCTTCGCCGACGTCCAGCTGGAGCAGGGAGGACTCAAGAGCCTCGACGGAACCAGAAGCGTCACCCTTGATGATGAGGTTGAGCTGCTGGACCTCGCCGGCCTTGAGCACCTTGTCCAGGTCCTCGAGGGAGACACGGCGCGTGCGCTTGGCGAACGCGGCGTTGCGCTCGCGGGCGGCGCGCTTCTCGGCGATCTGACGGGCCGTACGGTCCTCGTCCACCACCAGGAAGTTGTCGCCCGCACCCGGGACGTTGGTCAGGCCCAGGACCTGGACCGGCGTCGACGGGCCCGCCTCGGCGACGTTGTTGCCGTTGTCGTCGAGCATGGCGCGGACTCGGCCGTAGGCGTCGCCCACGACCATCGTGTCGCCGACCCGCAGGGTGCCTCGCTGGACGAGGACCGTCGACACGGCACCACGGCCGCGGTCGAGACGGGACTCGATCGAGATGCCCTGCGCGTCCTGGTTCGGGTTGGCCCGCAGGTCGAGCGAGGCGTCCGCGGTGAGGACCACGGCCTCCAGCAGGGAGTCGATGTGCAGACCCTGCTTGGCGGAGATGTCGACGAACATCGTGTCGCCGCCGTACTCCTCGGCCACCAGCCCGTACTCGGTGAGCTGACCGCGCACCTTGGTCGGGTCGGCGCCCTCGACGTCGATCTTGTTGACCGCGACGACGATCGGGACGTCGGCCGCCTTGGCGTGGTTGAGCGCCTCGACCGTCTGCGGCATGACGCCGTCGTTGGCCGCGACGACCAGGATCGCGATGTCGGTCGACTTCGCACCACGGGCACGCATGGCGGTGAACGCCTCGTGACCCGGGGTGTCGATGAAGGTGATCTTGCGCTCTTCGTCGTTGACCTCGGTCGCGACCTGGTAGGCACCGATGTGCTGGGTGATGCCGCCGGCCTCGCCCGCGATGACGTTCGTCTTGCGGATGGCGTCGAGGAGTCGGGTCTTACCGTGGTCGACGTGACCCATGACGGTCACGACCGGCGGACGGACGACCAGGTCCTCTTCGCCGCCCTCGTCCTCGCCGAACTCGATGTCGAAGGACTCGAGCAGCTCGCGGTCCTCCTCCTCGGGGCTGACGATCTGAACCTCGTAGTTCATCTCGCCCGCGAGGAGCTGCAGCGTCTCGTCGGAGACGGACTGCGTGGCCGTGACCATCTCGCCGAGGTTCATCATGACCGCGACGAGCGACGCCGGGTTGGCGTTGATCTTCTCCGCGAAGTCGGTGAGGGAGGCACCGCGCGACAGGCGAATGGTCTCGCCGTTGCCGCGAGGCAGCATCACGCCGCCGACCGACGGGGCCTGCATGGCCTCGTACTCCTGGCGCCTCTGCCGCTTCGACTTGCGACCGCGGCGCGCGGGACCGCCGGGACGACCGAAGGCGCCCTGCGTGCCACCACGGCCACCCGGACCGCCGGGACGACCGCCGAAGCCGGGACGGCCACCGCCGCCACCACCGGGACCGCCGGGACGACCGGCGAAGCCGCCGCCACCGCCACCACCGGGACCGGCGGGACGACCGGCGAAGCCGCCGCCACCGCCACCGGGACGACCGGCGAAGCCGCCACCGCCGCCGGGACGACCGCCGCCGCCACCGGGACGACCGCCGCCGCCGGGACCGCGGCCGCCGGGGCCACCGCCGCCGGGACGCGGGCCGGCAGCCGGACGCTGCGGCATCATGCCGGGGTTGGGACGCGGGCCGCCGGGGCCGCCGCCGGGACGGGGACCGCCGCCCTGCGGACGGGGCATACCGCCCGGGGTCGGACGCGCGCCGCCCGGAGCCTGCGGACGGGGACCGCCCGCCGCACCCTGGGGACGCGGACCACCCTGGCCGGCACCCTGCGGACGCGGAGCGCCGCCGGGGGCGCCACCCGGGCCGCCGGGACGCGGAGCGCCACCCGGACGGGGCGCCTGCGGGCGCGCCATGCCGGTGGAGCCACCGGAGGTGAAGGGGTTGTTGCCCGGACGGGGACCGGCGGGACGGGCACCGGGACGCGGAGCGCCGCCACCCTGGCGCGGGGCGCCACCGGGACGGTCGCCACGGTCACCGCGGCCCTGGCCGCCCTGAGCGGGGCCGCCGGGACGGGCGCCCGGACGCGGGGCCTGGCCTGCCGGACGCGGAGCGCCCGGACGCGGGCCGGAGCCCTGGCCCTGGGAGGCGGCCGGAGCGGCGGGTGCCGCCGGAGGTGCCGTGAACTCGGGCGTGGTCGGAGCCGGGGACGCCGGGGCGGGCCGCGGCGCGGGCTTCGGGCCCGGGGTGGGACGGGGGCCGGGAGCGGCCGGCGCGGCGGGAGCCGCGGGCTTCTCGGCGGCGGCCGGCTTGGGGGCCGGCGGGCGCGGGGCGGCCGGACGGGCAGCCTGCGCCGGAGAGGGGGCTGCCGGCTTCGCCGGGGCAGCCTTGCGTGCGGGGGCGGGCTTGCCGCCTCCGTTGCCCTGCTGGAGGGCGTCCGTGAGTTTACGGACGACGGGCGCTTCGATGGTCGAAGACGCCGAACGGACGAATTCACCGAGTTCTTGGAGCTTGGCCATGACGACCTTGCTCTCAACCCCGAACTCCTTGGCGAGTTCGTATACCCGGACCTTAGCCACTTCGCTCCTTTTAGGTCCGGGTTGCGTCCGGACCGTCGCTACTTCATGGGCGTACTCATCGCGTGCTCATCGAGTGCTCATCGCAATCTCGACCTACTTCCAACTCGCGGGGTACCAGGGCCGCACGGAGGTTCCGTACGACCACGTCTTACGGTGTTGCCTGCTCGACATAGAGGCGCAACGCCTTTGTGTCGAGCGCTCCCGGGGCACGCAGCGCCCGCGTGAACGCCCGGCGGCGTACCGCCAGGTCGAGACAGACCAGGGCGGGGTGCACATAAGCACCCCGGCCGGGCAGCGTACCGCGATGATCGGGGACGCATTCGCCCTCGACCGCCACGATGCGCAGCAGATCCTTCTTGGCCGCTCGCTGCCTGCACCCCACACAGGTGCGCTCAGGGCATGCGCGGGCACGCGTCCGGCCAGACACCCTTAAGTCTACCTCCCCGTGGCGACCTCACCCCTTTGGGGCAAGAATCGAACAGTTCCGCGCATACAACTGTCGTGATCCAAGCGTTCCGCGGCTTGGATCTATTCCCCGCGCCGCTCTGCGCGCTGGTCCTCTCGCTGATCCTCGGCCTGCTCGGTGTCCGGACGGATGTCGATCCGCCAGCCGGTCAGCCGGGCCGCGAGGCGGGCGTTCTGCCCTTCCTTGCCGATCGCCAGCGACAGCTGGTAGTCCGGCACCGTCACGCGCGCGGAGCGGGCGGCGAGGTCCACGACCTCCACCTTGGAGACCCGCGCCGGCGACAGCGCGTTGGCGACCATCTCCGCCGGGTCGTCCGACCAGTCGACGATGTCGATCTTCTCGCCGTTCAGCTCGCCCATGACGTTGCGCACCCGCCCGCCCATGGGGCCGATGCAGGCGCCCTTGGCGTTCAGGCCCGAACGGGTGGACCGTACCGCGATCTTGGTGCGGTGACCTGCCTCACGGGCGATCGCGGCGATCTCCACGGACCCGTCGGCGATCTCCGGCACCTCCAGGGCGAAGAGCTTCTTCACCAGATTGGGGTGGGTGCGCGAGAGGGTCACGGACGGGCCGCGGACGCCCTTCGCCACGCGGACGACGTACGACCGGATGCGCATGCCGTGCGGGTACGTCTCGCCCGGCACCTGCTCCTGCACCGGCAGGATGGCTTCGAGCTTGCCGATGTCCACGAGCACGTTCTTCGGGTCGCGGCCCTGCTGGACCACTCCGGTGACGATGTCGCCCTCGCGGCCGGCGTACTCGCCGAGCGTCGCGTCGTCCTCGGCGTCGCGCAGCCGCTGCAGGATGACCTGCTTGGCGGTGGTGGCGGCGATACGGCCGAAGTCGGACGGGGTGTCGTCGAACTCGCGGGGCTCCTGGCCCTCTTCGAGGTCCTCGGGGTCCTCCTTCGCCCACACGACCACGTGTCCGGTCTCCCGGTCGAGCTTCACGCGCGCGTGGCGGTGGCTTCCCTCGGTGCGGTGGTAGGCGATGAGGAGGGCCGACTCGATCGCCTCGACCAGCAGGTCGAAGGAGATCTCCTTCTCCCGTACCAAGCCCCGCAGGGCACTCATGTCGATGTCCACGGCTACGCCTCCTCTTCCTTCTCGTTCTTGCGGTTGAACTCGACCTGCACGCGCGCCTTGTCGATGTCCGAGAAGGCGAGTCTGCGGCTGGTGGGCCTGCGGCCCTTCACCCCGGGCACTTCGAGGTCGAGGCCTTCGTCGTCGACCTTGAGGATCCTGGCGACCAGTTCGCCGCTGTCGGTCAGCTGGAACTTCACCAGCCGGTCGACCGCGCGCACGTAGTGCCGGTGCTCGGTGAGGGAGCGCTCCGCGCCCGGGGTTCCGACCTCGAGGGTGTACTCGCCCTCGCCCATCGCGTCCGTCTCGTCGAGCTTCGCCGAGAGCGCGCGGCTCACATCGGCGATCTGGTCCAGATCGGCACCGGTGTCGGAGTCGACGACCACGCGCAGCACCCGCTTGCGTCCGACGGAGTCCACTGCGATCTCTTCGAGATCCAGGCCCTGGGAGCTGACGAGCGGTTCCAGGAGCTCTCGCAGCCTCTCGCTCTGGGTGGTGCTCATCCGGGTGACTCCTCGGCCGCGTGTGCTGTTGTGGGATGGGTCGCGTGTCTGGTCAAAGGGTATCCGGTCGCAGGGTGTGTTGCCGTCCACGTACGGACGAGCGGTGCCGATGAGTACCGGCGGGCGGGGGCGCGGGTACCGTGATCACGGCGGGCCGCCCTTCCCGCCCGTGTGTTCGTACGAGCCCCCGAGGACGTAAGCCGTGCCGTACCCCCCACCCTCGCGTACCCCCTCGGGGCCGCGGAGAAGATCCCTGCTCGCCTCGGCCGCCGGCGCCGCCCTGCTGGTGGGCTGCTCCAGTGGGGAGTCCGAGGAGAGTGCCGGTGGCAGTCCGTCCGTCGTGGAGAAGGCGCGCTCGCTGGCGGCCAGGGAGAGTGTGGGGCTGGTCGGACGGTACGACGCCGTGATCGCCGCACATCCTGCCGTGGCCGAGCGGCTGGGGGCGCTGCGGGCGGAGGTCGTGCGGCACGCGGAGGCATTCGGCGGAACGGTCGGGAAGGCATCTCCCACGGCGCCGGAGTCCGCGTCGCCTTTGGCCGCCGTACCCGGGAACGAGAAGGACGCCCTCGCCGAGCTGGCCGCCGCCGAGCGGGCTCTGGCCGACCGGCGGATCACGGCGCTCCTCGATGTGCCGGGTGAGCTGGCGCGGCTGCTCGCCTCGGTGGCGGCGGCCGGGGCGGCGCATGCGTATCTGCTGACGGAGGGTGCCGGGTGAGCCGGGAGAAGGAGCTGAAGGCCCTGCAGGCGGCGCTGGCCGCCGAGCACGCGGCGGTGTACGGCTACGGGGTGGTCGGCGGGCGGATCCGCGCGGGACGGCGTACGGAGGCCCGGGCGGCGTACGACGCGCACCGGGCCCGGCGGGACGCCCTCACCCGCGAGGTACGGGACCTGGGCGGGACGCCGGTGGCCGCGGCGGCGGGGTACGCGTTGCCGTTCCCGGTGCCGGACTCGGCCGCGGCCGTGCGGCTCGCCACCGAGCTGGAGGACCGGGTGGCGGGGGTCTACTCCGACCTGGTGCGGGCAACCGGGGGCGAGCGGCGCCGCGCGGCCGCCGGGGCGCTGCGGGAGGCGGCGGTGCGGGCGGTGCGCTGGAGCGGCGAGAGCGTAGCCTTCCCTGGGCTCGCCGAGCGGGCGGCCCCCGCCCCGGCCTCGCCGGCCCCCACGGCGTGACGCGAACTGGAAGGGAACGACTCGCGCATGGCTTTCGCACCGCCGCAGCGTCTGGTCAGGGCGCTCGGTGAGACGGCACCGGACGGCGACGACTGGCTGGAGAAGCTGCCCGAGGTGGCCCGGCAGGCGGTCGCGCTGCGCGAGTTGACCGTGGAACGGGTCCAGGTGCCCGGCGGGCGCAGCAGCCTGGTCGTGCTGGTGCGGCGCCCCGACGGGACGCCCGCCGTGCTGAAGCTGGCCCCGCCCCGGTCCCGCCCGGAGAGCGAGCGGGCCGCGCTGGCGCACTGGGGCGGTGCGGGCGCCGTACAGCTGCTCGAACCGTTCACGACGGAGGGTGTGTTGCTGCTGGAGCGGCTGCACCCGGATGTGTCGGTGCGGTCGTTGCCGGAGGCGAAGGCGCTGTTGGAGGCGGCGGGGACGTTGCGGCGGCTGTGGGTGGAACCACCTGCCGACCAGGGCGGGCATGTCTTCGAGACCGTGGCCGAGCGGACCGGGCGGCAGGCCGAGGCCATGCGGGCGACCGCGTCGGGCTTCGCCGAGGTGGCCGTGTTGGTCGACGCCGCGTTGGCCGCGCGGGCGGAGTTGCTGGCGGCGCCGCCTGAGGATCGGTTGCTGCACGGGACTTTTCGGCAGAGCAAGGTTCTCGCCGGTGAGCGGATGCCGTGGTTGGCCGTGGGGCCTGATCCGGTGGTGGGTGAGTGTGCGTTCGACCTGGCTCGGTTGGTGCGGGATCGGGTCGAGGATCTGATCGCCTCGCCGGCGGGGGCGGCGACCACTCGGCGGCGGGTGAAGCGGCTTGCCGAGTCGTTGGATGTGGATCAGGAGCGGTTGCGGGGGTGGACGCTGTTCCGGGCTGTGGAGTCCGGGGTGCGGGCGCTTCGGGTGGGGCGGGGGAAGGATGCGGAGCTGTTGCTGGAGTTCGCCGGGTGGCTTTAGGGCGGTTCAGCTCGGGTGTGCGGGCTCTTACGGCAGTTCGCTCGCCCTTCGCCTATGACGACCGTACGGACTGCGCTCAGGCACGCACCTCCAGCGGCATGAGGACCAGGCCGAGGGCCGGTACCGCGGGGATCAGGTGGTAAGGGCGCGCTGTGCCTTCTCGGCGAGACGGTCCAGTCGGCGGACGGCGAGTTCGGCGAGCAGGGCGGCGCCGTCGGACAGGACCGCGTCGTCGAAGGCGGCGAGCGGGGAGTGGTTGGTGGGGGCGGTCTTCGGATCGCCGGTGGCGTCGGCGCCCAGGAAGACGAAGGCGCCCGGGACGCGGTCCAGGACCCGCGAGAAGTCCTCCGAGCCGGTGATCGGGTCGGTGAGCTGCTCGAAGCGCTCCTCCCCGAAGGCCTCGCGGACGGTGTCGGCGAGGAAGTCGTGCTCGGCGGCGTCGTTGACCGTGACCGGGTACTCCGGGACGAAGTCGACCTCGGCGGTGAGGCCGTGGGCGGTGGCGATGTCCTGGCAGAGGCGTACGGAGACCTCTGCGATGCGTTCGGCGGCGGCCGGGGAGAAGGTGCGGACGGTCGCCTCGAAGGCCGCGTCGTCGGGGATGATGTTGCGCCGGGTGCCGGCGTGGAAGGTGCCGACGGTGACCACGACCGGGTCGAACACGTCGAAGCGCCGGGTGACCATCGTCTGCAGCGCGGTGACCATCTCGCAGGCCGCCTGGATCGGGTCGAGGGAGTCGTGCGGGCGCGAGCCGTGGCCGCCCGCGCCGACCACGCGCACATGCAGGCCCGCCGAGGCCGCCATCAGCGGGCCGGGGCGGGAGGCGAAGACCCCGGTGGGGTACGTCGACGAGCTGACGTGCAGTCCATACGCGGCGTCGACCGGGCGTCCCGCCGCCTCCAGCACGCCCTCCTCGACCATGTGCCCGGCGCCGTCCCAGCCCTCCTCCCCCGGCTGGAACATGAACACCACGTCCCCGGCGAGGCTCTCGCGCCGGTCCGCGAGCAGCCGGGCGGCGCCCACCAGACCGGCGGTGTGCAGGTCGTGGCCGCAGGCGTGCATGGCGCCCGCGATCCGGGAGGCGAACTCCGCGCCGGTGCGCTCGGTGACGGGCAGGGCGTCCATGTCGCCGCGCAGCAGTACGACGGGGTCGTCGGGCGCACCGCCGCCGCGCAGAACGGCCGTCACGGAGGACAGCGAACTGCCGGTGCTGATCTCCAGCGGCAGTCCGTCGAGTGCGGCCAGCACCTTCTCCTGTGTGCGCGGCAGGTGCAGCCCTATCTCCGGCTCCCGGTGCAACGCCCGGCGCAGGAAGGCCAGTTCACCCTGGAGCTCACGCGCATCGTCTCGCAGACTCATCCCTCTCCCCTCACCCGTGCACCGTCTGTCACATGTATTGCCCAGGTGACCGGAAATGATGAGGGGACGACGGAGCGTCGCGCGGAAATTGGCGTAAACGCCACTCAGGTTGTTTTCGGGGCGCGGGTTTGTGGGGGTTGATCGCGCTCACGCGGCGGTAGCCGCATATCGATACAGACCCGCGCCCGTCTGTTTCCTAAGCGGTCAGGCGGGCGATCGCCTCGTCCACCGTCAGCTCCTCGCGCTCACCGCTCTTGCGGTCCTTGAGCTCCAGGACGCCCTCGCCGGAGCGGCGGCCCGCGACCAGGATCTTCGGTACGCCGATCAGCTCGGCGTCGGTGAACTTCACGCCCGGGGAGACGCCGGCCCGGTCGTCGACCAGGACGCGCAGACCGGCCGCCCGCAGCTTCTCGGAGACGTCGAGGGCCAGTTCGATCTGCAGGGCCTTGCCCGCGGCGACGACGTGCACATCGGCCGGGGCGACCTCGGCCGGCCAGCACAGGCCCTGCTCGTCGGCGGTCTGCTCGGCGAGGGCCGCGACCGCGCGGGAGACGCCGATGCCGTAGGAGCCCATGGTGACGCGGACCGGCTTGCCGTGCTGGCCGAGGACGTCGAGCTTCAGCGCGTCCGCGTACTTGCGGCCGAGCTGGAAGATGTGGCCGATCTCGATGGCGCGGTCCAGCTTGAGTCCGGTGCCGCACTTGGGGCACGGGTCGCCGTCCTGGACGACCACGACGTCGACGTACTGGTCGACCTCGAAGTCACGGCCCGCCACGACGTTCCTGGCGTGCGTGCCCGCCTTGTTGGCGCCGGTGATCCAGGCGGTGCCGGGTGCCACGCGCGGGTCGGCGATGTACTTGACCTTCTCGCCCCGGCCCTGCGGGCCGACGTAACCCCGGACCAGGTCCGGGCGGCCCGCGAAGTCCGCCTCGGTGACCATCTCGACGACCGCCGGAGCGAAGTGCGCCTCGACCTTGTCCATGTCGACCTCGCGGTCGCCGGGGACACCGACGGCGACGATCTCGCCGTCGACCTTCACGAGGAGGTTCTTCAGGGTGGCGGAGGCCGGGACCTCCAGGAAGGCGGCGAGGGTCTCGATGGTCGGGGTGTCGGGGGTCGGGATCTCCTCCAGCGCGGGCACGCCCTCGGCGTCCACCGGCTTGAGCTCGTAGATGATCGCCTCGGTGTTGGCCGCGAAGTCGCAGTTCGGGCAGTCCGCGAAGGTGTCCTCGCCGGCCTCGGCCGGGGCGAGGAACTCCTCCGACTTGGAGCCGCCCATCGCGCCCGCGGTGGCGGCGCAGATGCGGTAGTCGAGGCCGAGGCGCTCGAAGACGCGCTGGTAGGCCTGGCGGTGCAGGGCGTAGGACTGGGCCAGGCCCTCGTCCTCGGTGTCGAAGGAGTACGAGTCCTTCATCAGGAACTCGCGGCCGCGCAGGATGCCGGCCCGCGGACGGGCCTCGTCACGGTACTTGTGCTGGATCTGGTAGAGGATCACCGGCAGGTCCTTGTAGGAGGACGCCTGGTCCTTCACCAGCAGGGTGAAGATCTCCTCGTGGGTCGGGCCGAGGAGGTAGTCGCCGCCCTTGCGGTCCTGGAGGCGGAACAGCTCCGCGCCGTACTCGTCCCAGCGGCCCGTGGCGTCGTACGGCTCCCGCGGCAGCAGGGCGGGGAGCAGCACCTCCTGGGCGCCGATCGCGTCCATCTCCTCACGGACGATCCGCTCGACGTTGGCGAGGACCTTCTTGCCGAGGGGCAGCCACGACCAGATGCCGGCGGCGGTGCGACGCACGTAGCCGGCGCGGACGAGGAGCTTGTGGCTGAGGACCTCGGCGTCCGCCGGGTCGTCACGCAGCGTCTTCGCCATCAACTGGGACATGCGCTGGACCGGTGCGTTCGCCATGGTTCTCGTACTCCTGCCGGGAAACGGTGATGGCATGGAGGTTAGCCGGGCTTGCTGTGCCGGTGGAAATCCGTTAACGACGCCGAAGGGGGAGGGGGGCGCCCATCACGGCGTACGGCTTGGGGGCGCTCGGGAAGAGGACCTGCCGGGCCAGGTCCTGGTAGCCGAGGGAGTGGTAGAGGCCGCGGGCCGGGCTGTCGGTGTCGATCGCGGAGAGGATCGAGCGGGGTTCGGCGGCGCCGTCGGTGATGGTGGTGATCAGGGAGCGGCCGATGCCGCGGTTCTGGTGGCGCGGGTGGACGTGCAGCTCGGTGATCACGAAGGAGTCGTCGAGCCAGCCGTCGAGCCCCTGCGCGCGGAGGTACGGCTCGACGACGGTGGACCACCAGTGGGTGCGGTCGTTCGGCATGCCGTAGACGAAGCCGACGAGGCGGCCTTCGACGGTGGCACCGAGTGCGCGGGCTCCCGGGTATGTCATGTGCCGCAGAACGATCTGCCGCCGTACGGCGACCTCGTCGGCGCCGAGTCCGAAGGCCACGGCCTGCACGGCGAGCGCCTCGTCGACCCGGGCGGACAGATCGAGGGGGCCGATCACGACGTCTTCGGGATGGCGGTGTCCGTGACCGGGAAAGCGCAGCATGCCGGGGAGACTACAGGTCTCGTACGAGGCTCAGAACTGCACTGTGAACCGCGGCTGGAAGTCCGACCGGAAGCACGGCTGGAAGTGCGACTAGAAGAGAACGCTCATGAACGCGCCGACCTCCTGGAACCCCACCCGCTGGTACGCCCGTCGCGCCGGGGTGTTGAAGTCGTTGACGTAGAGGCTGACGATCGGGGCCACGTCCGCGAGCGCGTAGCGGAGGACCGCGGCCATGCCCGGGGCTGCGATGCCCCTTCCCCGGTACTCGGGGGCCACCCACACCCCCTGGATCTGGCAGGCCTGGCTGGTGGCCGCGCCGATCTCCGCCTTGAAGACGACCTTGCCGTGCTCGTCGAGGCGGGCGAACGAGCGGCCGGAGCCGACGAGTTCCGCGACCCGGGCCTGGTACAGCAGCCCGCCGTCCCCGGCGAGCGGCGAGACGCCGACCTCCTCGGTGAACATCGCCACGCAGGCCGGCATGATCGTCTCCATCTCGTCCTTGCGGATGCGGCGGACGAACGGATCCGGGGCGATGTCGGCGGGCATGCGGTCGGTGACCATGAGCGGCTGGTGGGCGCGGACCTCGCGGGCGGGACCCCAGCTGGGTTCGAGCAGGCGCCAGAGCTGGGTGGTGGCCTCGACGGGGCCGACTATCGACGAGCAGCGGCGGCCGGCCCTGCGGGCGCGGTCGGCGAAGGCCCGTACGGCGCGCGGGCCGGCGCAGATCGGGACGAGGTTGGCGCCCGCGTAGCAGAGGGAGGTCAGCATGCCCTCCTCGTAGAAGCCCCACATCTCGCCGCCGAGCCGCCACGGGTCGAGGCCCGCGACCTGGACCCGCGACGTCACGAAGGCGTTCGCTACCGGCTCGCGGTCGAGGACGGCGAGCGCGGCGTCCAGGTCGCTCGGTTCGAGCACCCGTGAGGTGGTCTGCGTCAACACGTGCGGGCCTCATCGTGCGGTTCTGCTGATCTCCGCACTGTACCTGCGGAAGCTGGGCGGTGCTGCCCCGGTTGGCCTAGCTGTCCGTTGTCAAGTGGCCCATGGCTGCTGTGCCGTCACTGGGGGCTGCCGCCCCCAGGCCCCCGCTTTCGGCCCGGACGGCCTCGTCCTCAGACGCCGGACGGGCTGGGATGCGCTCCCTCAGCCCGCCACCGAGACCGACGGCTCACCGGACGGGGTGCCGTCCGCCTCCATCTGTTCGGCCAGCTTCATGGCCTCCTCGATGAGGGTTTCCACGATCTTGGACTCGGGGACCGTCTTGATGACCTCGCCCTTGACGAAGATCTGGCCCTTGCCGTTGCCGGAGGCGACGCCGAGGTCGGCCTCGCGGGCCTCGCCGGGGCCGTTGACCACGCAGCCCATGACGGCGACGCGGAGGGGGACCTCCATGCCGGTCAGGCCCGCGGTGACCTCCTCGGCCAGCTTGTAGACGTCGACCTGGGCGCGGCCGCAGGACGGGCAGGAGACGATCTCCAGGCCGCGCTGCTTGAGGTTGAGGGACTCCAGGATCTGGTTGCCGACCTTGACCTCCTCCACGGGGGGCGCGGAGAGGGAGACGCGGATGGTGTCGCCGATGCCCTGCGAGAGCAGTGCGCCGAAGGCGACCGCCGACTTGATCGTGCCCTGGAAGGCGGGGCCGGCCTCCGTCACGCCGAGGTGCAGGGGGTAGTCGCACTGGGCGGCGAGCTGCTTGTACGCCTCGATCATCACGACCGGGTCGTTGTGCTTGACCGAGATCTTGATGTCCCGGAAGTCGTGCTCCTCGAAGAGGGACGCCTCCCAGAGGGCCGATTCGACCAGGGCCTCGGGGGTCGCCTTGCCGTACTTCTGGAGCAGGCGCCGGTCGAGGGAGCCGGCGTTCACGCCGATGCGGATCGGGGTGCCGTGGTCCTTGGCGGCCCGCGCGATCTCCTTGACCTTGTCGTCGAACTGCTTGATGTTGCCCGGGTTGACGCGGACGGCAGCGCAGCCCGCCTCGATGGCCGCGAACACGTACTTCGGCTGGAAGTGGATGTCGGCGATGACCGGGATCTGCGACTTCTTCGCGATAGTGGCGAGCGCGTCCGCGTCGTCCTGGGTGGGGCAGGCGACGCGCACGATCTGGCAGCCGGAGGCGGTGAGCTCGGCGATCTGCTGGAGGGTGGCGCCGATGTCGGACGTACGGGTCGTGGTCATCGACTGCACGGACACGGGCGCGTCGCCGCCGACCGCCACGGAGCCGACCTGGATCTGCCTGCTCTGCCGACGCTCGGCAACCCTGGTCGGAACGGACGGCATGCCGAGAGAAATCGCAGTCATCTGCTGTGCAACCCCAAGTCGTGGATCAAGGTCCGGTCCCGGATCATCGGGCTCCAGGCTTCGCTTCGAGATTACGGCACCGGCGCGGGCCCCAGCACGCCCCCACCTCGAACACACCCGGCGGGGGGACGCCCTCGCCCGTAAACCCACTCATGGGAAGGCGGCCCGGCACAAAGCGTGCCGGGCCGCCACAAACTCCGCGTGACCAGTTGATTTCCGCTAGGTGATTTTCACGGGGTTCACCACGTCAGCGATCAGCACCAGCAGGGTGAAGCAGACGAAGACGCCCGCCACCACGTACGCCACCGGCATCAGCTTCGCCACGTCGAACGGGCCCGGGTCCGGCCGGCGCAGCACCCTGGCCAGCTTGCGGCGCAGGGACTCCCACAGGGCGCCCGCGATGTGCCCGCCGTCGAGCGGGAGCAGCGGGAGCATGTTGAAGAGGAACAGGGAGAGGTTGAAGCCGGCGATCAGCATCAGGGCCGTGGCCAGCTGCTGGGTCGGCGGGATATCCATGGTGAAGATCTCACCGCCGACGCGGGCCGCGCCGACCACGCCCATCGGGGAGTCGGGCTGGCGGGGGGCGCCGTCGAAGGCCGCGTTCCACAGGGCCGGGATCTTGCCGGGCAGGTCCGCGATGGAGTCGACGGCCTCGCCGATGCGGTCGCCCATCCAGGACACCGACTCGCCGAAGTCCTGGCGGACGACGCCGTTGGCGGCGCTGAAGCCGAGGAAGCCGGCGGTGACGTACTTGCCCGGGACGACGTGGCCGGTGGAGTCCTTCTTCGCGACCTGGTTGGTGGCGATCTTCGCGTGCAGGGTCGTCTCCTGGCCCTTGCGGTCGACGACGATCGCCACGTCCTTGCCGGGGGTGGCGCGGATGAGGTCGGAGAGCTTGTTCCAGTCGTCCGTGCGCACCCCGTCGAAGGACACGATCTTGTCACCGGCCTTGAGGCCCGCGGCCGCGGCCGGGGAGGCGGCGTCGGACTTCGCACACTTGTCGCGGTTCTCGCTCTGGGCGATGACGCACTGCGAGACGGAGCTGACGGTGGTGGTCTGCTGGGTGATGCCGAAGCCCATCAGGACCGTGAGGAACAGCGCCACGGCCAGGATCAGGTTCATGAAGGGGCCCGCGAACATCACGATGACCCGCTTCCAGGGGGCGCGGGTGTAGAAGAGGCGGTTCTCGTCGCCGGGCCGCAGCTCCTCGAAGGCCGCCGAGCGGGCGTCCTCGATCATGCTGCGCCAGGGCGAGGTGGAGCGCGCGGTGATCCGGCCGTCGTCGCCGGGCGGGAACATGCCGATCATGCGGATGTAGCCGCCGAGCGGGACGGCCTTGAAGCCGTACTCCGTCTCGCCCTTCTTCCGCGACCAGAGGGTAGGGCCGAAGCCCACCATGTACTGCGGCACGCGGATGCCGAAGAGCTTGGCGGTGGACAGATGCCCCAGCTCGTGCCACGCGATCGAGACCAGCAGACCGACCACGAAGATCACTATGCCGAGGATCATCATCAGGGATGTCATGCACGCGCCTCCGCGGCAGAAGTCGTCTGCGCCGTCAGTTCCCGGGCCCGGGCCCGTGCCCAGGTCTCCGCTTCGAGGACGTCCGGCACGGTGAGGGAAGTTCCCGTGCGCGGGGTGCCGTGCTCCTCGACGACCCTCGTCACGGTCTCCATGATCCCGTTGAACGGCAGCGCGCCACTGCGGAACGCCTCCACGCACTCCTCGTTGGCCGCATTGAACACCGCCGGGGCGGTGCCCGCGAGCTCACCCACGTGCCGGGCGAGGTTCACCGAGGGGAACGCTTCGTTGTCGAGCGGGAAGAACTCCCACGTCGACGCCGTGCTCCAGTCGAAGGCCGGTGCCGCGTCGGGGACGCGCTCGGGCCAGCCGAGGCCGATGGCGATGGGCCCGCGCATGTCGGGGGGCGTCGCCTGGGCGATCGTCGATCCGTCCGTGAACTCAATCATCGAGTGGACATACGACTGGGGATGCACGACGACCTCAATGCGGTCGAAGGGAATGTCGTACAGCAAGTGTGCCTCGATCACCTCGAGGCCCTTGTTGACGAGGGTCGCGGAGTTGATCGTGATCACCGGGCCCATGGCCCAGGTGGGGTGGGCGAGGGCGTCCTGGACGGTGACGTTCGCCAGCTCGGCCTTGGTACGGCCGCGGAAGGGGCCGCCGGAGGCGGTCACGACCAGCTTCCGTACGTCGGCCCGTGTGCCCGCCGCCAGCGCCTGGAAGAGGGCCGCGTGCTCGGAGTCGACCGGAATGATCTGCCCGGGCTTGGCGAGCGCCTTGACCAGCGGGCCGCCGACGATGAGCGACTCCTTGTTGGCGAGCGCGAGGGTGCGGCCCGCCTCCAGGGCGGCGAGGGTCGGGGCCAGGCCGATGGAGCCGGTGATGCCGTTGAGCACGGTGTGGCAGTCGGAGCCGGCGAGCTGCGTGGCCGCCTCGGGCCCGGCGAGGATCTCCGGGAGCGGCTCCCCCGTGCCGTACTGCGCGGTGAGCGCCTCGCGCAGTGCCTCTGCGGCGCCCTCGCGGGCGACCGCGACGGTCCGCACCCGCAGCTGGTGCGCCTGCTCGGCGAGGAGGGCGATCCGGCCGCCGTTGGCGGAGAGTCCGGTGACCCGGAAGCGGTCGGGGTTGCGCAGCACGAGGTCGATGGCCTGGGTGCCGATCGACCCGGTGGAGCCGAGGATCACCACGTCCTTCGGGCCGGTTCCCGCCACGGGGTCGTAGACGAGATGTGGGTCGGCGAGGGGGGCTGGACTGTCGCTCATCCCCCCATTGTTGCCGAGCCGGAGCGCCGGGTGGACAGGGCGTCGCTCGGGCGGGTGGCTTGTCGCGCTCTGCGGAGGTTGAAGGGGGATCCCCCCTTGTGAAACCGGCGTGAAGATCACGCGTCGGGGGGATCCCTTCGGGAGGTGCCGGGAGGTGCACAGAGCCCCGGGGTGATCAGCGGATGGGGCGGTGCAGGTTCTCCTTCGCCGAGGCTCCGGGGTCCGCCGCGGCGATCCACGGTCCCTCGCCGGACGGGTCGACGATGCCTTCCTCCAGCCACTCGTACGTGCCCGACATGATGCCCTTGACCAGCTTGCGGTCGAGGTCGTCGGTGTTGGTCCACAGGCGGCCGAAGAGTTCCTCGACGCGGATGCGGGACTGGCGGCAGAAGACGTCGGCGAGCTGGTAGGCCTCGCGGCCGTGGTCACCCTGGCTGCGCAGGAGTTCGGCCCGTACGCAGGCCGCGCTCATCGCGAACAGTTCGGCGCCGATGTCGACGATACGGCCGAGGAAGCCCTGCTTGGTCTCCATCTTTCCCTGCCAGCGGGACATGGCGTAGAAGGTGGAGCGGGCCAGCTTGCGGGCGTGCCGTTCGACGTAGCGCAGGTGCGGGGAGAGGTCCACGCCGTGCTTGAACTGGCCGTAGGAGACAGGGAGTTGACCCGGTCCCGCGACCAGTTTCGGGAGCCACTTGGCGTAGAAGACACCGGCGTTGGCGCCCGCCTTCGCCTTGTCCTGGAGGGACTTCTCGGGGTCGATCAGGTCGCCGGCCACGGACAGGTGGGCGTCGACGGCCTCGCGCGCGATCAGCAGGTGCATGATCTCGGTCGAGCCCTCGAAGATGCGGTTGATGCGCAGGTCGCGCAGGACCTGTTCGGCCGGGACCGCCTTCTCGCCGCGGGCGGCGAGGGACGCGGCCGTCTCGAAGCCGCGGCCGCCGCGGATCTGCACGAGTTCGTCGGCGATGAGCCAGGCCATCTCCGAGGAGAAGAGCTTGGCCAGGGCGCCCTCGATGCGGATGTCGTTGCGGTCCTCGTCCGCCATCTGCGAGGACAGGTCGAGTACGGCCTCCAGGGCGAAGGTGGTCGCCGCGATGAAGGAGATCTTCGAGCCCACGGCCTCGTGGTGGGCGATCGGCTTGCCCCACTGCTCACGGGCCGCCGACCACTCGCGGGCGATCTTCAGGCACCACTTGCCGGCGGCGACGCAGGAGGCGGGCAGCGAGAGCCGCCCGGTGTTGAGGGTGGTCAGCGCGATCTTCAGGCCGGCGCCCTCCGGGCCGATCCGGTTGGCCGCCGGGACGCGGACCTGGTGGAAGCGGGTGACGCCGTTCTCGATGCCGCGCAGGCCCATGAAGGCGTTGCGGTTCTCGACGGTGATGCCGGGCGAGTTGGTCTCCACGACGAAGGCGGTGATGCCGCCCTTGTGGCCCTCGGACTTCGGCACGCGCGCCATGACGACGAGGAGGTCGGCGACCACGCCGTTGGTGGTCCACAGCTTCACGCCGTCGAGGACGTAGTCGTCCCCGTCCGGCACCGCGCTGGTCGCCAGGCGGGCCGGGTCGGAGCCGACGTCCGGCTCGGTGAGCAGGAAGGCGCTGATGTCGGTGCGGGCGCAGCGGGGCAGGAACTGCTCCTTCTGCTCGGCCGTGCCGAACAGCTTCAGCGGCTGCGGTACGCCGATCGACTGATGCGCCGACAGCAGCACGCCGATCGCCGGGGAGGCCGAGCCCGCCAGCGCCAGTGCCTTGTTGTAGTACACCTGGGTGAGGCCGAGGCCGCCGTACTTGGTGTCGATCTTCATGCCGAGGGCGCCGAGTTCCTTGAGGCCGTTGATCACCTCGTCGGGGATCCGGGCCTCGCGTTCGATCAGCGCGCCGTCGACCTTCGTCTCGCAGAAGTCGCGGAGCTTGGTGAGGAACTGCTCGCCGCGCTGGGCTTCCTCGGCGGACGGGGTGGGGTGCGGGTGGATGAGGTCGAGGCGGAAGCGGCCGAGGAAGAGTTCCTTGGCGAAGCTCGGCTTGCGCCAGTCCTGTTCACGGGCCGCCTCCGCCACCTGGCGGGCCTCGCGTTCGGTGACGGTGGGGCGTCGGGAAGAGGGTGCGGGTGCTGCGGACATGAGGGCCACCTCGCCGCGAATCGGGATCTTGGTCCAGTTATGGTTACCGACGGGTGCTACCCGATCGTATGTACCCGATTCAGGGCGAGGTCACCACCCTTTGTGCAGCCGTTCAGCCGATGTCGACGGACCACGGGTCGGTGTCCAGGCGGTCCGCGCCCTTGAAGAAGGGGGCCCTTCGGGGGGACCGTTCGGGTACGACCTCGCCGTTGCCGCCGACGGCCGGGCAGGTACCGCACCCCCGTGGAACGCCCCAGCGGAAAAGAAAGCGGAAGAGAAAGCAGTCGAAGCGCTTCGACAACCTATGGACACCCACCCTCACTGGGGCTAGTGTCGAACCACCTTCACCCGCTTCTGTTCGCACTGCGCACTATCGAAGCGCTTCACACGCTTGGAGAGCTGGATGGTCACCCTTGCCGAGGTCGCCCAGCACGCCGGAGTCTCGGCGAGCACGGTGAGCTATGTCCTCAGCGGCAAGCGGTCCATCTCCACGACAACCCGGCAGCGGGTCGAGCAGTCCATCCGCGAGCTCGGCTACCACCCGAACGCGGGCGCGCGGGCCCTGGCCAGCAGTAGGTCGAACATCATCGCGCTGATGGTCCCGCTGCGCACCGACATGTACGTGCCGGTGATGATGGAGATCGCCATCGCGGTCGCCACCACGGCCCGGACGCACGGATACGACGTCCTGCTGCTGACCGGCGAGGAAGGCCCCGACGCGGTGCGCCGGGTCACCGGCAGCGGGCTCGCCGACGCGATGATCCTGATGGACGTCGAACTCGACGACGAGCGGCTGCCGTTGCTGCGCGGCACCGACCAGCCGTCGGTGCTCATCGGCCTCCCCGCCGACACCTCCGGACTGACCTGCGTCGACCTCGACTTCAAGGCGACCGGCGCGCTGTGCGTGGAGCACCTCGCGATGCTCGGCCACCGCGAGATCGCCGTCATAGGAGAGGCCCCCGCCGTCTACGAGCGGCACACGGGCTTCGCCGAGCGCACCCTCGACGGACTGCGGTCGCGCTCCCAGGAGTTGGGGGTACGGCTGCTGCACCGGCCGTGCGAGGGCGGGTACGACGCCATGGCCGTCACCCTCGCCCGCATCCTCGACGAGCGGCCGGGCACCACCGGTTTCGTCGTGCAGAACGAGTCGGCGGTCGAGCCGCTGCTCGCCCTGCTGCGCCAGCAGGGCCGTGCCGTTCCCGAGGACGTGTCGGTGGTCGCGGTCTGCCCGGACCAGGTCGCCGTGCAGGCCTCGGTGCGTCTGACGTCCGTCGCCATCCCCGCGCAGGAGATGGGCCGGCACGCCGTGGAGCGTCTGGTCGCCAAGCTCGACGGCGTGGGCAAGGACGAAGTAGTGCTGATCGCCCCGGAGTTGACGGTGCGGGCGAGCACGGGCCCGGCACCCTCCGGTACTTCCTGATCCCGCTCTTCCGTGCCCTCTGTGGGCACCCCTATGTCCTTTCGGGAGCACCCTTCGTGAACCAGTCTGCCGAAAACCAGCCGCAGGCCGGGGCCCAGCCCCAGGTCAGCCTCGCTCAGTCGTCACCCACCGTCGGCACCTTCCGGGAGCGGGACGGCGCGCTGGAGTGGAGCGGCCGCCAGGAGACGCTCCGTATCGAACCGTGGGGCCCGGACGCGGTCCGGGTGCGGGCCAGGCTCGGCGGCCCCGTCCTCGAAGGCCTGCCGGGTGCCCTGCTCGACGAGGCGCCGGCCACCGAGAGCAGCGTCAAGATCGGTGACGGGGAAGGGCAGTTGACCGTCGGCGCCCTCACCGTGGAGGTGAGCGCCGAGGGCCTGATCCGCTTCCTGCGCACCGACGACGGCCAGGAGGTGCTGGCCGAGGAACGCGCCCACTTCTGGTGGCCCGGCTCCCGCCTCTACACGGCCGTCGGCAACGGCCACCACCGCCTGGAGCAGCGGTTCGCCGCCTACGACGACGAGAAGCTGTACGGCCTCGGCCAGCACCAGCACGGCCGACTCGACCAGAAGGGCCTGGTCCTCGACCTGGTCCAGCGCAACGCCGAGGTCGGCATCCCGGTGCTCTCCTCCAGCCGCGGCTACACCCTGCTGTGGAACAACCCGGCGATCGGCCGCGTCGAACTGGCGCACAACGGCACCCGCTGGGTGGCCGACTCGGCCCGCCAGATCGACTACTGGATCACCGCGGGCACCCCGGCCGACGGCCAGCGCCGCTACAGCGCGGTCACCGGCCGTACCCCGATGCTGCCGGAGTGGGCGGCCGGCTTCTGGCAGTGCAAGCTGCGCTACCGCACTCAGGACGAACTCCTGGCGGTGGCAAGGGAGTACAGGCGTCGGGGGCTGCCCATCTCGGCCATCGTGTGCGACTTCTTCCACTGGACGCACCTGGGCGAGTGGAAGTTCGACCCGGCCGAGTGGCCCGACCCGGCGGCGATGGTCCGTGAACTGGACGAGCTGGGCATCAAACTGGTGGTGAGCGTGTGGCCGTCGGTGTCGCCGCTGAGCGAGAACCACCCCGTGATGGAGCAGCGCGGCTACTTCATCGGCACCCAGTACGGCCCGATGGCGCACGCGGACTGGCCCGACAAGGAGGTCGCCTCCACCGTTCAGGTCGCCTTCTACGACGCCACGAACCCCGAGGCCCGTGAGTTCGTGTGGTCGCGCGTGAAGGAGAACTACCTGGAGCCGTACGGCATCACGGCCTTCTGGCTGGACGCCTGCGAGCCCGAGCTCAAGCCGGGCTTCCAGGAGAACCTGCGCTACTGGGCGGGCCCCGGCCTGGAGGTCGGCAACAGCTACCCCGCCGAGAACTCCCGCACCTTCTACGAGGGCCTGCGCGCCGAGGGCGAGGAGGTCATCACCCTCAACCGCTCGGCCTGGGCGGGCAGTCAGCGCTACGGCGCCGCCCTGTGGTCCGGCGACATCGGCACCGACTTCCCGACCCTGCGCCGCCAGATCGCGGCCGGCCTCAACACGGCACTCTCCGGCATCCCCTGGTGGAACACCGACATCGGCGGCTTCCACGGCGGCGACCCGGACGACCCGGCGTACCGCGAGGTCATGGTGCGGTGGTTCCAGTTCGGGGCCCTGTCTCCCCTGATGCGGCTGCACGGGTTCCGTGACCCCGGCATGCCGCTGGGTCCGGAGATGACCGGCGGCCCGAACGAGGTGTGGTCCTACGGCGAGGAGGCCGGGGCGATCCTGGAGCGGTATCTGCGGCTGCGGGAGCGGCTGAAGCCGTACGTTCTGGACGCCATGCGGGAGGCGCACGAGGAGGGGCTGCCGGTGATGCGGCCGCTGTTCCTGGAGTTCCCGGAGGATCAGGGGGCGTGGGCCGTCGACGATGCGTATCTCTTCGGGCGGGATCTGCTGGTTGCGCCGGTACTCACCGCCGGTGCGACGGCGCGGACGACGTATCTTCCGGCTGGGGCCTCGTGGACGGATGCGTGGACCGGGGAGACGTACGAGGGTGGTACGACCGTGACGGTCAATGCGCCGTTGGAACGGATTCCGCTGTTCTTGCGGGACGGGGCGCAGTTGCCTATTGCTTCGTAGGAATTGCCGCTTTAGGACCGTGGTCGACTGCTGCTTCGTCGTGGCTCGTCGCGCAGTTCCCCGCGCCCCTGAAGGGGCGCGGTGGAACCGCACGGGAAATCGCCCCGCGTGCTAATCCCTGCAGACTGACGCCAGGGAGCGGACCAGGGCCTTCGTGTGGAGCAGGTCCGGGTGCTTCTCGTGGTGGACCTCGATCACGGCAAAGACGAGTTCGGGGCGGCAGGTCCGGGCCGTGCGCTCCGGTGTGGTGTCCGCGACCGCCTGGACCAGGTCCGTGTTGATGCGGTTGATGGTCTGGCGGACCACGTTCAGGTCGGGCTTGGTGGTCGGGGCCTCGTCGGGGTGGTCGGTCCAGCGCTGGAAGAGGGCCCGCTGGACGAGCTTGTTCGCCTCGATCTGGTCGCGGAAGATGCGGCGGACCTCGTCGGGGTCGGCGCCGATCTGCTTCGCCTGTGCGGCGACGTTGTCGAGGACGACTTGCTCGCGGGCCGGGTCGTCGATGGGGCTGTCAGTGCCCCACTTCGCGGCAGCTACCAGGTCGGCGGTGGCGAGCCGCTCGGCGGCGAGTTCGGCGACGGGGTGCAGGGCCTCCGGGTCGAAGGCGAAGGACCTGGTCGGTATGTCGCCCGCTCCGGGGGCCGGGGAACCGGGAGCCGCGGCCGCGGTCGTCGCGGTGAGGGCGACGGCCGCGGTCGCGGTGACCGTGGTCAGGAGGCTGCGCAGGGGGGTGGTGGTTCGCATACGCACATTCAACCCGACGCACACATCCTCCTGATCAAAGAAGAGGTCAACTGCTGCTTACGGTCAGGTTGTTCGTGTTGAAGTTCAGGCCGCCGGACGAGCTCGTGATCTCGTAGCCGAACTGGACGTCGCCGATGGTCACATTGCCCATCCAGCCCCTGGAGTCCCTGATCCACTTCAGGATCGGCAGGATGTCGACGGTGCCGGAGGACGAGTTCGAGGTGCGCAGGAAGGAGAACACCTCGTTGGAGCCGTTGTTGCCCTTGTAGACGTCCCAGTTGTGGCCGCCCAGCGACACGTTGGCCTGCCGGCTGCCGATGGCGCCGACCGGTCCGGTCCTGTTGACCCAGAGCATGATCTCGTAGTGGTGGGCGGTGTCCCAGATGTCATACGACGTGTTGTAGGCGCCGGACGACGGGACGGTGACGTTGTAGTTGCTGGTGAGCGACCCGAGCGAGCTGATCGCCTTGTTGATCGCCTTCGTGGAGTTGGCGTAGGACTTGATGCCGCCGGTGTTGGGGTG
This sequence comes from Streptomyces sp. NPDC001157, assembly GCF_053598255.1. Taxonomy (NCBI): domain Bacteria; kingdom Bacillati; phylum Actinomycetota; class Actinomycetes; order Kitasatosporales; family Streptomycetaceae; genus Streptomyces; species Streptomyces sp. NPDC001157. The sequence continues at coordinate 110,366 of NZ_JBSFJW010000029.1, forward strand.
GTCGGCCCAGACACCCCAGCTGGTGCCGGAGTTGGCCCAGATGCACTGGCTGCCGGCGCCGGAGCCCCAGATGTTGTTGTAGAGCGTGTAGCCGTTCAGGTTCGTGCTGCCGTACCGGTCGCAGGTGTTCCAGACCGCGGCGGAGGCGGGGGCGGACGCGAGGCCGACGGTGGCGCCGATGGCCATCGCCGGGGCCAGTACGGCCATGGTGACCTTGCGCAGAGTGCTCTTTGCCATGGTGTCCCTTCCATGGGTGGGGGGAATTGCGGAGGTGATCACCACGCCCCCGGAGCGAGGACGTGGTCTTCTCCGGCGACGAGATCGAGCGGTCGCGTGCCGGAGGAAGTCCTGAGCTCGACGCGGTGCGTACGGGTGGGGCGCAGCACCGCAGTCGCTTCCTGCGGGTTCCAGGTGAGGTCGAGTTCCGCCCCGAACCGGGTGCGGACGCCGAGGAGTCGACCCTTCGGGTACGCCTTCGGGAGCGCGGGCAGCAGGACCAGGCGGTCCGGGGTCGACTGCACGAGCATCTCGATCAGCACGGCGGGCAGGGTGTGGGCGGCGTCGGCGTTGTAGACGTGGCGGTCCGGGTAGTGCGCGCTCATCAGGGAGTTGTGGAAGAAGTCGCCCTTGAGGACCTGTCCGAGGGCGTGCGCGACGCGTTCGCCGTCGCGCAGCCGGGCGGCGACCAGGGCGTGGTGCAGATGACCGTGCGCGGAGTCGTTCTCGGCGCCGCGCAGTTCGAGGGCGCGGTGGGCGGCGGCCGCGAGATCGGGGGTGTCGTACGGGTTGATCTCGTCGAGCGGCCAGACGCCGTACAGGTGGCTGAGGTGGCGGTGGTCGTAGGTGTCGTCGAGGCCGGGCCAGGCCCATTCGGCGAGGGCGCCGTCGGCGTTGATCCGGTGGGGTGGCAGCCGGTCGGCGAGGGCACGCCAGCGGTCGGCCTCGGGGGTGCCGGGGTGGTACTCGGCTGCCGTCAGCAGGGCGTGCCGGGCGGCCGAGAGGTCCATGGCCGCGTTGATCGCGCCCCAGCTCGCGTTCGCCGGGCGGTTCTCCGGCGAGTAGGACGGGACGACGACCAGATGGCCGTCCTTGTCGGTCCGGGTGAGGAAGTCCTCGTAGAACAGGGCGACTTGGGCGAGTGCGTGGGCTGTATGGGGATCCTTGGAGCCGCCCGTCTCGTCGTGGTCGACCAGCGGTTTGAGCAGCCAGTCGGCGCCCGCGGTCCACAGGTGGAGGGGGTATTCGCGGTTGAAGTGGTACGCCAGCCCGGACTCGCCGTCGGTGTGGGCGGGGGCGACGACGCCGCGCGCGCCGAAGACCGCGCGGGCGTTCTCGGCCCAGTCGGCAAGCTGACGCCGGATCAGAGAGGCATGGGCTGCCGTGACCTCGGGGAGCGCGGCGGCCGCTGCGGAGGCGGTCTGGAGGTTGAGGTTGGCGTCATTGGTGAACGCCCCCGACCACGCGGTGTCCCAGTCGCCGGTCCACAGGCCGACCAGGCGGGGCGGGAGCAGGCCGCTCGCGGAGAGCAGGTGGTAGCGCCCGGCGGCGAAGAGGCGCTCCAGGAGGGCCGGGCTGTCGGGATGCGTGAGCAGCTCCGAGCCGGGCAGGGCGCGCTCTGCGGGATCCGCGTCCAGGTCAAGGGTGACGCGCTCGTAGGCGGTGCGGTGCACGGCCGTGTGGCGTTCCAGGAGGAGGGTGTACGGGTCCTCGTCGGCTTGCAGCAGTTCGCGGAGGGCGCGGGCGTGGGGTGTCGTGTCCAGCTCGCCGGTGTGCCGCAGCACCCTGGTCAGCAGCAGGACCGACTCGGCGTCCGTGACATGTGCGCCGGGGGGCGTGAGCGTCGTACGGCCGCCCATGGGCACGACGAGCGTCACTCCGGTGTACGCGGTGTCGCTGCCGGGGTAGCGAACGCGCAGGGTGAGCAGGGCGCCGTCGGGGGTGCGGACGGCGCCGTCGCCGACGGCGAGGCCCGCGGGGGCTCCCGGGAGCCTGTGGTCCAGGGAGATGTCGAGGTCGGCGGCCGTGACGTGCTGGACGATCACGTCGTCGGCGCGGGACACGAAGACCCGGCTGCTCCAGCCCTCACAGACGGCCTCCACCACGCCGGTGGTGAAGTCGACGGAGCGGCGGTAGCGGCGCGGTTCCTCGCCGGTCGGTCTGCGCAGCCGTACTTGGAAGGCGGGGTGGAAGGGCTGGACCCACTGCAGGTCGCGTCCGTCGGTGAAGGTCTCGGCGGCGTGCAGTTCGCCCGCGAGCAACTGGTCCTGGAGGAGCGGCAGTCGGTCGGCGAGGCGGGGCGGGCGGGCGCTCTCACCGCCGTTGGGGCGGACGAGGGTGTGATGCGTGACGACGACCCGTTCCTCGTTCGGATCACCGAACACAAGTGCGCCATGGTGGCCGTTGCCGCTCAGGAAGCCGTCCTCCCACCGGGTGGCGGGGAGGGGTTCCCAGGTTCCGTGGACAATGTTCATGGGCGAGATCATCGACGTGTTCATGGGCGCAACACCATCACGCCGTACCGGCCGAGGGTGACCTCGCCCTCCACGGTCGCGCCGCTCAGCAGGTCGTGGTGGGTGCCCGGCACCTGCACGGTCACCGACTCCCGCCCATGGTTGAGCACGAAGAGCAGGTCGCCGCGGCGGACCGCCTCCACCTGGTCGGGCAGGCTGTCGAGGACCGGGCGGGCGCCCGCGTCGGCCGCGATCTGGGCCAGCAGGACGCGCAGCGCGTGCGGCTCGGGGAGCGTGGAGAGGTACCAGGCGCGGCCGTTACGGAGAACGGCGGGCATCCCGTCGAGTTCGCCGCCCTTGTAGGCGGCTTCCACCGAGGCATCCCCGGTCGCCTCGATCTCCTCCGACCAGAGTGTCCCGTGGAAGCCGTCGGTCTCGGCGGTCTCGTCCGCGTCCAGCGGCCACCACTCGTGCAGCGTGCGGATGCCGAACAGCTCGCGCAGTCGGGGGTCCATGCCGCCGGGACGCACTCGGTCGTCCTCGTCGGCGACACCGGTCAGGAACCCGCAGACGAGGGTGCCACCGCCGCGGACGTACGCGAGGAGGTTGTCGATCGCCGCGTCCGTGAGAGCGTACAGCTGGGGGACCACGACCAGCTTGTAGGCGGTGAGGTCGTGCTCGGGGTGGGCGAAGTCGGTGGTGAGGTGGGCCTGCCACAGTGCACGGTGCCAGGTGGTCAGGACCTGGGCGTAGTCGACCCGTGTCGAGAGCCGGCCCTCATGCGCGCCGGCCCACCAGGAGTGCCAGTCGTGCAGGACGGCGATGTCACTTCGGCTGTGACTGCCCGCCGCTTCAGAGCCGATCCGGGCGAGTTCGGCGCCGAGCTGCCTGACCTCCTGATACGTACGCCCCTGCGCCCCCGCATGGCTGACCATCCCGGAGTGGAACTTCTCCGCGCCCTGCCGGGACTGGCGCCACTGGAAGTAGCAGACGGCGTCGGCGCCGCGGGCCACGGCCTGGAGGGACCAGAGGCGGTTGAGTCCGCGCGGCTTGGGGTGGTTGACGCCGCGCCAGTTGACCGGTCCGGCCGCCTGCTCCATCAGCATCCAGGGGCCGCGGGCCTGCGAGCGGGTCAGGTCCTGGACGAGGGCGCCGTGCTGCGCGCCGAAGGGATCGCGCGGATCGGGATAGAGGTCGACGGAGACGACGTCCTCCTCCTCGGCCCACCGCCAGGCGTCCTGCCCGGCCCACAGCGCCATGAAATTGGTGGTGACCGGGATGTGGGCGGGGGTGTGCCGGCGGACGATGTCCCGCTCGGCGATGTAGCACTCCAGGAGCATGTCGGAGGTGAACCGCTTGAAGTCCAGCACCTGGCCGGGGTTCTTCAGGTAGTGGGCGTGGCGGGGCGGCAGCACCTCGGCCCAGTCGCCGTAGCCCTGGCTCCAGAAGGCCGTGCCCCAAGCGGTGTTGAGAGCGTCGAGCGTGCCGTACTTCTGCTGCAGCCAGCGGCGGAAGCGGGCGGCGGCCTCGTCGCCCCAGTCGTAGGTGCAGTACTCGTTGTTGATGTGCCACATGGTGAGGGCGGGGTGGCTGCCGTAGCGGGCGGCGAGGTCCTCGGTGATGGCTGCCGCGTAGCGGCGGTAGGCGGCGCTGGAGTGCGAGAAGTGCTGGCGGCCGCCCCACCACTCGGTGCGGCCGTCCTCGTCGCGGGGCAGGGTCTCGGGGTGCAGCCGGCCGAGCCACGGCGGTGGCGAGGAGGTGGGGGTGGCGAGCACGACACCGATGCCGGCCGCGTGCATGAGGTCCATCAGCCGGTCGAGCCAGCCGAACTCCCGCTCCCCCGGCCGGGGTTCGAGCTTCGCCCAGGAGAAGACGCCGAGGGTGACGGAGTTGACGCCGGCGTCCCGCATGAGCCGTACGTCCTCGGCCCAGGTCTCCTCGGGCCACTGCTCGGGGTTGTAGTCGCCGCCGAAGAGGATGCGGCCGCGGGTGGCGTCGCTGAGCGCCGGCATCAGACGGGCTCCCCGTACTGGATCCCGCGCCCGTTGGTGGCCAGGTAGACGCGGCCGTGGCTGCGCGGGTCACCGGTGACGGCCGTGCCGATCCAGCCCCACTGGTGCCGGTCGTCGTTGATCCGCACCCAGGTCTTCGCCTCGTCGTCGGAGCGGTGGACGCCGGTGACGGTCCCGATCGTGCCGACCTGGTAGACGGCGGGGTAGTCGGCGCCCTTCGCGGCCCTGCCGAAACCGAGGCACTCCGAGGCGCCGACGCCCGCGGTCTTCGAGAAGCTCGCGCCGCCGTCGGTGGACCGGTGCAGGCCCTGTCCCTTGGCGCTCAGCCACAGGTCGCCGGATCTGCCCGGCGCCGCGACCAGCTGGAACTGGCTGTCCCCGGAGGGGAGTCCGGTCGCCCGGGCGGTGAAGGTCCGGCCGCCGTCGGTGCTGGCGTACAGCGTTCCCGTGTCGGTGTCGTACGCGTAGAAGAGCGTCGGGTCGGCCGGGTCGGCGACCGGTGTGGCGCCCTTCGGGAAGGAGGAGACCTCGGACCAGGTGGCGCCGTGGTCCGTGGAGCGGTGGGCGGGGTACTTGGTGCCGTCCGAGTGCACGAAGACCCACAGCAGCACACTGCCGTCGGCACTCACGGCGATCGGCCCCGGCCCGTCCTTGGCGATGGCGGGCTGGGCCTCGAAGGGCGCCCAGGTCTGCCCGCCGTCGTTCGAGTATGCGCCGTTGCCGTGGTCGCCCCAGCCGGTACGGACGACGTACGCCGGCTTGTTCGCGGCCTGGGCGAGCCCCATCGCCGACCCGAACACGGGGTTGGTCGCCATGCCGCGGGAGGGAGACGCCGTGAGCCGCTCGTGGTACAGCACGCCGATGTCACCGCAGCCGCTGATCAGATGCGCCTTGCCGGCCGGGGGCGAGATCAGCAGGCGCACGGCCGTCTCCTCCAGACCGCGGATCTGCGGGGCCCAGTTCTTCAGGTCCCGGGTGCCGTAGAGGGTGGCTCCGGTGCCGTACACGATGTGCCGGGAGTCGTACGGGTCGACGGCGAGGGCCTGGATCCACCATCCGAACTTGGGCTTGTCGGCGCCCCACTTGAGATAAGGGGTCTCGGACACGTCGAGGACGGCGGAGTCCTTCAGTGACGTCCAGGTGCGGCCGCCGTCGGTGCTCCGGTAGAGGGTGTCGATGTCGGCCCACCGGTTGTTGGTGGAGACGACGACGGTGCCGGAGCGGCGGGCGTCGACGGCGACTCCGCCGTACCCGAAGGTGTCGGCCGAACCGTCGGAAGTGGTGCCGCCCGGTCTCACGGGTGTCACGTCGGTCCACTTCCCGCTGGTGGTGCACAGCTTGTGCACACTGCCGTCGGACTGGCCGTTGGGGCCGGGCGCGTCGGCGTACGTCACGTAGAGCTCGCGGGTGTACCGGTCGTACGCGGCGCGGATCGGCACCTTGGCGGCCGTGCCGGTGGGCAGGCCGGGGACGGTTTCCCAGGTGGTGCCGTCCGCGGTGCGGAAGAGGTGGGCGGTGCTGCCGTCGGAGTCGCCCCAGCCGGCGTAGAGGGTGCGCCCGGCGGCGACGAGGAAGGTGACGCCCTGCCCGGAGGCGCTCGGGGTGCCCGGGAAGCCGCCGGCAGCGGCCCAAGTGGCCCCCCGGTCGGTCGACTTGAGCAGCCCGTCGTGCCGGGTGCCCAGCCAGAGGGTGTCGCTGTCCCGCGGATCGACGAGCAGCCGCTCACCCGTACCCCGCCCGTCCTCGTTGGCGCCGAGCTTGACGCCGAGGTCGGTGCGGCTCCAGGTGGCACCGCGGTCCTCGGAGCGCAGGATGGCCCCGTTGCCGGCCCAGGACTGGGTGTAGGTGCCGAGGGCGAGGTAGACGCGGTCGGGGTGGGCGGGGTCGACGGCGACGGCCTCGACGCCGAGGAGGTTCCAGTCGTCCGCGCCGAGATGGTCGGTCAGCGGGGTCCAGCGGGCGGTGCGGTCCTCCCAGCGGTAGGCGCCGCCGATGTCGGTACGGGCGTAGGCGAGGCCGCGGACCGAGGGGTGGAAGAGGACGCCGGTGACGAAACCGGTGCCGCCTATGACGGCGTTGCGCCAGCGGTAGGCCGGCGTGGCGGTGGCGGCCGGTGCCGCGGCCAGCGCCCGCCCGGGGAGGACCGGAACGGCGGTGAGCGCGGCGGTCGCCGCGGTACCGGCGAGAACGGCACGTCGGCTCGGAGTGAACGCGGGCATGACATACCTCGTTCTGTGCGGTGGGAAGCAACGGGAGGTTTGGGACCGCCGCGGCCGACCGCTGCTGGAGGCAGGTCGGCCGCGGCGGAGTCGAAAGGTGTGGCTCAGCCCTTGATGGCGCCGGTGAGCATGCCCTTCTTGAAGTGCCGCTGGACGAAGGGGGAGGCGACCGCGACGGGGATCAGGGCGAGGACCATGACCGCCATCTGCAGTCCCAGTGGGGAGAGTTGGCCGGTGCGGACCGCCTGCTGGAGGCCGGTGGGGGCCTCCGTGTTCTTCTGGACCAGCTGGATGAGCACGTTCTGCAGCGGCATCATCTCCTGGTCGGAGAGGTAGATGGACGCGTTGAACCAGGCGCTCCAGTAGCCGACCGCGTAGAACAGGGAGATGACGGCCAGCACCGCCCGCGACAGCGGCATGATGATGGTCAGCAGGATCCGCAGGTCACCGGCCCCGTCGATACGGGCCGACTCGGTGAGTTCGGGCGAGATCCCCATGAAGAAGGCCCGCAGCACGAGGATGTTAAAGACGCTGACCGCGCTCGGCAGGATCAGCGACAGATAGGTGTCGGTGAGCCCCAGCGACTGCACCAGAAGGTACGTCGGGATGAGGCCGGCCCCGAAGAACATCGTGGCCATCATGGTCATCAGGAAGAACCGGTGGCCCAGAGTGCCCCGCCGGGACAGACCGTAGGCCGCGAGCACCGACACCGTCATCGAGAACAGCGTGCCGACGAGCGTGACACCGACCGACACCATGATCGCCCGGCTGACCTGTCCACCACTGAGCAGTTCGGTGTAGTTGACGAGGGTGATGCCTTGGGGGAGCACGACCAGGCCGCCGACCCGGTCGATCACGGGTTTGGGCGAGAGGCTGGTGACGACGATGATCCACAGCGGCCCGAGGACCCCCAGACAGCAAAGGAGAAGGAATCCGCCCTTGGCGGTGAGTCCGACCTTGCTGGGCGGCTCCTCCCACACGGGGCGGGCGGGGGCCTTCAGGCTGCGGATGAGCGTCGTGTTGAGGCTCACTTCTGATACACCCCCTGCTCGCCGAGCAGGTGCGCGACCTTGTTCGCGCCCAGGACGAGACACACTCCGATGACTCCCTTGGCCAGGCCGACCGCGGCCGCGTAGCTGAAGTCGCCGTTCTGGATACCCATGTTCCACACGTAGGTGTCGAGGACCTCGCTGGCCCCCGCACCGACCGCGTACCGCTGGAGCAGGAACTGCTCGAACCCCACGCTCAGTGCGTCGCCCACCCGCAGAACCAGCAGCAGCGCGATCACCGGGCGCAGCGCGGGCAGCGTCACATGCCACATGCGTCGCCAACTTCCCGCGCCGTCCATGGCGGCGGCCTCGTACAGATCGGTGCTGACGGCGGCCAGCGCGGCGAGGAAGACGATGATCCCCCAGCCGGCGTCCTTCCACACGGCCTGCGCGGTGACCAGGTACTTGAACAGGCTCGCGTTGGTCATCAGGTCGAAGCCGCTCCACCCGTGCTTCTCCAGGGTCTGGGCGATGATGCCCGCGCCGCCGAACATCTGCTGGAAGACGGTGACCACGAGGACCCAGGAGAAGAAGTGCGGCAGATACATGATCGCCTGCGCCACCGCCCGCACCCGGGGCCGGATCACGCTGTTGATGACCAGCGCGAGGGCGATGGGGACCGGGAAGAACAGCACCAGCTGGAGCACGAAGAGCACGAGGGTGTTCTTCATGGCGCTCCAGAACAGCGGGTCGTCCAGCATCCGCGAGAACTGTTCCGCCCCGACCCAGGGGCTGTGGAAGATCGCCGTGATGCCGTTGCCGGCGGCGTACGGGTCATAGTCCTGGAAGGCGACGACGTTACCGAGCAGCGGGACGTAGTTGAAGATCAGGAGCAGGACGATGACGGGCAGCGTCATCAGGATGAGCGTGCGGTCGCGGCGCCACCGGACCCGGAAGGGAACCTTGCCCGTCTTGGCGGCCTTGCGCGGCACGCTCTCCTGCACGGTGGCCGCGGCGACCGCGGCCGTCGGTTCCTCGACCGCCGCGGGGGGACGAGTCCCGTCCGGCCTGCTCCCGGCCGTGAGGGACATCAGTTGCCACTGCCGTTCTTGTCGAGGAGCTGCTTGTACCAGTCGCGCAGCTTGTCGCCGCCGGAGGACTTCCAGGTGGAGATGGCCTGCTGGACGTCGGACAGCTTCTTGTTGCCGCGCACGAAGTCGATCTCCAGCTGCTCGAACTGACTGGAAAGGGTGGCGTAGCGGCTCGGTTCGACGATGTTCATGCCGTAGGTGGACGTCTTCTTCACGAAGGCACCCTGCCGTTGCTGCCACTCGACCTGCTTGCGGGCGATCTCGGGGAAGTCGGGGTGGGCCAGGTAGGGAGCCGGGGCCGCCAGCATCACCCAGGCGTTGACCACCTCCTGGATACCCCGGTCGTTCTTGACCGGGACGCCGTCCTTGACCGTGTAGTAGGTGCCCTCGACGCCGTAGTCGACGAACATCCGCTCCTTGGTGCCGTAGGGCGCTGCCGCGAAGTTGGCGGCGGCCAGCGCGTTCTCGACCGTCTCCTTCGAGGCGCCCTTGCGGATCATGGACCAGATGGTGGCGGGCGGGTTGGCGTACAGCGTCGGGGTGCCGCCGTCGGCGCCGAAGTAGTCCATGCCGTCGACCTCGAAGTCGGGGTTGGACCGGGCCTGTTCGGCGGTCATGCCGTACCAGCCGGACATGTCGCTGTTGCCGACCAGGGTCTGCCCGGAAGTGAACCGCTGGGTGGGATCGCCCGTGTTTGCTTTGTCGTCGGGATGTACCACACCCGCGGCGAACAGCTTGCGGACCCACTCCAGATGTTCGAGGTACTCAGGATGCTCGAAGCGGTACGTCAGCTTGCCGTCGTCCCCGATGTTCCAGCCGAGCGACCCTTCAGGCTGGACACCGAAGAAGCCTGCCGCCGACCACCTCATGTCACCACAGGCCCACACCTTGGCCTTGGCGCTGGTGGCCTCCTTGGCCCAACTGAGGAACTCGTCGGCCGACTTGGGGACGGTGTAGCCCTTCTTGTCGAAGATGTCCTTGCGGTAGAAGGGCACGATGTTGGGCACGGGTGCGGCGGGCATCGGGATGCCGCGCAGCGCGCCGCCGAAGATGGACATGCGCCAGGCGTCGGACGGGATCGCGGCCAGGTTCGGGTACTTCTTGACCTTGTCGCCCGCCAGGTAGGGGCCGAGGTCCATGAACTTCGCGGTGACCGCGCTCGATATCTTGCCCTTCAGCTCCCAGTTGGGCACGACCACCATGTCGGGTATGGAGCTGGAGGCGAGGACGGCACCGAGTTTCTCCCCGTAGGTGTTGCCGTCCTGGTTCTGCCAGGTGATGTTGGTGCCCGCCGCCGCGTCGAGTGCCTTGTAGTACGCGCACCCGGGCTTCGGCGGGGTGCCCCAGAAGGGGGACATGATCTTGAGGGGAGCGCCGGTACCGAGCTTTTTCGGGACCGACGCAACGAGGGCCCCGAGGTCGATCTTGCTGGCGTAGCCGGCCGCGGAACCGTTCTTCGAGGGGATGTCCGGCTTGGCGAGCGTGCTGGCGACATAAGCCGGGATCAGCTTGTCGGCTGCCTTGCCCGATGTGGCTCCTTCGCGCTTCCCGCTGTCCGATCCGCCGCAGGCGGCGAGCAGCGGCATCCCTCCCGCCACCGCTGCGGTGGCGACCGCTGTTGAGGCAAGGAAGCTTCTCCGGCTCGGTCCGGAGGAGGCGGAGGCGGCGTTCGGCGTCATTGCGTCAACCCTTCGTGGCGCACCTGGACACCCGGCGGAGGCCGTCGGCTGCGGTGTCGTAAGTGGAACTGGCTGAGCTGAAGCGTTTCTTCGACGCGTGAACGGAGACGGCAGTCGAAGCGCTTCGATGTTGCTGTGAGGTTAAGTGAACACACAGGGGCGCACAAGGGTCGCTTCCAAGATTCCTCCGAGGCTCAGGAGCGCCCCCCTTTCATATGCACCGCTTGAAGTGAGGGTGTCGATCTCTTGACACTCGCCCCCGAGTCGAATGAGCATCGAAGCGCTTCGAAAGCATTCCGACGATCCATCGCAAGGGGATCCCCACGTGACCGCACACACGCCGCACACGCCGCCTTTCCGCGATCCACACCTGCCCTTCGCGAAGCGCATCGACGACCTTCTGTCGCGGCTCACCCTCGATGAGAAGATCGGATTCCTGCACCAGTTCGTCCCCGCCGTCGAGCGGCTGGACATCCCCGCGTTCCGCACCGGCCAGGAGGCGCTGCACGGCGTCGCCTGGATGGGCCCGGCGACGGTGTTCCCGCAGGCCGTCGGCCTCGGTGCCACCTGGAACACGGACCTCGTACGACGGGTCGGGGAGGCCGTCTCCAAGGAGACCCGCGCGATGCGCGCCCGGGATGACCGCGTGGGGCTCAACGTCTGGTCCCCGACCGTCAACCTGCTGCGCCACCCGCTGTGGGGCCGCAACGAGGAGGGCTACTCGGAGGATCCGAAGCTCACCTCGGCCATCGCCACCGCCTACACGCACGGCCTGCGCGGCGAGCACCCGACGTACTGGCGCACGGCACCGGTCCTCAAGCACTGGCTGGCGCACAACAACGAGACGGACCGCGACACCACGTCCTCCTCCGTGCGCCCCCGCGTCCTGCACGAGTACGACCTGCGTGCCTTCCGCGAGACGGTCGAGGCGGGCGCGGTGGCCGGCGTCATGCCCGCGTACAACCTGGTCAACGGCCGCCCGAACCATGTCTCGCCCTCTCTGCGCGAGCACCTGCGGACCTGGACCGACGATGATCTCCTCGTCTGCTCGGACGCGGGTGCGCCGTCCAACCTGGTCGACTCCGAGCACTACTTCGACACGCACGAGGAGGCGACGGCCGCGGCGCTGCTGGCCGGCGTCGACAGCTTCACCGACCACGGCACCGACAGCTCGAAGATCACCGCGCGGGTGCGCGGGGCCCTGGAACAGGGCCTGCTCACCGAGTCGGACATCGACACGGCCGTACGCCGCCAGCTCTCGGTGCGTTTCCGCCTCGGCGAGTTCGACCCGCGTTACGACCCGCACGCCGGCACCGGGGAGTTCGACACCCCGGCCCATCGCGCGCTCGCGCAGGAGGCCGCCGAGCAGGCGGTCGTGCTGCTGAAGAACGACGGCGGTCTGCTGCCGCTCGCCGCGGACGCCCGGATCGCGGTGGTCGGCCTGCTCGCGGACGAGTGCAAGCTGGACTGGTACAGCGGCACGCTCATCCACCGGTCCACACCGCTGGAGGGCCTGTACGAGCGGTTCGGCGCGGAGCGCGTGGAGTTCGCGGAGGGCGTGGACCGCGTCCGCTTCAAGACCGCTGCCGGTACGTTTCTCCACGCCCCGGCGGCGGACGGCGCCGAGGAGCAGGTGCGCGGCGCCGAGGGCGCTCTCGACCCGGCCACGCTCACGGGCCGCACCGATCTGCCCCCGCTGACTACCGATGGGACCGGTACCGAGTTCGCGCTCATGGAGTGGGGCGAGGGCGTCCTGACGCTGCGCGCGCCCGACGGCCGCTATCTCTCGGTCGCCGAGGACGGCTATCTGCGCGCTTCCGCCGACCAGCCCGGAGGCTGGATCGTCCAGGAGACATTCCGCCTGGAACCCCATGAGAACGGGCACCTCCTGAAGCACCTCGGTACGGGTCGCCATGTCTCCGTCGCCGCCGACGGCGTCAAGGTTGCCGAAGCGAACCCGGAAATCTTCAAGGTGATCGTCACCGAACGCGGCGAGGACGCGGTGCGCAGGGCCGCCGCCGAGGCCGATGTGGTCCTGGTGGTCGCGGGCAACGATCCGCACATCAACGGCCGCGAGACCGAGGACCGTACGACCCTGCGCCTCCCCCACCACCAGGAGCGCCTGCTGCACGCCGCACGCGCCGTCAACCCGCGCACGGTGCTGACACTGGTGTCGGCGTATCCCTACGCGTTCGACTCCGCCCGCCTCCCGGCCATCCTGTGGACGGCACACGGCGGCCAGGCGGCCGGCACCGCCCTGGCCAGGGTCCTCGCCGGCGACGTCTCCCCCGCCGGCCGCCTCCCGCAGACCTGGTACGCCGACGACGCCGACCTGCCCGACCTCCTCGACTACGACGTGATCGGCAGCCGCCAGACCTACCTGTACTTCGAGGGCACACCTCTGTTCCCGTTCGGCCACGGCCTGTCGTACGCGTCGTTCGCGTACGCGGACCTGACGGCGAAGGCGGAGGGCGCCGCGGTGTCCGTCTCCTTCACGGTCACGAACACCGGAGCCATGGCGGCGGACGAGGTCGCCCAGCTCTATCTCCGCGCCGTGGACCCCGCTCTCCCGCGTCCGCGGCGCGAGCTGGCGGCGCTCGACCGGGTGCGTCTGGAGCCGGGCGAGCGCAGGGAGCTCTCCTTCGAAGTCCCCTTGTCCGCCTTCGGCTTCTGGGATGTGCACCAGGGCCGCTGGCGCCGTGAACCGGGCCCCTACGAACTGCTGGCCGGTGCCTCCAGCGAGGATGTGCGGCTGCGTACGACGGTGACCCTCGACGGCGAGGCGTCCGCACCGCGCCCCGTCCTGAGCCGGGGTCTCGACGCGGCCGACTTCGACGAGCAGAGCGGAATCGAGATCGTCGACCGCACCAAGGCCGCGGGCGACGCGGTGACCCCGGTGGAGGGCAGAGCGGGTGAACTGGTCTACCGGGACTGCGACTTCGGGAAGGGCGTCAACGAGGTGTCCGTGACGGTGGCGGGCGAGGGTGCGGTCGACGTGTCACTGGACGGGGGTGCGGTGCTCGCGTCCCTGACGCCCGGGACGCCGACGCCGGGGCCGTACGACTACACGACGGTCACCGCCGGGATCCTCGCCGAAGGTGTCCGCGACGTCCACCTCAGGCTGCGCGGCCCGCTGCGGCTCGCGCACGTCGTCTTCTCCGGTTGAGGGTCCGGACAAGACGACCCAAGGGCCCGGCACCGGAAGGCATCGGTGCCGGGCCCCTTCGGGAAGCCTATATGGAAATGGTTCCCATTTACTAGAGAGGGTCCTAGAGGGCGAGCCCGGTGAGGACCATGACGCGCTCGTACGTGTAGTCGTCCATCGCGAACTTCACGCCCTCGCGGCCGACCCCGGACTGCTTGGCGCCGCCGTACGGCATCTGGTCGGCGCGGTAGGACGGGACGTCACCGATGACCACGCCACCCACCTCAAGCGCACGATGCGCCCGGAAGGCCACCTGGAGGTCGTGCGTGAACACGCCCGCCTGGAGGCCGTACTTGGAGGAGTTGACGGCGGCGAAGGCCTCCGCCTCGCCGTCCACCTTCTGCACGGTGAGGACGGGCCCGAAGACCTCCTCGCAGGAGATCGTCGTGTCGGCCGGTACGTCGGTGAGGACGGTCGGCGCGTAGGAGGCGCCGTCGCGGTCGCCGCCAGTGAGCAGGGTCGCCCCGGCCTCGACGGCCTCCTTCACCCACGACTCGACCCGCTTGGCCGCGTCCTCGCTGACCAGCGGCCCCACGTCGGTCTTGTCGTCGCTCGGGTCGCCGGTGACCTGGGCCTCGACGGCGGCGACGATACGCGGCAGCAGCCGGTCGTACACCGACGCGTCCGCGATCACGCGCTGCACGGAGATGCAGGACTGGCCGCCCTGGTAGTTGGAGAAGGTGGCGATGCGGGTGGCGGCCCAGTCGAGGTCGGCGTCGGAGGCGTAGTCGCCGAGGACGACGGCCGCGCCGTTGCCACCGAGCTCCAGGGTGCAGTGCTTGCGCGGCACCGAGTCCATGATCGCGTAGCCGACCTTCTCGGAGCCGGTGAAGGAGATGACCGGCAGGCGCTCGTCCTGGACCAGGGCGGGCATCTTGTCGTTGGCGACCGGGAGGATGCTCCAGGAACCGGCCGGGAGGTCCGTCTCGGCGAGCAGGTCACCGATGATCAGGCCGGAGAGCGGGGTGGCGGGCGCCGGCTTCAGGATGATCGGCGCGCCGGCCGCGATCGCCGGGGCGACCTTGTGGGCGCACAGGTTGAGCGGGAAGTTGAAGGGCGCGATGCCGAGGACGACGCCCTTGGGGAAGCGGCGGGTGAGGGCGAGGCGGCCCTGGCCGCCGGCGTCGGTGTCGAGGCGCTGGGCCTCGCCGCCGTTGAAGCGGCGGGCCTCTTCGGCGGCGAACCGGAAGACGGACACCGCGCGGCCGACCTCGCCGCGGGCCCACTTGATCGGCTTGCCGTTCTCGGCGGAGATCAGCTGGGCGATCTCCTCGGTGCGCTCGACGAGCCTGCGGCTGACGTGGTCGAGGGCGGCGGCGCGGACGTGGGCCGGTGTGGCGGCGAAGTCCTCGCGGACGGCGTGGGCGGCGGCGACGGCCTCCTCGACCTGGGCGTCGGTGGGCACGCTCACCTTGCCGACGAGGCGGCCGTCCCACGGGGAGGTGACGTCGAAGGTGTCCTCGCCCGTGGCCTGGCGGCCGGCGAGCCAGAAGGCGGTGGTGGAAGTCATGGGGGTTCCGGCCCTTCCCTGTCGGGTGTGCTGTTCGTGGCTTCGGGGTCCACGGTAGGGCGGTGGGGGTGGGGGTGTGTTTGGCCGGGGTGTAGTGGTGGGGGCGGGCTGTACGACGGTTTGGCGGGGTGGTGGGTGCGGCCGGCATTTTTCGCCCCCGCCGCCCCTTCCCGTCCCGACCCGGGCACCGGCCCCCGGACCCCCGCTCCTCAAACGCCGGAGGGGCTGTTTTCAGCCCGTCCGGCGTTTGAGGACGAGGCCGTTCAGGCCGAAAGCGGGGGAGCCACAGCTTCGACGGCATGCCCCAGGCCGGCACCTT